>NZ_JAURXB010000024.1 GCF_030654605.1 Bradyrhizobium sp.
GTGGCCGACATCAATCCCGAAGCGGTGGCTTCCTGCAGAAATACCGTGCGTGTGAACGGTCTTGACGATCGGGTTGCTGTCTACCAATCCGATAATCTGAAGAATATACCCCGCTCCGAGAAATGGGATGTGGTGGTCAGCAATCCTCCGCATTTCATCGATCAGTATATCGGCGACTTGCGCGCGCACGATCCGGATTGGCGAATTCACCGGGAGTTTTTTGCAACGATCGGCGAATTTCTGACCCCCGGCGGCGTTGTCG
Source organism: Bradyrhizobium sp. (assembly GCF_030654605.1). GTDB lineage: Bacteria > Pseudomonadota > Alphaproteobacteria > Rhizobiales > Xanthobacteraceae > Bradyrhizobium. Next base: position 263 of record NZ_JAURXB010000024.1, read on the forward strand.
TATTGCAGGAAAACAACCGCGGTTCGACCGTCGAAACCTTTCGTCAAATGATCGAGCAGTCCGGGCTCGAGATCGTCTTCACCGATGGCGACTTCCCCACGCTGACCAGGGAGAGTTCGTTCTTCTACATCGGCATTGTTCGCCGGGGCGACAACCCACCGCAATGGACCATCCCAAAGGTCGAGCGCACATATGACGCGGCTCAGAATGCCACGGTATGGCGGCGATCGGGAAATGCGGCGTAACCCGCGCGCAGCAACCCGAGACGTGACCGCCGAGCGCACTCGCCTCTAGCTGGAGCCGCGCTCGTCGGAAATGACCTTGCCGTCGTTGGGAAGCGATCCCGGCCCGACCAGTTCGACATGGCCGCCGAGCTTGGCCACTGCGCGCAGCGTCGCGGCGATCTCGTTTTGAAGCTCGCCGCCGGGCGACGCGCATTCGCATTTGAGCGTCATCACGTCGGCCTCGTCCTCGCGGGTCACGACGAGCCGCAACCGGCCGAGTTCCGGATGACGCTTGCCGATCTCGGCGATCTGCTCGGGCCGCACGAACATGCCCTTGACCTTGGTGGTCTGGTCGGCGCGACCCATCCAGCCCTTGATCCGCATATTGCTCCGGCCACACGGGCTCGGGGCTGACAGCGCCGCGGTGAGGTCGCCGATCGCCAGGCGAATCCAGGGGTGATGGGGATCGAGCGAGGTCACGACGATTTCGCCGACGTCGCCCGGCGCGACCGGATCGCCGGTGCCGGGCCGCACGATTTCCATGATCAGGTCCTCGTTGACCACCATGCCCTCGTGCGATGAGGTCTCAAACGCGATCAGGCCGAGATCGGCGGTGCCGAAGGCCTGGTAGGCGTCGACGCCCCGCGATTTGATGTCCTGCTGCAGCGACGCCGGGAATGCCGCCCCCGACACCAGCGCGCGCTTGATCGAGGAGACGTCGCGCCCGGCGGCTGCCGCGGCGTCGAGCAGGATTTTGAGGAAATCCGGGGTGCCGCTGTAGCCGACCGGCCGATAGGCCTCGATCAGCTCGAATTGCGCCTCGGTATTGCAGGGACCGGCCTGAATCACCGCGCAGCCGAGCGCGCGCGCCGAGTCAACGAAAATGAAACCGCCCGGCGTCAAATGATAGCTGAAGGTGTTCAGCACCACGTCGCCCGGCCGCAAGCCCGCTGCAAACAGCGCCCGGGCGCCGCGCCAGGGGTCGGCGTGGGTGGCCTCCGGCTCGAAAATCGGGCCGGGCGATGTAAAC
>NZ_JAURXB010000051.1 GCF_030654605.1 Bradyrhizobium sp.
GCCTGGATCATGCTGGCCAGCACCGAAGGACTGCCGGGGCCGGTGATGGTGAACAGGTTGGGGAAACCCGCCGAGGCGATCCCGAGATAGGCGCGGGGGCCGGCGCGCCATTTCTCGGCCAGTGTCAGACCGTCGCGGCCGGTGATCACAATCTTGTCGAACGATCCGGTCATCGCGGCAAAGCCGGTGGCGCAGACCACGGCATCCAGCGGATATGCGACGCCATTGACCTCGATGCCGTCGGCGGTGAAGCGCTCGATCGGTGTCTTCGACACATCGACCAGATTGACGTGCGGCAGGTTGTAGGTCTCGAAATACGCGGTATCGACGCAGAGCCGCTTGCAGCCGAAGACGTTGTCCGGACACAGCAGGTCGGCAGTGGCCGGATCCTTCACCAACTGGCGGATCTTGCGGCGGGCGAAGTCGGCGATGGTGTCGTTGGCGGCCTTCTCGAACAAGAGATCACCGAAGGCGCCGAGGAACGGCAGGCCGCCGCGTTGCCAGGCTTCCTCGTATTGCCGTTCACGCTCTTCGGGGGCGGCCTCCAGCGCCGGCTTCATGTTGAAGGGAAAATAGAAGCCGGTCGGGCGTCCGCGCGCCTTGACCCGCAGTGCCGGATACTCGGCCTTGGCCGCCTGCAGGTATTCCGGCGTGAGGTGTTCGTTGCGGGCCGGCACCGACCATGTAGCGGTGCGCTGAAATACCGTGAGGTGAGCGGCCTGCTGCGCGATGATCGGAATCGACTGGATCGCCGAGGAGCCGGTGCCGATCACGCCGACGCGCTGGCCCCGGAAGTCGACGCCGTCATGCGGCCATTCGCCGGTGTGGTAGATCGGCCCGCGGAAATCCACCATGCCCGGGAATGCCGGACGGTTCGGCGCCGACAGGCAGCCGACTGCCATGATGCAGAATTTTGCCAGGACCTTGTCGCCGCGATCGGTCTCGATGCGCCAGCATTTTTCGCCCTCGTCGAAGGTCGCCGCGATGACGCGGGTGTCGAACACGATGTCGCGACGCAGATCGAAGCGGTCGGCGACATGGTTGGCGTAGGAGAGGATTTCAGGCTGCGGCGAATATTTCTCCGACCAGTTCCACTCCTGGTCCAGTTCCTCCGAGAAGGAAAACGAGTACTGCATGCTCTCGACGTCGCAGCGTGCGCCCGGATACCGGTTCCAGTACCAGGTGCCGCCGACGCCGCTGCCGGCCTCGAACACCCGCGCCGAAAAGCCGAGACCGCGCAGCCGATGCAGCATGTACATCCCGGCAAAACCCGCGCCGACGACGACGGCGTCGAAAACCGCTTCGGTTTCGGGCGTGCGAGCCTGTTGAGCCCGGACTGTGCTGTCGGCCGTCATGATGCGCGTCGCCTCCCTGCCGGCCGCTTGTTGCGGCCTTGCGAAGCATTACCCCAGCATTCTCCTGCCGCTTTTTCAATTCGTCGTTTTCGGTGGCCTCCCATGCGGCGGTGGATACGACGGCGCGTTGCGACAGCGGCGAGTGGAACCTATGCTGGCTGCAAAATTTCTGCCCCGGGGGGACATCATGATCACACCGCTCGATCCCGTCATTGCCGAGATCATTCCAAAACTGCCGCTGCGCGATCCCGAGACGATGACGCCGCAAAGCGCCCGCGATGCGCTCCGTGCGCTGGCTGCCGCACGCGCCGCGGTGCCGCCGCCGCCGGTCGCGAGCGCCGCCGATGCGGTGGTGAAGGGTCCCGCCGGGTCGCTTGCCGCGCGGGTCTATCGTATGTCGGATGCGAAAGCGCCGACCGTGGTGTTTTTTCACGGCGGCGGCTGGGTCGCCGGCGATCTCGAAACCCATGACCGGCAGGCCCGGCTGCTCGCGATCGAGACCGGCGCCGTGGTGGTTTCGGTCGATTACCGGCGCCCGCCGGAAATGCGCTTTCCCGCCGCGTTCGAGGACGCCTTCGCCGCCGTGCGCGACGTGTTCGCGCGCGTGGCCGAGTTCGGTGGAGACAGCGCGCGCGTCGGCGTGGCCGGCGACAGTGCCGGCGGCAATCTGGCGGCGACGGTCGCGATCGCCTGCCGCGATGCCGGGATCGGGCTTGCCGCGCAATTGCTGGCCTATCCCGTCACCGACGTCGCCGGAGGTTTCGCGGATGCAACGGAGAACGCGCGTTTTCCCTCACGCGCGGAAAACGCGGAAGGCTACTTTTTATCGCGCGCGGTGATGGAGTGGTTCTGCGGCCATTATCTCGAAGACGCCAGCCATGGCGCGGACTGGCGGGCTTCGCCGCTGCGCGCAAAGAGTCATGCCGGACTTGCGCCGGCGGTGGTCACCACTGCGTGGTTCGATCCCCTCCGCGATGAAGGAAAGGCCTATGCCGATGCGCTGGCCGCCGCCGGCGTTACCACGAAATATCATCATGGTCCGGGCCTGATCCACGGCTATTTCGGTCTCGGCGATGCCTCGGAAACAGCGCGGGGCGAGGCGCAGCGTGCCCGCGCCGATTTCAAGGCCATGCTGGAACGGGGTGCGTAGGCCAAAAACTTTGCGTCAGCGCCACATGCCGCGCATGCGGGCGCCGACGTCGATGCGCGGACCGCCAGTGGCGGAACGCGCCGCGGCTTCGGTCGCAGCCTTTGGCCAGATCGTCTTTTCGAACAGAGGGAGCAGCCGGTCCGGAATGAAGCGGGTCCGCGACGCATAGACATGGCGGTCGCCTTGCGCGCTCTGGCCGTGGGTGAAGAAGCGCTGCGGCACCATCAGATGCAGGTCGTCTTTGGCCCGGGTCATCGCGACATAGAGCAGCCGTCGCTCCTCCTCCAGCTCCGCGCTCGTCCCGGCGCCGAGGTCGGACGGCATGCAGCCGTCGACCACGTTGAGCACGTAGACCGATTTCCATTCCTGGCCCTTGGCGGAATGGATGGTCGAGAGAACAAGATAGTCCTCGTCGAGCAAGGGCACGCCGGCCTGGTCGCTGGTCGCGTCGGGCGGATCGAGCGTCAGCTCGGTGAGGAAGCGCTCGCGCGACGGATAGCCGCCGGCGATCTGCTCGAGCTGGATCAGGTCGGCGCGGCGGGTCTCGGCATCCTCGTGGATGCGATCGAGATGCGGCTCATACCACAGCCGCGCCCGCTCGATGTCGGCCGGCCACCCGGAACGGCTGATGTCGGCGATGGCGCCGATGAAGTTGGTCCAGTCGTCGCCGGCGCGGGGAGGGGCGGGCGCCAGCCTGAGCGCCGCGATCGGATCGGCGCTGCCGGCCATGATATCGAGAATCTTCTGCGCCGAGGCGGGGCCGACGCCCGGGATCAAATGCATCAACCGGAAGCCGGCGACGCGGTCGCGCGGATTCTGAGCGAATCGCAACAGCGCCAGCATGTCCTTGATGTGGGCGGCATCGAGGAATTTCAGGCCGCCGAACTTGACGAAAGGGATGTTGCGCCGGGTCAGTTCGACTTCCAGCGGGCCGCTGTGGCTGGAGGTCCGAAACAGCACCGCCTGCTGCTTCAGCAGCGTGCCGGATTCGCGGTTCTCCAGCACCCGTTCGACGATGCCGCGGGCCTGGTCGGCTTCGTCCCGCGTCGTGACCAGCTGCGGCTTGATATCAGAGGTGCGGTCGGTCCACAGGTTCTTGGTGAATCGCTCGCGCGCGAGCTCGATGACGCCATTGGCGGCGGCGAGGATGGTCCGGGTCGAGCGGTAATTGCGGTCCAGCGTGATGATGTCGGCCGGCGGGCTGAACTGGCCGGGGAAGTCGAGAATGTTGCGAACGGTAGCGGCGCGAAACGAATAGATCGACTGGGCGTCGTCGCCGACCACCGTCAGCCCGTGACCGCCGGGCTTCAGCGCCAGCAGGATCGAGGATTGCAGCCGGTTGGTGTCCTGGTACTCGTCGACCAGCACGTGGTCGAACCGGCCGCCGATATCGCCGGCCAAGCCGGGATCGTTCATGGTTTGCGCCCAGTAGAGCAACAGATCGTCATAATCGAGCACGTTCTGCTTCTGCTTGGCCTCGACATAGGCCGCGAACAGCTGCTTCAGCTCGGCCGCCCATCCGGAGCACCAGGGGAATGAGCCGCCCAACACCTGTTCGATCGGCGCCTCGGCGTTGACGCAGCGCGAATAGATCGAAAGACAGGTGCCCTTGGTCGGAAACCGGCTCGCGGTTTTGGAGAAGCCGAGGTCGTGCCGGATCAGGTTGATAAGGTCGGCGGAATCGTCGCGATCGTGGATGGTGAAGGCGGGATCGAGGCCGATCTGATCCGAATAGTCGCGCAGCAGCCGCGCGCCGATGCCGTGGAAGGTGCCGGCCCATTGCAGCGCGTCGGTCATGATTCCGGCCTTGTCGCCCAGCACCTTTCGGGCGATGCGTTCGACGCGTTGGCTCATTTCGGCGGCAGCCCGTCGCGAAAATGTCATCAACAGAATGCGCCTGGGATCGGCGCCGTTGACGATGAGATGGGCGACCCGGTGCGCCAGCGTGTTGGTCTTGCCGGACCCGGCACCTGCAATTACCAGCAGCGGCGAAGCCGGCCCGCCGTTACGTCCGGGCACAACGCCGTGCTCGACGGCCCGGCGCTGTTCCGGATTGAGGCTTTCGAGGTAGCTCGCCGCCGCTGGCACGTCCGAATCGTCCTTCTGATGATTCGACCGTCACTGATTCCCGCTTTGTTCGCAATGGCGCGATCAGGCCGTCGACCACACGGCCGCTTCTCTGCCATCGGCTCTCGCCGAATCGTACACCGGCGTTTAGAGAGCTAACGGATTCGATGCCGACGCCCTATTTTTGCCGCTGCCGATCTAGAGAACACTCGCGAGTATTGCCGCCCGATCAAGTTCCGGGGTCGCGATCCCGAACGCTTTAGCGATGGCGCTCCGGCGCTTCAGGAAAGCACGCTTCATGACCGACACCTCCATGACGCCTGAGACGCCCAATGTCGCGGAGACGGCGCATTTTCTCCGGCGCTTTGCCGACATGATGTCGGTCGGGCACAATGCGAACTTTCTGCACCATGCGGCGGTTTGGCTCGAAACCCTGTCGGCCCGCCTGGCCGCGGCGCAGGATGAAGAACAGCTCTGGCGGTACAAGTACGAAACCATCGCCCAGCATACCGACGCGCTGGAAGCCGAATGCGAAACGCTCAAGCATGACCTCGATGGGCACCTCAATGTCATATCCTCGATATCAGGGGAACGCGAAGCGCTGAGGGCGACGCTGCAGGCGCGGGAAACCGAAATATCCGAGCTTCAGGGTGATCTGGAGCGCGAACGAAATGAGCTCGCCGCGGCATCGCAGTTGCATCAACAGGCTCTGGCTGAGCTTCGCGCGGAATTTGAACGCGAGCGCGAGACGCAGGCCGCGGCCTTCGACGGCGAGCGCGCGGGGTTCGCGGCGGTGGTCGAGCGGCGCGGCGAGGAGCTCGACCAGCTTCGCCAGCAACTGGCGGAGCAGTCGAAGGCGCATGCACTGGCGTTGTCCGAGCTGCGTCTCGGTTTTGCCGGCGAACGTCACGACCTCGCGGCCCGGCTCAAGGTGAGCGGCGATGAGCTCGCGGCGCTTCGCCTTGTCTCCGAGCGCGAGCGCGATGCGCTGCTGGCAAAGGTTTCGGCCCTCGAAGCCAAGCGCGCCGAGCTTCGTTCGGCATTCGATCGCATTGCCGATCTCAAGAACCAGACCAACGAGCCGCAGGACGGCACCGGAGGTTCGACTCTCGCAGCAGGCCGGTCGGAGGGGGAAGCGCGATCGAACCTGGCGCAGCCGGGCGGCCGAAATCCCGTCGTCGGAGAAGCCGACGTGGTGGTGCCGAGGGCGACGCTGCGCCAGGCCCGCTCCCAGTTCGAATATCTCGCCAATGAGTTCACCGGGAACGGCGACGTCGCGTCGCAGGTGATGTGCGAATTAGGGGCGTTCACCATGGAGCTGGCGCTGGGCTCCGGCCGCAAGGCGGATCCGCTCCCCGTAGGGGATGTCGCGCTGAGTATTCTGGCCTCGTCAGGCTCGGCGACTCCGGCCAGCGCCGAGCCCACGAGAGTAGCAAGGTGAAGACGCACGCATTGGTGATGCTTCGCTCCCCTCCCTCCACGCGCCCTTTGCGCGTGGCGGGGGGAGGGGAGAAGAAAAGCGCGCTGACGCGTCAGCCTGCCGCCTGCACCAGCGCGATCAGTTCGTCGCCGTAATGTTCGAGCTTCTTGTCGCCGATGCCGGGGATGTTGCGAAGCCCGGCAAGCGAGGTCGGGCGCGAGGTCGCGATGCCGTCGATGGTAGCGTCGTGCAGCACGACATAGGCCGGCACGCCGCGGGTGCGCGCGACGTCGGAACGCCATGCCCGGAGCGCGCCGACCAGATCCGGATTGGCGGCTCCGCCGGAGCCGGCGATTTGCGGCGCGATATCGCCGCGTCTTGATTTCGTCCTGACGGCGCGGACGCGGGCGCCGGCGACCTGCTCGCGCAGCATCACCTCGGTCTCGCCCTTCAACACGCCGCGCGCGGATTCCGTCAGTTTCAATGCGCCAAAGGCCTCGGTATCAGGCGCCAGATGGCCCATCGCCACCAGCTGGCGGATCACGCCGCGCCACTTCTTTTCGTTGAGGTCGGCGCCGATCCCGAACACCGACAGTTTGTCGTGGCCGAACTGGGTGACGCGTTCGGTCAGGCGGCCGACCAGGATATCGATCAGGTGCATGGCGCCGAAACGCTGTCCGGTGCGATAGGCGCAGGACAGCAGCTTTTGCGCGGCCACCTTGCCGTCGCGCACCAGCGGCGGCGACAGGCAGTTGTCGCAATTGCCGCATTTGGCCGCCGCCGGTGTCTCGCCGAAATAGCCGAGCAGGCGGCTGCGCCGGCAGTTCGCGGTTTCGGCCAGGCTGACCAGCGCATCCAGTTTGCCGATCGACACTCGTTTGAACGCTTCGGCGCCGGTGGATTCGTCGATCATGCGGCGCTGCTGCACGATATCCGACAGGCCATAGGCCATCCAGGCGCTGGACGGCTTGCCGTCGCGCCCGGCGCGCCCGGTCTCCTGATAATAGGCCTCGATGCTCTTCGGCAGGTCGAGATGGGCGACGAAGCGCACGTCGGGCTTGTCGATGCCCATGCCGAACGCCACCGTGGCGACGATCACGATGCCGTCCTCGTTGATGAAGCGGTCCTGGTTGCCCGCGCGCGTGGCCGCATCGAGCCCCGCGTGATAGGGCAACGCCACGACGCCGGCTCTGTTGAGTGCAGCCGCGGTGTCCTCGACCTTGGCGCGCGACAGGCAGTAGACGATGCCGGCGTCACCGGCATGGCGCTCGGCGATGAAGGCTTTCAGCTGGGTCTGCGCGTTCTGCTTGTCGACGATTTCGTAGCGTATGTTGGGGCGGTCGAAGCTCGCGACAAAGCTCGGCGCATCGTTCAACCCGAGCCGGTCGACGATCTCCTTGCGGGTGAGGTCGTCGGCGGTGGCGGTCAGCGCGATGCGCGGCACGTTCGGAAAGCGTTCGGCAATGACGGACAGGCCGATATATTCCGGGCGAAAGTCATGCCCCCATTGCGACACGCAATGCGCCTCGTCGATCGCGAACAAGGCGACGTCGGCACGGCTGAGCAGATTAAGGCATCGGGGCGTCACCAGCCGCTCCGGCGCGACATAGAGCAAATCGAGATCGCCGGCCAGCAGTCGCGCCTCGACCGCGTCCGCCTCCTCATAGGACAGCGTCGAATTCAGCACCGCCGCCTTGACGCCGGCCTCGAGCAGGCCGGCGACCTGGTCGCGCATCAGCGCGATCAGCGGTGAGACCACGATACCGCAGCCTTTGCGCAGCAGCGCCGGCAATTGATAGCACAGCGACTTACCGCCGCCGGTCGGCATCAGCACCAGGCAATTGCCGCCGTCGGTGACGTGCCGCACGATTTCTTCCTGCGCGCCGCGAAAGCCGGGCAGGCCGAACACGTGGTTCAGTACCGAGAGCGCGTCGCCGGTGACGTCGGACTCGGCACTACGGGCAGTAGTCATGGCGGGAACGGGCATACGGGGCAGGTGGTCCGATGGAGGGCTTGCGAAGACCGGATTTCGGGGACGGTGTGCCGAAATGACGATCTCCACCGAGGAAACCAAAGTCTATTTGATTCGCGCCGCCGCCCATATTTACTTCCACGCCGGCTGCGAGGAAATATCGGACAAAGGCGGTCAAAAAGTCTGACTTTGCGGCGCTATGTCGGTGCTGCGATCGCGCGAGTGTAGGTAGCCAGATCGAAGTAGTCGCGCCAGATCCTGATTTTTCCGCCGGCCAATTCGAACACGCCACAGCAGGGCAGATCGACACTTTTGGCCCCGAGGCGGGTTCTGTCGAGACGCTCGGCGATGACGATGTCGCCTCGAGAAACGATGTTCAGGACATCCCAATTGGTCTCCGTCCAATCCTTGATGAATCCGCCGATGAACCTGCGCAGGTTGTCGTGACCGCTGACCGGCTTGTTCATCATGTTGTGATAGGTGCCGTCGGGGGTGAAGAATGCGACGATCTCGTCGGCGTCCAGCCGCGACCACGCTGCGATGAAATTCCGTACGATTTCCTCGTTGGTTGTCAAGGTCGTTCCCTCTCAAGGTGGTAAATGGAAAAGTCGTGGGCAAGCTGCGGCAATCCAGCTATTTGGGCTTTTTGCGTGACTGAATGGCCTTGAGATAGTTGACCGCGGCTGCGGCATCGTCCCGGCTAAAGCGGAAGGTCGGCATCCCCCGATGAAGGGTGGTCAAACCGTCCTGCAATCGTTGTTCGAAGTCGGTGTCGTAGAGCTTTTCGCCAAAAGTCCGAAACGGTGGTGCCTCGTCGAGAGGGCTTCGGCCCGTTTTGCCGACGGCATGGCAGCGCGCGCACTCTGTTTCGAGCAGCGCCTTGCCGTGTCGCTGTTCGCGATCGAGGGCATGACCGGCCTCGCTCCAGGCGCCGATCATCAAGAGAGCGAGGCAAATCCGGTTCATGGCGGTTCCCGTGTTGCCGGCAAGTTAGCACCAAGTGTCGCGCAACCGTAGCTCCGAATGCCGCCTGGTCATGCCGCCACATCCCATCGGGGCGAATGGTCGACAAGCTCCTCAAAATGCTCGATATTGCGGATGCCATACGGTTGTGAGCGCTTCGCCGGCGCGCCGATTGGCGCGATCAACGAGGCGAAGGGAAATCATGACGAAGGCGATTCTGGGCATTATCGGCGGTTCCGGCATCTATGATCTGCCGGGACTGGAGAACGCGCGCGAGGAGGCGATCCAGAGCCCGTGGGGCGAGCCGTCGGCGCCGGTGCGCCGCGGCAGCATCGCCGGCCTTCCGATCGTGTTCCTGCCGCGCCACGACAAGGGCCACCGGCTGTCGCCATCCGACATCAACTACCGCGCCAATATCGACGTATTGAAGCGGGCCGGGGTCACCGACCTGATCTCGCTGTCGGCCTGCGGCTCCTTCAGGGAGGATCTGCCGCCCGGTACCTTCGTGCTGGTCGACCAGTTCGTCGACCGTACCCACAAGCGCGAGAGTTCGTTTTTCGGCAGAGGTTGCGTCGCCCATGTGTCGATGGCGCACCCGACCTCGCCACGGCTGCGCATCCATCTGGCCGCCGCCGCCGAGGCCGAGGGCATCACGGTCGCGCGCGGCGGTACCTATGTCTGCATGGAGGGTCCGCAATTCTCCAGCTATGCGGAGAGCATGACCTACAAGAATCTGGGCTATGCCGTGATCGGCATGACCAACATGCCGGAGGCCAAGCTCGCCCGCGAGGCCGAGATCTGTTACGCGACGGTCGCCATGGTGACCGATTTCGATTGCTGGCATCCCGACCATGATGCGGTGTCGGTCCAGGACATCATCCGGGTGTTGAGCACCAATGCCGACAAGGCGAAGTCGCTGGTGGCGCGGCTTGCCGGCGAATTTCCGCGGGAGCACGAGCCCTGTCCCGTCGGTTCGGACCGTGCGCTCGATACGGCCTTGATCACCGCGCCGGAAGCGCGCGATCCGGAGCTTCTGAAAAAGCTCGATGCGGTGGCGGGACGGATTTTGCGGGTATGAGGTTCATCCTGACGATGGGCGCGCCATGAAGGTCGGAAACAGGCACGTCAGGAGCATCTGGCTCGAGAGCGACGGCTGGTCGGTCAGCGCGATCGACCAGCGGCGGTTGCCGCATGATTTCGTCGTGGTCCGGCTGACGACCTGCGATGCCGCCGCCGATGCCATCCGCTCGATGCTGGTGCGCGGCGCGCCACTGATCGGCGCGACCGCCGCCTATGGCATGGCGCTGGCGATGCGGGCAGACGCTTCCGACGCCGCACTCGATCAGGCCTGCAAGACGCTGGTGGCGACGCGGCCGACCGCGATCAACCTGAAATGGGCGCTCGACGCCATGCGCTCGACCTTGCGGCCGTTGCCGGTATCCGAACGAACGGCGGCGGCCTATTCCTTCGCCGGTGAAATTGCCGAGCAAGACATCGCCATCAACAAGGGCATCGGCCGGCATGGCCTTGGCCTGATCGAGGCGATCGCGGCGCGCAAGAAGCCGGGCGAGCGGGTCAACCTGCTGACCCATTGCAACGCCGGCTGGCTGGCGACGGTCGATTGGGGCACCGCCACCGCGCCGATCTATCTGGCGCATGACCGCGGCGTCGCCGTGCATGTCTGGGTCGATGAGACCCGCCCGCGCAATCAGGGCGCCTCGCTCACGGCCTGGGAACTCGGCCATCACGGCGTGCCGCACACCGTCATTCCCGATAATACCGGCGGTCACCTGATGCAGCACAGCATGGTCGATCTCGTGATCACGGGCACCGACCGCGTCACCGCGAATGGCGACGTCTGCAACAAGATCGGTACGTATCTCAAGGCGCTCGCCGCCCACGACAATGGCGTGCCGTTCTATGTGGCACTGCCTTCGCCGACCATCGATTTCGCTGTCGATGACGGGTTAAGGGAAATTCCGATCGAACAGCGCGGGCCCGAGGAAGTCACGCACATGACCGGGCGGACCGCCGACGGCAGGATCGAGACCGTGCGCATCGTGCCCGAGGGATCGCCGGTGGCGAATTATGCCTTCGATGTCACGCCGGCGCGGCTGGTGACGGGGTTGATTACCGAGCGCGGCGTGCTCAAGCCCGATCGAGCCGCGCTAGCGGCGGCATTTCCCGAACGGATAGCGACCGCAGCCGAATAGCCAAGGAAACAAGCCTATGCAGAGTGCCTGGATCGATCGTGATGCCGATGCGGCGCTGGCCCGCTATGCCAAGCTCGGCCGCGATGTGGCGCTCAGGGTCTATACCACGCGCCTGCTGGGCCGGGATCCGCGCCTGGTGCTGCATGGCGGCGGCAATACCTCGGTGAAGACGCAGCTTGTCGATCTCAATGGCGAGACCGTCGACGTGCTGTGCGTCAAGGGCTCCGGCTGGGATATGGGCTCGATCGAGCCTGCGGGCCTGCCGGCGGTGCGGCTCGCGCCGCTGATCAAACTCCGCGACCGCGAAAAACTGTCGGACGAGGAAATGGTGCAGTTGCAGCGCGCCAATCTGATCGACCCGATGGCGCCGAACCCTTCCGTGGAGGCGCTGCTGCATGCGTTCATCCCGCACAAATTCGTCGACCACACCCATTCGACGGCGGTGCTCGCCCTCACCGATCAGCCCGATGGCGAAGCCCTGTGCCGCGAGGTCTACGGCACGCGGGTGGGCTATGTCCCCTACATCATGCCGGGTTTTGGCCTCGCCAAAGCCGCGGCGCAGGTGTTCGACGCAGATCCCTCGGTCGAAGGCCTGGTCCTGGTCAAGCATGGCATCTTCAGTTTCGGCGCCGACGCCCGAGAGGCCTATGAGCGCATGATCGCGTTGGTGAGTTTGGCGGAACAACGGCTGGCGAAAAATCGCAAGCCGGCATTTCCGGGCGCAAGGTTGCCGGCGCGGCCGGCGCGCCTCGCGGAAGTCGCGCCGATCATCCGCGGCGCCTGCAGCCTGCCGGACAGCAAAAGCGACGGCGCCTGGAAGCGCTTCGTGCTGGATTTTCGCGGTGGCGACGCGGTGATGAATTTCGTCAACGGCACGGAGGTCGCGCGATACGGCCAGGCCGGCGTGGTGACGCCGGATCACAACATCCGCATCAAGAACAAGCCGATGGTCGTCGCCGCGCCCGAGGATGGCGACCTCGCAGGGTTCAGAAACGCGGTCCGCGATGCCGTTGCGGCCTATGGCGAAACCTACAAGGACTATTTTTCCCGCAACAATACCCGCGTCGGCGGGATCAAGACCATGCTCGATCCCTCGCCCCGCGTGGTGCTGGTGCCGGGCGTAGGCCTGTTCGGACTCGGCCGCAGCAAGAAGGACGCGCGCGTCGCCGCCGACCTCGCCGAGGCGGCGATTGCCACCATCACCGATGCGGAAGCGGTCGGCCGTTTCGAGCCGCTGCCGGAGGCCGATCTGTTCGATGTCGAATACTGGTCGCTGGAGCAGGCGAAGCTCGGCGGCGCCAGGGAGCTGCCGCTGGCGGGGCAGGTCGTCGCCATCACCGGCGCCGCGGGCTCGATCGGATTCGCAACGGCCAAGGCGTTCGCGGCGGCGGGCGCCGAAGTAGCCTTGCTCGACGTCGACGAGGCCGCGGCCAGGGCGAAGGCCAAGGCGATCGGCGGAGCGGCACTTGGGCTCAAATGCGACGTCACCGACGCCGCATCGGTGCGCGATGCATTTGCGCAGGTGGCGTCTTTCTTCGGCGGAGTCGACATATCGATATCGAATGCCGGCGCTGCCTGGCAGGGCAGGATCGGCGAGGTCGACGAGGCGGTGCTGCGCGAAAGTTTCGAACTCAATTTCTACGGCCACCAGCGCGTGGCGCAGGCGGCGGTGAAGATCATGCTGATGCAGGGCACCGGCGGCTGCCTGCTGTTCAATGTTTCCAAGCAGGCGGTCAATCCCGGACCCGATTTCGGCCCCTACGGCCTGCCCAAGGCGGCAACCCTGTTTCTGGTAAGGCAGTACGCGCTCGATTACGGCAGCGAAGGCATTCGCGCCAATGCGGTCAATGCCGACCGGATCCGCTCCGGTCTGCTCACCGAGGAGATGATCGCATCGCGCTCGAAACGCCGCGGCGTCAGCGAGCAGGATTACATGCGCGGCAATTTGCTCGGCCGCGAAGTGACGGCCGAGGATGTCGCGCAGGCCTTTCTGGCGCAGGCGCTGGCGCTGAAAACCACTGCGGACGTCACCACCGTCGACGGCGGCAATATCGCCGCCGCGCTGCGATGACGGCTAGCTGCGCAGCGACAACCCGGTCGCGGCTTCCAGCTCGGCAATCGCCTGCGGCGCATTGAGCACCTTGATCGTGGTCATGCCCATGTCGCGCGCCGGCTTCAGGTTGACGCCGAGATCGTCGAGATAGACGCATCGGCTGGGATCGACGCCGAGCGTTTCCACCATCATCCGGTAGATGCGCGGATCCGGCTTGCGCAGGCCGATCTTCGCGGACTCGATGATGTGATCGAACAGCGCCATCACCTCGGCGACGTAGAGCGAGCGGCCGCTGTGGCTGCCGATGGCATTGGCGGGCAGGTTGTTGGTGATGCAGCCGGTCTTGAACCGGGCTTTCACCCGCGTCAGCGCCTCGACCATTTCGGGCCGCAGGTCGCCCGACAGCAGCGGCAACACCTCCTTGCCGCGTACCTCGGCGCCCAACGCCAGCGATTCCGTGGCGAACAGCTGATCGAACGCCTCGATGTCCACTTCGGCGCGCTCGAACTTCGCCCAGGCGTTTTCCAGATGATTGGTGGCGTTGGTGCGCCGGATGATGTCGGCCGGCAGCCCGCGCTCGGTCTCGAACCGCGCAAACGCTTCGAACGGCGAGGTGGTAAGCACGCCGCCAAAATCCCAGATGACTGCTTCGATCATGGTTCCCCGCCATATTGGCTCGATTTGAAAAACGGCTAACATGATGGGCCAGCCGGGGCCAGCCTCGATCGCGGCTTGGCGATGCGTGGGGTACGGGCTATCTCTGTTCAATGAAAATCCTGCTCCCCGTGCTTACAGGCCTGGCGCTGCTCGCCGCCGCGCCCGCTCATGCGATCGTCGGCGGCGGCGTGCCCTCGGCGGAGGGCGTCGGCCGATCCGTCGTCACCATCGTCGGTTCGCGCGGCAATTTCTGCACCGGCGCGCTGATCGCGCCGAAGCTGGTGCTGACGGCGGCCCATTGCGTGCCGCCCGGTGCGGCCTACAAGATCGTTGAATATGGCGCGGACCGGCAGCCGCGATTGCAGGACGTCAGGAACGTTGCGATTCACCCCGGCTTCAGCACGCAGGCGATGACGGCGCACCGCGCCACCGCCGACGTCGCGTTGCTGCGGCTCGACATCCCGCTCAAGGGCAAGACGGCATCGGTTGTCGGCGCGCCGCAGATTCCAATCCTTGTCGGCAGCCGCTTCACCATCGCCGGCATCGGCGTCACCGTCCGCGGCGACGGCAAGAGCGGCGGCACCAATCGTGTCGCGGGTCTCATCGCGACCGGCAAGCCCGGCACGCTGCAAATTCGCCTCGTCGATCCCGTGGGGCAGGGGAAGCGCGATGGGCTCGGCGCCTGCACCGGCGATTCCGGCGGTCCGGCCTTCGAGGACAAGCAAGGTGGTCCTGTTATCGTCGGCGTCGTCAGCTGGTCGACCGGGCCGAACGGCACCGCCGGTTGCGGTGGCATGACCGGCGTGACGCCGTTGACGCTGTACCGCGACTGGATCCTGCAGACCGCGCGGCAGTGGGGGGCAGCGTTGTGAGTTTGATGCAGCTCAAGGACGGCGCCGCCTTGTTTGTTCGATGATTGGCCGCTAGAAAATTTCAGGCAACCGATCATTGGTTCAAACAAAGTTTTAAACGCATGAACGTCACCGCCCCCTCCCGTACTATTTCCGCCGCACAGGCGGTCGAACATTTCGACGTCCTGATCGTTGGCGCCGGCATCTCGGGCATAGGCAGCGCCTATCAGCTGACCAAGCAACTCCCGGACACCACGTTCGTCGTGCTGGAAGAGCAGGAGACGTTCGGCGGGACCTGGTGGACCCACAAATATCCCGGCATCCGTTCCGACAGCGACCTGCACACTTTCGGCTACAGCTTCAAGCCGTGGGTCGGGCCGCCGATCGCGACGGCTGATGAAATCCGCGCCTATATGGGCGAGGTGATCGACGAGAACGATCTCGCACGACACATCCGCTACCGCCATCGGATCAATTCGGCGAAATGGTCGAGCGAGACCAATCTGTGGACCGTCGAATCCGTCGACAAGGACAGCGGTGAGACCCGCACCTTCACCGCGAACTTCCTCTGGATGTGTCAGGGCTATTATCGCCATTCCGAGGGCTACACCCCGGAATGGCAGGGGACGGCAGACTTCAAGGGCCGCATCGTCCACCCGCAACGCTGGCCCGAGGATATCGACCTCACCGGCAAGCAGGTCGTCGTGATCGGCTCGGGTGCCACCGCGGCGACGCTGATCCCGAACATCGCCAACCAATGCGAGCATGTCACCATGCTGCAGCGGTCGCCGACCTATTTCCGCACCGGCCGCAATGCCATCGAGCTGGCCGAGGAACTACGGCGGCTGCAGGTCAAGGAGGAGTGGATCCACGAGATCGTGCGGCGCAAGATCCTGTTCGAGCAGGACCTGTTCACCCGCCGCTCGTTCACCGAGCCGGAGAAGGTGAAGCAGGAATTGCTCGGCGGCATTCGCGCAGCACTCGGTCCCGGCAATGAGGAGATCGTCGAGAAGCATTTCACCCCGAGCTACCGGCCGTGGCGGCAGCGTATCGCCTTCGTACCCGACGCCGACCTGTTCGAGGCGGTCAAGAGCGGCAAGGCCTCCGTCGTCACCGACGAGATCGACCGCTTCACGAAAGACGGCATTCTCTTGAAGTCCGGCGAGACGCTGAAAGCCGACATCATCATCACCGCGACCGGCTTCAACCTCAATGTACTCGGCGATATCGCCTTCGAAATCGACGGCAAGCCGCTCGATTTCGCCGACACCGTGACCTATCGCGGCGTGATGTTCACCGGCGTTCCGAACATGGCCTGGGTGTTCGGCTATTTCCGCGCCAGCTGGACGCTGCGTACCGATCTGGTCGCCGACTTCGTCTGCCGCCTGCTCGGCCATATGAAGAAGAAGGGCGTCCGGAAGGTCGTGCCCGCGCTGCGGCCGCAGGAAGGCAACATGCCGCTGCAGGCCTGGATTGATCCGGAGAATTTCAATCCCGGCTACATGATGCGCAATATGCATCTGTTGCCCAAGCGCGGCGACAAGCCGGAATGGCAGCACAGCCAGGACTACTGGGCCGAGAAGGACCAGTTTCCGGCGATCGACCTAGACGATCCGGCGTTCGTGTACAATTGAGCGATAGCAACACCGGTCGTCGTCCCGGCCTTGAGCCGGGACCCATAACCCCGGTCGCCTGTTGTGAAATGCAGGTCTCTCCTCCGGCGCTTAAACGATAAGCCGCGGCGTATGGGTCCCGGCTCAAGGCCGGGACGACGGAGTGAGGTATTTTCGCTTGTTCCTTACGTCCCGACCCCATCCGTCACCTTCTCCGCGCCAAAATCCTTCCGCAGCGTCGGCTTGTGGATCTTGCCGGTGGCGTTGCGCGGCAGCGCGTCGACGAATTTGATCAGGCGCGGACGCTTGAAGCGCGCGAGGTTGGCCTCGCAATGCGCGTGAATCTCCGCCTCGGTGACGGCTTGGCCCGGCTTGATCGCGACGATCGCCATGCCGGTCTCGCCCCATTGCTCGCTGGGAATGCCGATCACGGCGGCTTCGGCGATCGCGGTGAGCTGGTGCAGCACGTTCTCGACCTCGGCCGGGTAGACGTTCTCGCCGCCTGAAATGTACATGTCCTTCCAGCGGTCGACGATGTAGTAGAACCCCTCGTCGTCGATCCGCGCGGCGTCGCCGGTATGCAGCCAGCCGTCGGTGAATGACGACGCGTTGGCGTCCGGCCGGTTCCAGTAGCCCGGCGTGATGTTCGGCCCCTTGACCCATAATTCGCCGAGTTCGCAGACGCCGGCGTCCGACCCGTCGGGCCGCACGATCCGCACCTCGGTATGCAGCACCGGCTTGCCGGACGAGCCGGCCTTGCGCACCGCGTCTTCCTTGTCGAGCGTCAGTACCGCGGGGCTGGTCTCGGTCATGCCATAGCCCTGCTGCAGCGCGACGCCGCGTGCCTCCCATACCTTCAGCAGCGGCACCGGCATCGGCGCGCCGCCGACGCCGCCGATCGCGAGGCGGCTGAAGTCCGCGCCCGCGAAGGCCGGATGCTGCGCCATGAACTGGTAGATCGACGGCACGCCGAAGAACTGGTTGATGCCGCGCGCGGGATCGCTGATCAGCTGCAGCGCCGCGCCCGGGTCGAACGCGCGCATGATCAGCACGGTGCCACCGGCATGCAGCACCGGATTGGTGTAGCAATTGAGTCCGCCGGTATGGAACAGCGGCAGCACGGTGAGCAGCACCGTCGATGGCGAGATATAGGAGGGTCCGCCGAGATTGACGCAATTCCAGAACGTCATGCCGTGGGTGATGATGGCGCCCTTGGGCTGGCCCGTGGTGCCCGAGGTGTACATGATCGTCGACATGTCATCGAGCGTGACGATTTCTGCCCGGTCGAGCGGCGGCGCCGCCGCGATAGCGGCCTCGTAGGAACCGGCCGGGCCCAGCAGCAGGGTGGATGGCACGCCGCACAGTTTGGCAACGGATAGCGCGACATCGGCCAGCTCGGAATCGTGGATCATCAGCACGGGGGCTGCGTCGCCGACGATGTAGTGCAGTTCGGGCACCGTGAGGCGGGTGTTGAGCGGCAGGAACACCGCGCCGATCCGGCCGCAGGCGAACTGCACCTCCAGCGTATCCGTCGTGTTCAACGCCAGCACCGCGACCCGGTCGCCGCGCTTGACGTTCAGCCGGTCGCGCAGATGCGCGGCCAGCCGCGAAATCCGGCGGTCGAATTGCGCGTAAGTGAAGGTGCGCCCGCTGCCGAGATCGACCACCGCCGGCTTGTCCGGCGTGCGGCGGCCGAAATGGGCGATCCAGTCGTAATGGCGAACCGGCAAGGCTTCCTCCAGGGCTATCGCGGTCTTGGGCCGCGTGATGAATTGGCGAGCGTATCGCATTGTTGTCTTGCGTCGAGTGGCTGGGGTAGGGTGTGGCCACCACTCTCTCAACGTCGTCCCTGCGAACGCAGGGACCCATACGCCGCGGCCCGTCGTGGAACAGCAGGTGTGAGACACCTTCTGCAACAACAGACGACCGGGATTATGGGTCCCTGCGTTCGCAGGGACGACGGATGAGAGAGTTTACTTCAACATCAGTGTCGGCGTGCAGCGGACAGCCAGCCACTCGACGCAAGTTAGCCTGCCGGTTTCCGGCGCATCCTGCGCCGCAACAAGAATCAGGAGCGAAGCGGATGGCGAGCCCATTCTACACCGCCGAACACGAAGCCTATCGCGACGTGGTGCGCCGCTTTGTCGAGAAGGAAATCGAACCCTTCGCCCACGAATGGGACGAGGCGGGCGGGTTTCCGCGCGAGCTTTACGAGAAGGCCGCCGCGATCGGGCTGTTGGGCCTCGGCTTTCCCGAGGAATATGGCGGCACCCAGGTCGACAATTTCATGTGGATCGTCGCGGTCCAGGAACTGGCGCGGGCCGGCGCCGGCGGGGTTTCCGCCAGCCTGAAGAGCAATTCGATCGGCGCGCCGCCGATCGCGCGCGCCGGCACGCCGGAATTCAAGGCGCGGGTGCTGCCGGAAATTCTCTCGGGCAGGAAGATTTCGGCGCTGGCGATCACCGAGCCGAGCGGCGGCTCCGACGTCGCCAACCTGCGCACCACCGCGCGGCGCGACGGTGACCATTATGTCGTCAACGGCGAGAAGACGTTTATCACGTCGGGCATGCGCGCGGATTACATCACCACGGCGGTGCGGACCGGCGGTGCCGGCCCCGGCGGCGTCAGCCTGCTGGTGATCGAAGGCGACACGCCCGGGCTGTCGCGAACGAGTCTCAAGAAGATGGGCTGGTGGGCCTCGGATACCGCGACGCTGCATTTCGACGAATGCCGCGTTCCAGCCGGCAACCTGCTCGGCGAGGAGGGCGCGGGCTTCAAGATCATCATGCATAATTTCAACAGCGAACGGCTGACCATGGCGGCCGGCTGCACCGCGGCGGCGCGGGTCTGCCTCGACGAGGCGACCGCCTACGCCAAGCAGCGCCACACGTTTGGAAAGCCGCTGGCGCAGCATCAGGTGATCCGGCACAAGCTGGTCGACATGGCGCAGAAGGTGGCAGCGTCCCAGGCGATGCTGGAAATGCTGGCGTGGCGGCTCGATCATGGCGAAAGCCCGGTCGCCGAGCTCTGCATGCGGAAGAACCAGGCCACGCAGACCATGGCGTTCTGCGCCTCCGAGGCGGTACAGATTTTCGGCGGCGCCGGCTTCATGCGCGGCATCAAGGTCGAGCGCATCTACCGCGAGGTCAAGGTCAACGCCATCGGCGGCGGCAGCGAGGAAATCATGAAGGATCTGGCGAGCAGGCAGATGGGGTTGTGAATCTTCTCCCCTCCTCCCACGCGCCCTTGCGCGTGGCGGGGAGGGGTCGGGGGTGGGGGGTCTATCAGCGCACACGATTGCCAGTGAATTTGCGGAAGCGCCCCCCATCCCCGACCCCTCCCCACCACTCGCTGCGCTCGCGGGGGAAGGGGTGAAGAAGACGAGCGTCCGGAATGACGAGAATGGATTGGAAAAATGCTATTCACCGCAGAACACGACGACGCCCGCAGCACGCTGCAAAAGTTCATCGCGACCGAAATCAATCCCTTCGTCGATGAATGGGAGAAGGCCGAGCAGTTCCCGTCGCATGAGTTGTTCAAGAAGCTCGGCAGCCTCGGCTTTCTCGGGCTCAACAAGCCCGTCGAGTTCGGCGGCCAGGGGCTCGATTACAGCTATGCCCTGATGATGGCAGAAGAACTCGGCGCGATCCATTGCGGCGGGGTGCCGATGGCGATCGGGGTACAGACCGACATGGCAACGCCGGCGCTGGCGCGGTTCGGCTCGGATGAGGTACGCCGCGAATTCCTGGCGCCGGCGATATCGGGAGATGCAGTGGCCTGCATCGGCGTGTCAGAACCCGGCGCCGGCTCCGACGTGGCGTCGATCAAGACCAGCGCGCGTTCCGACGGCGACGACTACGTCATCAATGGCGGCAAGATGTGGATCACCAACGGCGTCAAGGCCGACTGGATATGCCTTTTGGCCAACACCGGCGACGGGCCGGTCCACCGCAACAAGTCGCTGATCTGCGTACCGATGAAGAGCAAGGGCGTCCAGGTCGCCCGCAAGCTCGACAAGATGGGCATGCGTTCGTCCGACACCGCACAGATTTTTTTCGACAATGTCCGGGTGCCGAAGCGCAACCGCATCGGCGAGGAAGGCATGGGCTTCACCTACCAGATGGTCCAGTTCCAGGAGGAGCGGCTGTGGGCCGCGGCGGCCTGCCTCAAGGCGCATGAACTCATCATCGCCGAGACCATCGAATATACCCGAAGCCGCAAGGCCTTCGGCCAGAGCATTCTCGACAACCAGACCGTTCATTTCAAGCTGGCGGAAATGCAGACCGAGGTCGAACTATTGCGCGCGCTGACCTATCGCGCGGCCGAAGCCCTGATCGCCGGCGAGGACGTCACCAGGCTCGCCACCATGGCCAAGCTGAAAGCCGGCCGGCTCGGCCGGGAATTGACCGACGCCTGCCTGCAGTTCTGGGGCGGCATGGGCTTCATGAACGAGACCCATGTCAGCCGCGCCTATCGCGACAGCCGCCTGACCTCGATCGGCGGCGGCGCCGACGAGGTGATGCTGTCGGTGCTGTGCAAGATGATGGGCACGCTGCCCGGCGCGAAGAAGTAGATAACTTCTTACCCTCCCCTGGAGGGGGAGGGTCGTCTCGCATCGTCAGATGCGAGACGGGGTGGGGTGACGGTCTATCAACTCGCGCACCGTTCGAAACGATAGACTTTCACCCCACCCCGCCGCGCGTTACACGCGCGTCGACCCTCCCCCTCCAGGGGAGGGTGAAAGACATTCCCGAGCCATGAATGGAAACCGATCATGTTCTATGAGCAAAGCCCGAAGGTTAGCGAACTGAAACATCGCCTGCAATCGTTCATGGACCGTCACGTCTATCCGAACGAAGACCGCTTCTACAGGGAAGCCGAGGAGCTCGGGCCGTGGAAGGTCTATCCCGTGGTCGAGGAACTGAAGCCGAAGGCGCGGGAGGCGGGGCTCTGGAACCTGTTCCTGCCGCAGAGCGAACACGGCGCCGGCCTCACCAACCTCGAATATGCGCCGCTCTGCGAGGTGATGGGACGGGCGCATCTGGCGCCCGAGCTGTTCAACTGCTCGGCGCCCGACACCGGCAACATGGAAGTGCTGGCGCGCTACGGCACGCGGGCGCATCAGGAGCGCTGGCTGAAGCCGTTGCTGGCGGGCGAGATCCGCTCCTGCTTCGCCATGACCGAACCGGCGGTGGCCTCCAGCGATGCCACCAATATCGAGAGCTCGATTCGGCGCGACGGCGACGACTACGTCATCAACGGCCGCAAATGGTACACCACCAATGCCACCGACCCGCGCTGCAGGATCTGCATCTTCATGGGCAAGACCGATCCGGATAATCCGGACCGGCATCGCCAGCAATCGATGATCCTGGTGCCGATGGACACGCCGGGCGTCAAGGTCTTGAGGCCGATTCCGGTGTTCGGGTTTTACGGCGTGCCGGACCGCGCCTCGGAAGTGGTGTTCGACAATGTCCGGGTGCCCGCCACCAACATGCTGCTCGGCGAGGGCCGCGGTTTCGAGATCGCGCAGGGCCGGCTCGGCCCCGGCCGCATCCATCACTGCATGCGGCTGATTGGTCTCGCCGAACGGACGCTGGAGAAGATGTGCGTGCGGACCCGAAGCCGCGTCGCCTTCGGCAAGCCGGTGTCGGAGCAGACCGTGACGCAGGAGCGCATCGCGGAATCCCGCATCATGATCGAACAGTCGCGGCTGCTGACCCTGCATGCCGCGCACATGATGGACACCGTCGGCAACCGCGAGGCCAAGGCCGAAATCGCCATGATCAAGGTCGCGGTGCCGAACATGGCCTGCCAGGTGATCGACTGGGCGATCCAGGCCCATGGCGGCGCTGGCACCAGCAACGATTTTGGCCTTGCCGCGGCCTATGCCACGGCGCGGCTGTTGCGTCTGGCGGATGGGCCGGACGAAGTTCATCGCAACCAGATCGCGCGGCTGGAATTGCGGAAGCATAATAATGTGAAGCAGGTGTAGGACATACGCTGCACGAGTGTGGCCGTCCTCTCTCAACGGCGTCCCTGCGAACGCAGGGACCCATAACCACCGGCGCTCGTTGTCGCAGAAGGTCTCTCACACCGAGCTTCATCGTGAAGCCACGGCGTATGGGTCCCTGCGTTCGCAGGGACGACGATAGAGTTGGTCGCTTTCGCGGCTTACCCCGCCGTCCCATATCGCCTCAGCAGCCCCCGCCCGAGCTGCGCCAGGTGCACCTGGTCCGGCCCGTCGCCGAGCCGCATGAAGCGGGCGTACATGTAGGCTTCGGCCAAAAAAGTATCCTGCGAGACGCCGGCGGCGCCGTGGATCTGGATGGCGCGGTCGATGACGCGGGCGGCCATGCTGGGCACCACGACTTTCGCGGCGGCAATCATGTCGCGCGCGGACTTGTTGCCCTCGCGGTCCATCTTTTCGGCGGCGCGCAGTGTCAACAGCCGCGCCTGTTCGATCTCGCACCAGGAATTTGCGATATCCTCGCGCACCGATCCCTGTTCGCCGAGCGCCTTGCCGAAGGCGACGCGGGATTGCGCGCGGGCGCACATCAGTTCCAGCGCGCGCTGCGCGCAGCCGATCAGACGCATGCAGTGATGAATGCGGCCGGGCCCGAGCCGGCCCTGCGCGATTTCAAAGCCGCGGCCTTCGCCGAGCAGGATGTTTTCCGCGGGCACCCGGACGCTGTCATAGACAATCTCGGGATGGCCGACCGGCGCGTCGTCATAACCGAACACGCGCATGTCGCGCACGATGCGAACCCCCGGCGTTTCCCGGGGCACCAGCACCATCGATTGCTGCAAATGCTTGTTGGGATTATCAGGGTCGGTCTTGCCCATCACGATCAGGATCCTGCAATCCTCGCTCATCGCGCCCGAGGTGAACCATTTGCGGCCGTTGATGACATAGTCGCCGCCGTCGCGGTGGATGCTGCACTGGATGTTGGTGGCGTCGCTGGAGGCCACTTCGGGCTCGGTCATCGAGAAGGCGGAGCGGATTTCGCCCGCCAGCAGCGGTTCGAGCCAGCGCTTCTTCTGTTCCGGCGTGCCGTACAGCGTGAGCACTTCCATGTTGCCGGTATCGGGCGCCGAACAATTGAAGATTTCAGACGACCACGAGACGCGTCCCATGATCTCGGCCAGCGGCGCGTAGTCGAGATTGCCGATCCCTGCGCCATGATCGCCGGGCAGGAACAGATTCCAAAGGCCCTCGGCGCGGGCGCGGCGCTTCAGCTCTTCCAGGATCGGCGGCCGGTGATGGCGATGGCCGTTCTCGACCTGCTCCTGATAGAGGCCTTCGACCGGATAGACGTGGCTCGCCATGAACGCCGACAGTTTTCCCTGCAGCTCGATCGCTCTCGCACTGTGTTCAAAATCCATCGGCCTGGCCTTTCCCCGTTGCGGTGAGCTTGCGTCTTGCCGGCGCACCGTCTTGTGTCGACTAGCTGATCAGCGCGTAAACGCAAGATGCCGGCGCTCGTTTCTTCCAGATTGAATCCAACGCCTGCGCAAGTTCGCACGCCAAGGGTTCGACGTAACCTGGAGAAAAACATGACATCGCTCAACCGCCGTTCCCTGCTGGCCGGCTCCGCCGCGGCCGGTGTTGCAGCACTTGCCGGCCCCGCCCGCGCCCAGGAGACCCCCGGCGTCACCGCCACCGAGATCAAGATCGGATGCACCACGTCGCTGAGCGGCCCGGTCTCGGCATTGGGCACCATCGCGCGCTGCTCCGATGCCTATTTCAAGATGATCAACGAGCAGGGCGGCATCGCCGGCCGCAGGATCAATTTCATCTTTTATGACGACGCCTTCAATCCGGCCAAGACCGTCGAGCAAACCCGCAAGCTGATCGAAAGCGACAATGTCGCTTTCCTGTTCTCGATGCTGGGGACGTCGCCGAATTCGGCCGTGGTCAAATACATCAATGCGAACAAGGTGCCGCATCTGTTCCTGTCGGTGAACGGCG
Source organism: Bradyrhizobium sp. (assembly GCF_030654605.1). Taxonomy (GTDB): domain Bacteria; phylum Pseudomonadota; class Alphaproteobacteria; order Rhizobiales; family Xanthobacteraceae; genus Bradyrhizobium. The sequence continues at coordinate 24,287 of NZ_JAURXB010000051.1, forward strand.
ACAAATGGGGCGACTACCAGACCTATCCCTGGACCATGGGGTTTGCGCCGAGTTCGCGCACCGAAGCCCAGGTCTTCGCCAAATATGCGCTCAGCCAGAAGGCCGATGCGAAATTCGCGCTGCTGTACCAGAACGACGATCTCGGCAAGGATTTTGTCGCCGGCCTGAAGGACGTGCTCGGCGCGCAATACGAAGCCCGGGTCAAGGCGGTGTCCTACGAAGTCACCGATCCCACGGTCGATTCGCAGATCGTCACCCTGCGCGCCAGCGGCGCCGACGTGCTGATTTCCGGCGTCACCGCGCGGTTCGCGGCACAAGCGATCCGCAAGGTGTTCGAGCTGGACTGGAAGCCAATGCATTTCGTCACCAGCGGCGCCTCGTCGGTGTCCTCGACGATCATGCCGGTCGGGCCGGAACGCGCGCTCGGCCTGATCACCTCGACCTACATCAAGGACCCCTCGGACCCGGCATGGGCTGACGACGCCGGGATGAAGGACTATTTTGCCTTCATGGCGAAATATTATGGCGACGGGAATCCGAAGGAGTTCCTCAATGCCTATGGCTACACGGTCACCTCGGTGCTGCGTAAATTGCTGGAGCAGTGCAACGGCAATTTCTCCCGCGCCAGCATCATGGCGCAGGCCAACAACCTGAAAAACCTCGAGGTCCCGACGCTGTTGCCGGGCGTCCGCGTCAACACCAGCCCGACCAACCATCATCCGCTGCGCCAGATGCAGCTGCAGCGCTGGGACGGCAAGGGCTATGCCCGCTTCGGCAGCATCATCGAGGGCGCGAATCTCTGATCGCGCAGTCCGAAGCACAAAGATATCGTTGCGAATGGCGCACCGGCGCTCCAAACTGGGTTGAATCAGGAAAAGGAAGCGCCGGATGATCACGCTCTATCATTGCCACGCCGCGCGCTCGTTCCGGCCGGTGTGGATGCTGGAAGAGATGGGGCTGCCCTACGAGCTGAAAATGCTGCCGTTCCCGCCGCGGGTGTTCGCCAAGGAATACCTCGCGATCAACCCGCTCGGCACCATTCCGTTCATGATCGACGGCGATACCAAAATGACGGAGTCCACGGGCATCTGTCACTATCTCGGCACCAGGCACGGGCCGACGCCGCTGGTGGTCGCCGTCGATGAGCCGGCCTATGGCGCGTTCCTGAACTGGATGTACTTTAGTGACGCGACGCTGACCTTTCCGCAAACGCTGGTGCTCCGCTACGCCCAGCTCGAGCCCGAGGAACGGCGCAATCCGCAGGTGGCTGGCGATTACGCCAAATGGTTTTTGGGCCGGCTGCGGGCGGTCGAGGCCGCCACCGCCAACGCGGAGACGCTGGTTGCCGGGCGCTTCACCGCCGCCGATATCGCGATCGGCTACGCGCTGCGGCTGGCGGAAAACATCGGGCTTTCCAGGGATTTTGGGCCCAACGTCGCAGCCTATTGGCAACGCCTGCAGGCCCGCGACGGCTACCAGCGGGCGGTCGCCGCCGAAACGCTGGCGGGCGACCAGCAGAAGGTCGCGCGGCGGAGCTGAATAGCCCCCTCTAGCGAAATTCGTGATGGCCGGGCTTGACCCGGCCATCCACGTCTTTCTTTCTCGCAGCGCCAAAGTCGTGGATGCCCGGGTCAAGCCCGGGCATGACGAGCTTGGGTTGAATCCCGAGCATTTTCCGAACTTTATCGCGGTGACATCCGCCGCGATTTCTGTATTCTGCCGCCTGCTCCGCCAGAGAGCCCGCACAGGCGGCAAGAAGCAGACCTGCTCCCGGGAGGGGACGGAAATGAATGACAGCGCGCGCCGGGAATCCGGCCACCTGATGCTGATTACGCCGGAGCGGGTGTTTTACGCCGGCCTGCTCGGCCGTCCGCGGCAACGCTGCCCGGGTGCGTTTCATGTCTATGTCTCGGTCGAGGCGGGCCTCTGGCTGACCACCGCCACGGGTTACGAAAGCTACGGCGAATTGGCCGTGGTGGCGCCCGATGTGCGTCATACCATCGCCAGCGACCATCGCTCGGCGATCTGCCTCGTCATCGAGCCGGAAAGCGTCCGCGAAGGCGCCTTCGAACAACTCGCCGCGCGGCTTGCGGGAGCCGATGCTCCGTTCTTTGCGCAACGCATCCGCGCCGCCTATCGTGCGTTGCAGCAGCGGCAGCATGGCGACGACATCAGCAACGCCGAATTCGACGCCATGTGCTTCGGCGAAGCGCTGCCGCCGCGTTCGCTCGATCCGCGCGTCATCAAATCGATTGCGCAGATCGGCCGGTTCTGCGGCGATCCGGTGACGGCCGCGAGCTGTGCTGCGGAGGCCGGGCTTTCCTCGTCGCGCTTCCTGCATCTGTTCAAGCAGGAGACCGGCATCTCGTTCCGGGCCTTCCGGGCCTGGAAACGCGCACGGCATCTGCTGCACTTCGCCAACCAGGACCTCAACCTCGCGCATCTGGCGCAGGATATCGGCTATCCCGACTCCACCCATTTCAGCCATTCGATCCGCCGGTTCTATGGACTGAAGCCGCGCGCGATTTTCTCAGGCTCGCGGGATCTCGCGATCTACCGCAGCGAACCCGGCATGCCCTCCGCCGGCTTGCGCCAGGGGCGGGCCTGACGGAACCTGCAATAGCGCATTGACGCAAGAAGCCGGATGAAGCGGGCCGCATGATCCGCCGCGAACATTGGGCGCGCGCGTCCCAGCGACCCGAACCGATCGAAGGCTGATCCAAAGGCTATTCCATGAGCGACAAGGCTGTCATCACCTGCGCGCTGAACGGCGTGTTGACCGACCCGAAGCAGCATCACGTGCCGGTCACCCCGGAGGAAATGGCGCGCGAAGCCAGGGCCGCGTTCAACGCCGGCGCCAGCGTGATGCATATCCATCTGCGCCAGCAGGCGCCGGGCAAGGGACATCTGCCGTCCTGGGAAGTCGCCGTGTCGCGCGAGATCCAGCAGGCGATCCGCGAGGCCTGCCCCGGCGTCATCATCAACCACACGACCGGAACCTCCGGGCCAAATTATCAGGGCGCGCTCGATTGCGTGCGCGAGACCAAACCCGAGATGGCGGCCTGCAATGCCGGCTCGCTGAATTATCTGAAAGTGAAGGCCGACAATACCTGGGCCTGGCCGCCGATGATGTTCGATAACGCGGTCGAGAAGGTGCAGGATTATCTCGATGTCATGAAGGTCGCCAACACGATTCCCGAGTTCGAATGCTTCGACGTCGGCATCGTGCGCTGCGTCGGGATGTACCGGCAGACCGGAATGTATGCCGGACCGCTGGAATACAACTTCGTGATGGGCGTGGCGTCGGGCATGCCGGCCGATCCGGAATTGCTGCCGATCCTGCTGAAGCTGAAATTGCCGGACGCGAACTGGCAGGTCACTGCGATCGGGCGCGCCGAAATCTGGCCGCTGCACCAGCGCTGCGCCGATCTCGGAGGACATTTACGCACCGGGCTGGAGGATACCTTTTATCTCGGCGATGGCACCAAGGTGACGTCGAACGGACAATTGATCGAAGGCATCGCGACCTGCGCGCGCAACGCCGGCCGCGAGATCGCGAGCCCCGCGGAAGCGCGGCAGATTTTCGGGATCGGGCGTTAGGCTAGACTACGTCTAGCCATCATTGCGAGCGAAGCGAAGCAATCCATCTCGCCACGCAAAAGAAGAATGGATTGCTTCGTCGCATCCGCCTTCGCTCGAAGGCGGGCTTCGGCGGACAAGAGCGCTCCTCGCAATGACGAAATGAGGGAGTAAACCGAATGACCAATCTTGCAGCTACCGGCGGCGTACCCGGCCCCGGTCGCATCGGCCGGGTGGCGATCGGCGATCTCCTGAAGAAAGCGGCGGCGCGGTTTCCGGACCGGGTCGCCGTCACCGATGGCGCGCGGCGCGTGACGTTTACCGAGCTCGAGCGCGACGCCAACCGGTTTGCCAATTACCTGGTCGCGCGCGGCCTGAAGCCCGGCGAGAAGATTTCGACCATCTGCAACAATTCGGTCGAGTTCGTCAAAGCGCTGTTCGGCATTCATCGCGCGGGCCTCGTCTGGGTGCCCATCAACACCATGCTCGGCCCCGCCGACATGGACTACATCCTGGATCACGCCGAGGTGCGCTTCGCGTTGATCGACGACAATCTGCATGCCCAGCCGGATCGCCGCGCGGCGCTGCAAAAGCGCGGCATCGACCTGATCGCGGTCGATCTCACCGGCAAGGCAGCTGCGGCCGGACTTGAAGAATTCAACGATCTGATCAAGGGCCAGTCCGGGATTGAGCCCGATATCGATTTCGACGATCGCGATCTCGCGATGATTATCTATACCTCGGGCACCACCTCGCGCCCGAAGGGCGCGATGCATTGCCATCTCGCCGTCGTCATGGCGGTCATGAGCAACGCCATCGAGATGCATCTCGACCGCAATGACGGCATCACCGGGCAGTTTCCGCTGTTCCACTGCGCCGGCCATGTGCTGCTGCTGAGCTATCTCTCGGTCGGCGGCCGCATGGCGTTGATGCGCGGCTTCGACCCCGTGGTCTGCATGGAAGCGATCGTGCGCGACAAGCTCACCGTGTTCGTCGGGCTGTCGCTGATGTACCAGGCGATCCTCGATCACCCCCGCCGGCGGGAGTACGACCTCTCCGGCCTGAAGGCCTGCATCTACACCATGGCGCCGATGAGCCGCCCGCTGCTGGAGCGGGCGATGGCCGACATGTGTCCCAATTTCGTGCTGACGAGCGGCCAGACCGAAATGTATCCGGCCACCACGATGTCGCAGCCGGACCGGCAGCTTGAACGCTTCGGCAATTACTGGGGCGAGTCGCTGATCGTCAACGAGACCGCGATCATGGACGACGACGGCAAGCTGCTGCCACGCGGGCAGGCCGGCGAGCTGGTGCATCGCGGCCCCAACGTCATGATGGGCTATTACAAGGATCCGAAGGCGACCGAAGAGGCCAGAAAATTCGGCTGGCACCATACCGGCGATCTCGCCTTGATCGACGAGCATGGCGAAGTGCTGTTCCTCGACCGCAAGAAGGACATGATCAAGTCCGGCGGCGAGAATGTCGCCTCCGTCAAGATCGAGGAGACGCTGCTGGCGCATCCCTCCGTGCAGAACGCCGCCGTGGTCGGCCTGCCGCATCCGCAATGGGGCGAGGCAGTGTCGGCCTTCGTCAAATTGAAGCCGGGCGCGGTCGCCGACGAGGCCGAAATATCGGAGCATTGCCGAAAACATCTCGGCGGCTTCCAGGTGCCGAAATTCGTCAGGATCGTCGACGAAATGCCGATGACGGCGACCGGCAAGCTGCGCAAGGTCGAACTGCGCCAGGCCTTTGCCGGGCATTTTACGAAAGAGCACGCGTAGTGGCTGTCATTGAATCGACCATCGCCCCTGGTAGCGCGGCCTTTCAGGCCAACCGCGACGGCATGCTGGCGCTGATTGCGCGCATGCGTGGCCTGGAGGAGCGGGCGCGCGCCGCATCGGCCGCCGCCAAGGACCGGTTTCACAAGCGCGGGCAATTGCTGCCGCGCGAACGGGTGGCGCTGGTGCTGGATCCCGGCACGCCGTTCATCGAGCTCTCGACCCTGGCCGGCTACATGTTCGACGTGCCCGACGCCGGCAAGAGCGTTCCCGGCGGCGGGCTGATCGCCGGCATCGGTTTCGTGGCCGGCATCCGCTGCATGGTCTCGGCCAATGATTCCGGCATCGACGCCGGCGCGCTGCAGCCTTACGGCCTCGACAAGACGCTGCGGGTGCAGGAAATGGCGCTGGAGAACAAGCTGCCCTATGTGCAGCTGGTCGAAAGCGCCGGCGCCAATCTGCTGCGCTACCGCGTCGAGGATTTTATCCGCGGCGGCAACATTTTTCGAAATTTGGCGCGCTTGTCGGCCGCCGGCCTTCCGGTGGTGACGGTGACGCACGGCTCGTCCACCGCCGGCGGCGCCTACCAGACCGGATTGTCCGACTACATCGTGATGGTGCGGGGCCGCACCCGCGCCTTCCTGGCCGGGCCGCCGCTCTTGAAGGCCGCGACCGGGGAAATCGCCACCGAAGAGGAACTCGGCGGCGCCGAGATGCACACCAGCATTTCCGGCCTCGGCGACTATCTCGCCGAGGACGACCGCGACGCGCTGCGGATCGCGCGCGATATCATGGGCAATCTGCAGTGGGACCGGCCGGAAGCCGACAAGGCTTCGCACCGCCCACCGCGGCATGATCCCGAGGAGCTGCTCGGCATCATGCCGATGGATCACAAGCGGCCGGTCGACATGCGCCAGGCCATCGCCCGCTTCATCGACGATTCCGATTTCACCGAATTCGGCGCCAATTATGGCCCGGCCACGGTGTGCGGCCACGCCCGCATCGAAGGCCATGCGATCGGCATCATCACCAACAACGGCCCGCTCGACGTTCCCGGCGCCAACAAGGCGACGCATTTCATCCAGGCCTGCTGCCAGTCGCGCACGCCGCTGCTCTATCTCAACAACACCACAGGCTACATGGTAGGTCGAGCCTATGAAGAAGCCGGCATGATCAAGCACGGCTCGAAAATGATCCAGGCCGTCACCAGCGCCACCGTGCCGCAGATCACGATCTATTGCGGCGCCTCGTTCGGCGCCGGCAATTACGGCATGTGCGGCCGCGGCTTCCATCCGCGCTTCTGCTTCTCCTGGCCCAATGCCAGGACCGCCGTGATGGGCGGCGAGCAGGCCGCCGAAACCATGGCCATCGTTACCGAAGCCGCCGCCGCCAGACGCGGCAAGCCGATCGAGAAAGAAAAGATCGACGCCATGAAGGCGCAGATCACCGGCGTGTTCGACGGCCAGATGGACGTGTTCTCGACCAGTGCGCGCGTGCTCGACGACGGCGTGATCGACCCGCGCGATACCCGCAGCGTGCTGGCGGAAGTGCTGGCGATCTGCCGGGAGGCCGAGGCGCGCAGTCCGCAAGCCATGCAGTTCTCGGTGGCGCGGCCATGAAGGTGCAGATGAAGCCGACGCCGTTCTCGAAAATCCTGATCGCCAATCGCGGCGAGATCGCATTGCGGATCATGCGCACCGCGCGCCGCCTCGGCTACGGCGTGGTCGCGGTCTATTCCGACGCCGACCGCGATGCCTTGCATGTGCGGGAAGCCGACGAAGCCATCCGCCTCGGCGAGGCGCTGCCCTCGCAATCCTACCTGAATATCGAAGCCATCATCGCGGCGGCCGAGGCCAGTGGCGCCGATGCCGTGCATCCCGGCTACGGCTTTCTCGCCGAGAACGAGGATTTCGCGCAGGCGTGCCGCGATGCCGGCCTGGTGTTCATCGGGCCGTCGCCCGAATCCATCAAGGCGATGGGCAACAAGGCCGGTGCCAAGGAAATCATGCTGGCGGCCGGCGTGCCCTGCGTGCCCGGCTATCAGGGCGCCGACCAGAGCGATGCCGTCATGCTGGCCGAGGCCGGCAGAACAGGCTTTCCCGTGATGATCAAGGCGGTCGCCGGCGGCGGCGGACGCGGCATGCGGCTGGTCGTGGATGCGGCGGCGTTTCCGGATGCGCTGCGCAGCGCGCGATCCGAGGCGCAGGGCGCGTTCGGCGATCCCACGGTGATCCTGGAGCGCGCCATTGCCGATCCCCGCCACCTCGAAATCCAGGTGTTCGGCGACCGCCACGGCAACGCCATCCATCTCGGCGAGCGCGACTGCTCGGTGCAGCGCCGGCACCAGAAACTGATCGAGGAAGCGCCGTCACCGGCGGTGTCGCCGGAGTTGCGGGCGCGGATGGGCGCGGTCGCGGTCGCTGCCGTCAAATCGATCGGGTACGAGGGCGCCGGCACGCTCGAGTTCCTGCTCGATCGTAGCGGCGAATTCTACTTCATGGAGATGAACACGCGGCTGCAGGTCGAGCATCCCGTCACCGAGGCGATCACCGGGCTCGATCTGGTCGAACTGCAGCTGCGGGTGGCCGGCGGCGAGCCGCTCGGGCTGAAGCAGGACGCGATAGAATTCTCCGGCCATGCCATCGAGGTGCGGCTATGTTCGGAAGATGCCGGCCAGGACTTCATGCCGCAGTCCGGCCGGATGGCGCTGTGGCAGATGCCCGGCGAGATCCGCGTCGAGCACGCGCTGCAATCGGGCTCCGGGATTCCGCCATTCTACGATTCGATGATTGCCAAACTGATCAGCCATGGCGAAAGCCGCGATGCGGCGCGACGCCAGCTCATTCACGGCCTCGAACAGACCGCCGCATTCGGCGTCACCACCAATCAGGCGTTCCTCGCCGCCTGTCTGGCGCATCCGGCCTTTGCAGCGGGCGAAGCGACCACGGCGTTCATCGGCCAGCACCGCGATGCGCTGCTGGCGCCGCGCGCGGATGCGGCTTCGGAGGCGGCGCTGGCGGCGGTGCTGCTCTATGTCACCGATCCCTTTGCGCCGCCGTGGCGCAGTGGCCGGACGCTGGCGTCGACCTTTCCGGTGCCGGCCCGCGTCGAACTCGATCACGGCATCCATGAGCTCGAAGTCGGCCGCGAGCGCGACGGCGGCTATCTCGCCACCGTCGAAAATACGGCCTACCGGATCGAAATCCACGCGCTCGACGGCGACAGCATTCGTTTCAGCAGCAATGGCCTGATGGAATCCGCCAGATTCCTGCGCGACGGCGACCGGCTGTTTGTCCTGCACCGCGGCATAACGATCGCAGTCCGCGACCTGACCCGGGCAGCGCCTGCCACGGCAGCGGCAAACGGCGGCGACGGCAAGGTCCGCGCCGCGATGAACGGCCGCGTCGTGGCGTTGCTGGTCAAGCCTGGCGACAAGGTCGAAGCGGGCCAGCCCGTGATGACGCTGGAAGCGATGAAGATGGAGCATGTGCATACGGCAGGGATCGCGGGCACGATTTCGGCGATCAATGTCGCGGAAGGCGAGCAGGTGACGACGGGGAAGATCGTGGTGGAGATCGAGGCGGCAAAATAGAAATCCCCGTCGTCCCGGCCCAGCGAGCGCCGAGCCGGGACCCATACCGCGTGATCCATCGAATGCAGCAAACTGTTCGACGACCAATCACAACCACAACCACCTGTGGTTATGGGTCCCTGCGTTCGCAGGGACGACGACGTAGTTAGAGGCTCCGCCCCGTTCCCTCATTGAGCCAGCACGCCACCTGATGTTTTGTGCCCGCTTCCGCCAGCACCGGCGTATCCACCTTGCACCTGTCCATCACATAGCGGCAGCGAGTGTGGAATGCGCAGCCGGAGGGCGGATTGATCGGGCTCGGCACGTCGCCGTCGATCATCGGCTTCAGCGTCTTCTTTTTCGGATCCGCCACCGGCACCGAGGCCAGGAGGGCCTGCGTATAGGGATGCCTCGGGTTGGCGAACAGTTCGGCCTTCTCCGCGATCTCGACGATGCGGCCGAGATACATCACGGCGACGCGGTGGCTGATATGGGCGACGACGGCGAGGTCGTGGGCGATGAACAGATAGGAAAAGCCGTGCCGGCGCTGCAGGTCGATCAGGAGGTTGATCACCTGGGCCTGGATCGAGACGTCGAGCGCCGAGACCGGCTCGTCGCACACGATCAAATCGGGGCCGAGCGACAGCGCGCGAGCGATGCAGATGCGCTGGCGCTGGCCGCCGGAGAACTGGTGCGGATAGTTCTGCATTTGATCGGCCCGCAGCCCGACCTGATCGAACAGTTCCGCGACCCGTTCGCGCCTTTTTTCTCCCTTGGCCAGGTCATGGACGCTGAGCGGTTCGCCGACGATATCGCCCGCCGTCATGCGCGGATTCAGCGAGGCGAACGGGTCCTGGAAGATGATCTGCATCGAGCGCCGGTGCTCGCGCAGATCCGCCTTGCCGAGATGGGTGATGTCGAGGCCGTTGATCCGGATGCTGCCGCTGGTCGGCTCGACCAGCCGCAGGATGGCGCGCGCCACCGTCGATTTGCCGCAGCCGGATTCCCCGACCATCCCGAGCGTTTCGCCGACGCCGACCGTGAAGCTGATGCCATCCACGGCATGCACCGTGCCGACGCGGCGGCGCAGCACGCCGCCCCGCACCGCATAATGCTTGACGAGGTCGGTGACCTCGAGCAGCGGCGTTGCGTCGGTCATGGCGTCACCGCCGTTTCTGCGGCGCGCCAGCACGCCGCCAAGTGATGGTCGCCCCAGTCCTGCAACGGCGGATATTCGGCATGGCAGCGTTCGATCGCGAGCGCGCAGCGCGGCGCGAACGCGCAGCCCGGCGGCAGGTTGGTCAGCGACGGGACCATGCCGGGAATTTCGACCAGCCGCGCATCGGAGTTGGAGCCGAACGTCGCCACCGCGGGCATCGATGCCATCAGGCCGCGGGTGTAGGGATGCCTCGGATTTTCGAACAGCGCCTCGACGCCGGCTTCCTCGACCTTCTTGCCGGCATACATCACGATGACGCGCTGCGCGGTCTGCGCGACGACGCCGAGATCGTGGGTGATCAGGATCAGCCCGGTGCCGAGTTCCTTCTGCAACTCGACGATCAGCGCCAGGATCTGGGCCTGGATGGTAACATCGAGCGCGGTGGTCGGCTCGTCCGCGATCAGTAGCGCCGGCCGGCACGCCAGCGCCATCGCGATCATGGCGCGCTGGCGCATGCCGCCGGAGAGCTGATGCGGATATTCGGTGGCCCTTCGCTCCGGTTCCGGGATGCGGACGAGGCGCAGCATTTCGACGGCCTTTGCCCAGGCTTCCTTACGGGTGATGGAGCGATGCAAGCGAACCGCTTCGGTAATCTGGTCGCCGATCCGGATCACCGGGTTGAGCGAGGTCATCGGTTCCTGAAAAATCATCGAGATGCGGTTGCCGCGGATCGCGCGCATCTCGGCCTCGTCGAGGCCGAGCAGGTCGGTGCCTTCGAGCGCCACCGAGCCGCCGACGATCCGGCCCGGCGGATCCGGCACCAGCCGCATGATCGACAATGCGGTGACGCTCTTGCCGCAGCCGGATTCGCCGACGATCGCCAGCGTCTCGCCGCGGCGAATGCTGAACGAGATGTCGTCGACCGCCTTGAACAGCCCGGAATTGGTGAAGAACACCGTTTGCAGGTTCTTCACGTCGAGAACCATATCGTCTGCCAGAACCTCGTTCATCAGCCGCGCTGCCTCGGGTCGAGGATGTCGCGCAGCGCGTCGCCGAACAAATTGGTGCCGAATACCGCAAGGCTGATCGCAATCCCGGGGAAGATCACCAGCCACGGCGCGACACGGACATATTCCGCGGCCGATTCCGACAGCATGCGGCCCCATGACGGATAGGGTTCGGGAATGCCGAGGCCGAGAAACGACAGCGAGGCCTCGGTGAGAATCGTCGAACCGAGCTGCGCCGTCGCCAGCACGATCAGCGGCGCCAGCGTGTTGGGCAGCACGTGGCGCAGCGCGATGCGGGTTTCGCTCATGCCGATCGATTTTGCGGCCTCGATGAACGGCAGCTCGCGCAGCGCCAGCGTATTGGCGCGGATCACGCGGGCGACCGTGGGGATCAGCGGGATCGCGATCGCGATGATCACGTTCGGCAGCGACGGCCCCAGCGCCGCGGTCATGACCAGCGCCAGCACCAACAGCGGCAGGGCCTGCAAGATATCGGTAATGCGCTGGAACACCAGATCGACCCAGCCGGACAAATAACCCGAGGCGAGGCCGACCATCACGCCGATCGAGGAGCCGAGCAGGGTGGAGCCGACGCCGACGGCGAGCGAGATGCGGGCGCCATGGACGATCCGGCTCCAGACGTCCCGCCCGAACGCGTCGGTCCCTAGCCAATGCTGCGCACTGGGGGGCGCCAGGCGCTGCAGGGAATCGACGGAGAGCGGATCGTAACGGCCGATGAGATCGGCCAGCAACGCGGCCAGCACGAACAGCACCATGATGACGAGGCCGATCGCGCCGAGCATATGGCGCCGCGCCAGGAACGTCAGCTTTCGCCAGCCATGCGTCGAATGGGCGCCGGCGCGTCGCAGTTCGCTATCGTAGTTGATGACGGCCAAGCTTTGGCTCCTAATCCGTATAGCGAATGCGTGGATCGATCGCGGCGTAGAGCATGTCGACCGTGAAGTTCGTGACCACGACAACCACGGCGATCAGCATCACCAGGTTCTGGACGATCGGATAGTCGCGCCAGCGGATCGCCTCGACCAGGAAGCGGGCGACGCCGGGAATGTTGAACACGGTCTCGGTGACGATCAGGCCGCCGATCAGGAACGCGGCCTCGATGCCGATCACGGTGATAACGGGCAGCACGGCGTTCTTCAGTGCATGGTGATAATTGACGGAGGCCTCGGACGCCCCCTTGGCGCGGGCGGTGCGGATATAATCCTGCCGCAATATTTCCAGCATCGAGGAGCGGGTGATCCGCATGGTCAGCGCGGCGCTGCGAAAGCCGACCGCCATCGCCGGGACGGCGTAGATCGCGAACGCCTCGGTCCAGGTCGCCGGGTTCGGGTTGAAGATCGGCATGGTCCCGAACATCGAGACCGACGCCATCAGGATCAAGAGGCCGAGCCAGAACGAGGGCAGCGACAGGCCGCTCAGGCTGACGACCCGCAATGCATAGTCGAGCCGGGTGCCTTGCTTTACCGCGCTGATGACTCCAAGTGGAATGCCGATCGAGGCGGAAAACAACAATGCGAGGGCGGCCAGCTTTGCGGTGATCGGAATCCGCGGCAGGATCTCCTGCAGCGCGGGCTTCTCGGACACGTAGGAATAGCCGAGGTCGCCGTGCAGCAGCCCGCCGATCCATTGCATGTATTGCACGACGATCGACTGGTCGAGCCCGAGCTCCTTCTCCAGGTTGGCCTTGTCGGCCTGGTCGACGAATCCGGCCGCGTCGAACAGGATGTCGACGATGTTGCCGGGTACGATGCGCAGCAGCACAAAGATGATGACCGAGATCCCGAACAGGGTCACGAGCATCAACACGAGACGCCGCACGATATAGGCAAACAACGGGCTGCTCCTGTCAGCGCGTATTCCGCGAGCGTGGATAGCAAGCCTGCGATCGGAATACGCGCAAATATTAGAGGCTGGCGGTCGGGTCCTGCCGCGAGGTGCGGCTCAAGACGCTACTTGTCCATCCACAAATCCTCGTAGCGATAGCCGTTGTAGGAGCTGTTCACCATGATGGTGATGCCCTTGACATGAGGCTGCCAGCACGAGCCCGAGCGGCCATGGTAGATGATCGGGCGGGCGACGTCCTCCTGAAGCTTCTTGTCGATTTCCCAGACCAGCTTTTTGCGTTTGGCGACGTCGGCTTCGATCGACTGCTCGCCGAACAGCTTCTCGATTTCCTTGTTGCAGTAGTTGGTGTAGTTCCGCTCCGAGCCGCAGGAATAGTTCTCGAAGAACGACTGGTCGGGATCATCGACGGCATTGCCGGTGAGGTTGAGGCCGAGCGCGTAGTCCTTGCGCGCGACTTTCGAGAACCAGTTGGCGGTTTCGACCACTTCAAGTTCACCGTCGATATAGATACCCTTGAGCTGGTCGATCAGGATGATGGCGGGGTCGCGGTAAATCGGAATATTGCGGGTTGCGACCTTGACCGCGAGGCGCTTGTCCGGTCCATAGCCCGCCTTCGCCATCAGCTTGCGGGCTTCCTCCCGACTGGCGTTGATGTCAGGGCCGTAACCCGGAATCTTCTCCAGCATCTCCTTCGGCATGGACCACAATCCGCCCGGGGCTGGAAGCATGGTACCGCCGATATCCGCCTGACCTTCAAACAGGATCGAGACAAAGGCCTTGCGGTCGAGCGTCAGCGCCATCGCCTGACGAATATCCAGATTGTCGAACGGCGGCGAAGACGAGTTGACGATGATATTGGTGCTGACGTTGTTGGGTGCGACGACACACACCGCCTTCGGCGCCTGCGCCTTGACATCCTTGAGCAGCGGAATCGTCACCCCGGTCGGGAACGTCATGTCGAACTGGCCGGAAATGAAGCCGAGAATGGCGGTCGACAGGTTGGGAACGATATTGTACTCGATGCCGTCGAGATGCGGCAGGCCCTTTTTCCAGTAGTCCGGATTGCGGGTGATCTTGATCGATTCGTTGGCCTTGAACTCGACGAACTTGAACGGGCCGGTGCCGACCGGCTTGGTGCGCATGTCGCCGGGCGAAACATGGCAGGGATAAACCGGCGTATAGCCGGAAGCGAGTAGCGCCAGCAGCGAAGGCTGCGGCCGCTTCAGGTTGAACGCGACCTCGAAATCGCCGCTCGGCGTGACGTCAACGACCTCATTGTACCAGGATTTGCGCGGGTTCTTGCGGAATTTCTGCTGCGACTTGCCCATCACCATGTCGAAGGTGCATTTGACGTCGGCGGACGTGAACGGTTTGCCGTCATGCCACTTGACGCCTTGCCTGAGCTTGAAGCTGAGCTTTTTCCCGTCACCGCTCCAGGCCCAGCTTTCCGCGAGATCCGGCACGATCGAATCGAGGGAGTTTTGCGCCACGTCCTGTTTGTACATGACGAGATTGTTGAAAATCCCCATGAAGGGAATGTTGACCGAGAAGGTAGCCTCCTCATGGATCGAGGCGCTGGCTGGACTGTCGCGGTGATGAACCTTCAGGATACCGCCCTTCTTGGGTTCGGCAGCCAGCACGGCCACATTGGAAGCTGCAAATAAAGACAACGCCACCGCCGCAAGTGTACGCACGCCCGACATATTCCCCTCCCTCGATCATTCAGTCTCAGCGGACCGATTGTCGCGGAGGTTAGCCATGACGGCGCGGCGACGCAACCGGCAAGGCCGGGTGCGGGAGAGAAAGGTCCAGCCTCACCCCGATGTCGTCCCCGCGGACGCGGGGACCCATACGCCGCGGCGGTTGTTACTTCAAAAGGTCTCTACCGCCTGCGTCCTTACAGCTGGAACGCGGCGTATGGGTCCCGGCTCTGCGCTCGTGTTGCTCGCTTGGCCTGGACGACAGAGCGCGGGATGCGCTAGCCGGAACTCGTCAGACTTCCAGCTTGTCGCCGCCCTTCAGATCGAGAATTTCGCGGGCCTCGTCCGACGTCGCCACCTGCAGGCCGAGGCCTTCGATGATTTTGCGGGCCAGCGTGACCTGCTCGGCGTTCGAGGCCGCCATCCGGCCGGGCGCCGCCCACAGCGAGTCTTCGAGGCCGACGCGAATGTTGCCGCCCATGGCGGCGGCCATCGCCGCGATCGGCAGTTGGTTGCGCCCGGCGCCGAGCACCGACCACACCATTTTGTCGCCGAACAGCCGGTCGGCGGTGCGCTTCATGTGCAGCACATCCTCCGGATGTGCACCGGTACCGCCCTGCAGTCCGAACACCGTCTGCACGAACAGCGGCGGCTTCACCATGCCCTGCTCGAGGAAGTAGTTGAGGTTGTAGAGATGCGCGGTGTCGTAGCATTCGAATTCGAAACGGGTGCCGGTCTCCGACAGCGTCTTCAGGACGTATTCGATGTCCTGGAAGGTGTTGCGGAATACGATATCCTTGTTCTGCAGGTGCTTGAGCTCCCAGTCATGCTCGAATTTCTTGAAGCGGTTCAGCATGCCGAAAAACGCAAAGTTCATCGAGCCCATGTTGAGCGAGGCGACCTCCGGCTTGTAGACCGCCGCCGGGCGGACGCGCTCGTCCACCGTCATGGTCGGCGCGCCGCCGGTGGTGAGGTTGATCACGCAGTTGGAGCGCTGCTTGATGATTTTCAGGAACGGCGCAAAGGCTTCAGGGCTCTGGTCCGGCTGGCCGGTCTTCGGATTGCGGGCGTGCAGATGCACGATGGCCGCACCGGCTTCGGCGGCATCGACTGCGGCGTCGGCGATTTCCTGCGGCGTCACCGGCAGCGCCTTCGACATCGAGGGGGTGTGGATCGCGCCGGTCACGGCACAGGTGATGATGACTTTGCGGCTCATGGGATGCTCACTTTGTTAGAGTGGGTAGATTCTAAATCGTCATTCCGGGGCGCGCGCCAGCGCGAACCCGGAATCTCTCTAGGCTCCGGGTTCGTCGCTGTCGCGACGCCCCGGAGCGACGTTTTGTTGTTTGGCTTTGTGCGCGGCCAATGCCGCCAGGCGCTCGTTGCGCCGCTGCGTCAGTTCGGCGATGCGTTCCGGCGTCGGCTGATGCGGCCAGGCCGCGATCACCCGATCCACGTTCGGGCTTTGGTAGACTTCGGGTCCGGCGGCAGCGGAAGCCAGCTCCTTATAAAAGCCGGTATAGCGCGCGCAATAATCGGGGATGCCGCCGGGCGCGTTGAGCTCGATGGTTTCGAACGGTCCGAGAAACGACCAGCGCAACCCGAGGCCATCCTTCACGGTGTGATCGAGATCCTCGGCCGAGATATAGCCTTCGCCGACCAGGCGAAATGCTTCGGCGAGCAGTGCGCCCTGCAACCGGTTCAGGACAAAGCCGTTGATCTCGCGATTGATGGTGACGGGTACTTGTCCGATCTCGCGATAGATGGTGCGGGCACGGTCGATCGCGTCGGGCGAGGTCCACGGCGCGCCGCACAGTTCGACCAGCGGCACCAGATGCGGCGGGTTGACGGGATGGCCGACCAGGCAACGCGCCCGGCCCGGCAGCGCTTCGGTGAAGCGCGATGCCGTGATGGCCGAGGTCGATGACACCAGCAGCGCGTTCGGCGGGGCGAGCTTGTCGAGCTGGGCGAAGATGGTCTTCTTGTCCTCGACGATCTCCGGCCCGTTCTCCTGGACGAATTCGACGTCGAGCAGGGCTTCCTGCAGGCTGGCCGCGATCGAGACCCGCGCCACCGCGCCGTCGGGATCGTCGCAAAGACCGTGACGCGCCAGCGCGTGCAGTTCGTCGCGGATCAGGCGGGGCGCCGCCTTCAGGGTCGGAACATGCGGGTCGGTCAGCCGCGCGTTCCATCCGGCGCGGGCGAAGATCGTGGCCCAGGCGCGCCCGATCAGGCCGCAGCCGACGATGGCGACATTGCGTTCAGTATTGGCCATTTTCTGCTCTCACAAACCTTGGTCTCACAGCCAGAGCACCTTGCGCCAACAATTGCAGGCCCGAGGGCCCTCGGAGGGTTCGTCGAGCAACAGCACCCGCACATCGCCCGAGCGACGGGCGAGCGCGCTGTTGTTCGCTCGAAAAGCGCGTTGTCTCGCTTGCCGTGATCTGTGATCACAATTAGGCTCGCAAAAGTCCGGACCGTTGTCGAGTCCCCTCTCGAAAATCCAGGGCCGGCAACGGTGCCGCGGATTTCATTCTTTCGCGCGGCGGACTTGCCGGCTGATATCTTCCAACGACATCGCGGAGTGACCATGGATCTCGAACTCAAGGGCTTGCGCGTGCTGGTAACCGCCGGTGCCAACGGCATCGGGCGCGCCATTGCCCGGCGTTTTGCAGCCGAAGGCGCCAGAGTTCATACCTGCGATGTCGATGAAATCGCGCTGTCCGAACTGGCCTCCAGCGATCCCGCCATCACATCGACGCCCTGCGATGTTTCCAACCGCGCGGCCGTGCAAAAACTGTTCGCGGAAGCTGTGGCAAAACTCGGTGGCCTCGACGTGCTGGTCAACAATGCCGGCGTCGCCGGACCGACGGCCAAGGTCGAGGAGATGAATCCGGAAGACTGGGACCGCTGCCTGGAAATCTGCCTGACCGGGCAGTTCAACTGCACCCGCCTTGCCGTGCCGCATCTGCGCAAGAGCCCGAACGCCTCGATCGTCAATATTTCCTCGGCGGCCGGCCGGCTCGGCTTTGCCATGCGCACGCCCTATGCGGCGGCGAAATGGGGCGTGATCGGCTTCACCAAATCGCTGTCGATCGAACTCGGGCCGGACAACATCCGCGTCAACGCAATCCTGCCTGGCCTCGTCGCCGGCGACCGGCAGCGCCGGGTGCTGGAAGCCAAAGCGCAGCAGCGCGGGATTTCCTACGCCGAGATGGAGCGCACGGCGTTCTCCTACACCTCGATCAAGGACTATGTGACGCCGGAGCAGATCGCCGACCAGATCCTGTTCATGTGCAGCCCGCGCGGCAAGACGATTTCCGGCCAGGCTATTTCGGTGTGCGGCGATACCCAGATGCTGGGATAGGCGGGGATCGAAGAAGATTGACGGCCCGCGAGGCTACCGGTCCCGCTTGAGTGGCAAACAGCCCGTGCCCCAACATGAGGCCGGAGTGAGAGGCGCTTCCGCACAGCTCGGCGGCCAAGGTCTTCCAGATTCGGCTGGCGTTCGTGGAATTGCCCCAGCCTCTGCGGTAGGACGCGCCCCGCTGGAATGATGTGATGACAGCGCAGCCGCCGGGAAGCCGGCGTTCGCTAGAATATCAGCACCTTGTCGGCCTCGATGGTTGCGCCGGCGAGTTCGTCCATCGTGCTGCGACGTGCCCCCTGTATCAGTTCGGCGTCACCAATGCCGCGCGCGTCCATGCAGGTGCCGCACAAGAGCACTGCTCCGTGGCTGCTGAGAACGCGTTTCAACATCCGCTCCACATTGTAGTAGCCGTCGGGCGTCTTTTGATTAGCCTTGCCCGCCAATACGGCATCCGCCATCAAGAATACGGTTACCTGCATCGACGGGTCCTTCTTCACGAGGGCGTGCGCGAGCCTCAGCGCATTATAGACGCGCTCCGTGCCGTAGGGCGGGTCGTTGACGATAAACAGGCCTTTCATCGACGTGCCGTTCCCGAACCGGATAGCAGATCCCTGCTTCATGATCGGCGCTATCAATTTCGCCGCGCGCGACAGGTTGAAAATTAGGCCGTGATGGGTTCTTCCTTTTGATTTAGGTCAAGCGGGCGCCCAAGGAGCTTACCTCGCGGCAGGCAGTTCGGATGCTTCAGCGCAAATGGCGCCGACAATCTCGTCCAGCACCGCAAGCGCGTCTCTGGTACCGTCGGCCTCGCCCTTCTCAAAATCGTCGCCGGATTGTCCCATCGTATTCGTCACATGGGCCAGACAAAGCACCCTCGCTCCCGCCGCGCTCGCAAAGGCATAAAGCGCGGCCGCTTCCATCTCGACCGCGAGGACACCCTTGTTCCTTGCAGCGTCGATGGCTTCCGCGGTCTCTCGGAACGGGGCGTCCGTGGTCCAACTGGAGCCGACGACGCAGCGCGGCTTGTGCGCCGATATTGCCTTCCATGCCGCCGCCACCAGTCGCGGGTCCGCGTCAGCGAATTCGGCGGGCGGCGCATAGTGATAACTGGTTCCTTCGTCCCGCAATGCGCGGTCAATGATCACGAAATAGGGCGGCGGTCCCGACGGCACGATTTGCCCGGCCGAAGTAAGGCTCACCAGCAGACGACAGCCGCTCGCAAACAGTTCCTCCGCCACCAGTACGGCGAACGACGATCCCACCACACGGCCGACGATTCCGACTTCCCGCCCACCGAGCGAGAAGCAATCAAGTTCGGTATGGTAGCAGGGCCAGTTTTGAAACCGCCGGGTTTTTCCTGCGGCGCGGAGCGTCCGGACAAGATCGCCGTCGGGGTCCAGGATGCAGACGCTCGGCACGTCGGCAACTTCAAGTTTCTTCTGCCGTCGCGCCTCGCGCAGCAGGGCCGAAGGCGCAAACACGGATGGCGAAGATGTGTGTTTGTTGTCCAATATGGGAGGTATAAGCATCTGCCATCTTCACCCTTGACGCGGCCAGCGGAGATTCGCTCATGACCGATGCGAACCGGAAATCCCATTGGGAAACAGTCTACACGACCAAGGGCGAGGACCAAGTCAGCTGGTTTCAGGAAAATCCGGCGCCGTCGCTGGAACTGATTGACCTTGCCCGGCCGGCGCCGGAGTCTGCCATCATCGATATCGGCGGCGGCGCGTCACGGCTGGTCGACAGCCTTCTGGCGCGCGGGTTCGAGCGCGTGACGGTGCTGGACATTTCGCAAGCCGCGCTTGACGCCGCCCGGGCGCGACTCGGCGACCGCGCGGGCGAAGTGGAATGGGTCGCCGCCGACGTCACCAATTGGCAGCCGACCCACGGCTTCGACATCTGGCATGACCGGGCCGCCTTTCATTTCCTGATCGATCCAGCGGACCGCTCCGCCTACGTGGCGCGTCTGCGACAGGCGGTCAGGCCCGGCGGCCATGTCGTCATCGGGACCTTTGCCCTCGACGGTCCGGAAAAATGCAGCGGGCTGCCTGTCAACCGGTACGATGCGGCAAGCCTTGCTGGGGAATTGGGCGAAGGTTTTGAGCTGGTGGACTCCCTCAGGCAGGATCATGCCACGCCATGGAACTCGACCCAGCATTTCCAGTTTTGCATTTTCCGGCGAACGGGCCGCGTTGGAAGCACCGCTTGAGCAGGGATGAAAACCTTGCGATTGCCTTGCAGGAACTGACGGAATCCATCTTTCCCGTCACGCGAGGTTAACTACCCGGGCAAGCCCGCATCGCCTTAAATTCCGGGCAGCCCTAATGTAGGGTGCCCGAAACCGGTCGCGAGGCGAAGCGAGCATGGCAGGCGCAGGGAATGAGGATCGGGCGACCGAAAGCAATTCGTTTTCGGAACCCGCAACGGCCGGTTCTGAGCCGGTCGTCAAGGTGGCTGCCGTCACCGTCGACCTGCGGGACGGCTTTCGAAACGAGCGCCGGACCCCCGAATACCGCGCCATCCACGGCCTGTCGGCGGACGCGGATGACACCCACCAGGACTGGATTGCGCGACTGCATCCTGATGACCGCGATCGAACGGTGCGGAAATTCATCGATGCGGTGAAGGGCACCGGCGAGCAGTTTTCGTCGCAGTATCGAATCATCAGGCCTAACGATGGACAGGTGCGCTGGATCGCCACCGAGGCCCGGATCGAGCGCGATCCCGACGGCGCTGCCCTGCGGCTGGTGGGCGCTCACATCGACATCACCGATCTGGCCATTGCCAAGGAGACACTGCGCGAGAGCGAGGAAAGGTTCCGCCTGATCGCCAACAGCGCGCCGGTGCCGATGTGGGTCACCAAGATCAATCGCACCCGTGCCTTTGCCAACCAGGCTTACCTCGAATTTCTCGGCGTGCCTTACGAGCAGGGGCTGGCGTTCGATTGGCGGACCATCCTGCATCCGGACGATGTGCAACGCATTGTGAAGGAGAGTGTTGCCGGGGAAGCAACGCTCAAGCCATTCGTGCTGGAAGGGCGGTATCGCCGGGCCGACGGGCAATGGCGCTGGATGCGATCGGAATCGCAGCCGCGCTGGGATCCGACCGGAAAACATATCGGCTTCATCGGCGTCGCCCACGATGTGACGGTCGCCAAGGAAGCCGAATTCGAGCTTCGAAATCTCAACGAAACGCTGGAGCAGCGGATCGCGGAACGCACCTCGCAGCTTCAGTCAAACGAAGCGCAGATGCGCACGATATTCGAAACCAGCAATCAGTACCAGGGACTGCTGGACCTGCAGGGAAACGTTCTCTACGCCAATGCGACGTCGCTGGCCGGTATCCGGGCCAGCATATGGGACGTTGCCGGAAAACCGTTTTGGGATTCACCCTGGTTTGCAGCGACGGAGGGAATGCGCGACATCGTGATGGAGGCCTTTGCAACGGTGCTGCGAGGCGAGAGCGTGCGGAGGGAAATGCAGCTCGATCTTCCCGCCGGCGAACGCTTCTTCGATTTCACCATGCGCCCGGTGTTCGATCAGCACGGCGTCGTCTCCGCGGTCCTGCCCGAGGCCGTCGACATCACCGAGCGGCGGCAGGCCGAGGAGGCGCTGCGCCACTCCCAGAAGATGGATGCGATCGGCCAGCTGACCGGCGGCGTCGCCCATGATTTCAACAACCTGCTCACCATCATTCGCTCGGCGACCGACTTCCTGCGCCGCCGCGATCTCGGCGAGGACCGGCGCCGCCGTTACGTCGATGCGATTTCGGACACGGTCGATCGCGCGTCCAAGCTGACCGGCCAGCTTTTGGCCTTTGCCCGGCGGCAGCCGCTGTCGCCACAGGTGTTCGACGTCGGCTCGCAGGTCGAAACCATCGCGCAGCTGATCCGCCCGCTGATGGGCGGCCGTATCCAGATCGATGTCGAGCTTTGCGATCCTCCGTGTCTTGCCACCGCCGACGTCGCGCAGTTCGAAACCGCGCTGGTCAATCTCGCGGTCAATGCCCGCGATGCCATGGCGGGAGAGGGCAGTCTCGTCATCCACGCCGATGTGGTCGATGCCATTCCGGCGCTGCGCGGTCAGGCGCGCCGCGACGGCCGGTTCGTCGCCGTTTCCGTCACCGATAGCGGATCCGGGATCCCGGCCGACATGCTGGAAGTCATCTTCGAGCCGTTCTTCACGACCAAGGATGTCGGCAAGGGCACCGGCCTCGGCCTCAGTCAGGCGCTCGGCTTTGCCAAGCAGTCGGGTGGCGAAATCAATGTCACGAGTACGCCCGGCAAGGGCGCCACTTTCACCATCTATCTGCCTCAGGCCGAACGTCTGGCGAAGGGCGCGGAGATCGCCGCGGTCGGTGCGGAAGCCGCGATGAGCGGGCGCGGGCATTGCGTTCTGGTGGTGGAAGACGATGAAGAGGTCGGACGTTTTTCCACCGAATTGCTGAGGGATCTCGGCTACGCCATCAAATGGGCCGCCAATGCCGGCGACGCTCTCGCCGCGCTGGCCGAGGATGAGCTCACCTTCGATCTGGTGTTCTCGGATGTCATCATGCCCGGCATGAACGGCGTCGAACTCGCCAACATCATTCGCGATCGCTATCCGGGCCTGCCGGTGGTGCTGACCAGCGGATACAGCAGCGTTCTCGCCGACAATGCCCATCGCGGGTTTGAGCTGATCCAGAAGCCATATTCGGTGGAATCGCTATCGCGGACACTGCGAAAGGCGATTTCCGAGCGGCGGGTGTGAGGTTGACTCCGCCGGCCCCTGGATGAAATCGAGTCGGGCACGCGACGAGAATGACGGCATTCAAGATCACGCTTGATGGCGACAGCGGGATGCTGGGATAATCGACACATGATTGTTCGCACGCCCAGGAGGGTTTCGTGAACGTTGCAAGGTTGCGCCGGACAGCTATCGTGCTTGGCTGCGTGGCGTGGATGGCCGGCCCGGCGCTGGCTCAACCCGCAAAACTGTCAGGCTACAACGCCGACATCCGCGAAAGCTCGATATCGGGCGTCTCGTCCGGCGCGTTCATGGCGGTCCAGTTCGGAACTGCCTGGTCGTCGGTGATCAGGGGCGTGGGCGTCGTCGCCGGCGGCCCTTATTGGTGCGCGAAGGCCAAAAGCTGGCTCAGCTACTGGTCGGCGCTTTCGAACGCGACCGGCGTCTGCCTGTCCGGACCGCTGTCCGATCTCAGCGAGTTCTTCGCCAAGGCCGACTCCAAATCGGCTTCCGGCGCGATCGACTCGCTGCAGTTGCTGGGTCGGCAGAAGATCTACCTGTTCCACGGCTATAACGATGACAAGGTGGCGCGGCCCGTCACCGACGCTGCGGCCGGCTTTTACCGCCACTATCTCGGAGAGGCCAACCGCGGCAATCTGTTCTACCAGACGACGATCGGCGCCGGTCATTCGCTGGTCGTCGCCCAGGATCCGCCGCGAATCGATCTTGGCGCATGCCAGGCCAACGTCGGCCCGTTCATCGGCCAATGCGGCTATGATCAGGCCGGAATCATCCTGCAGCATATTTACGGCGCGTTGAATCCTCCCCGACAGGGCCCATTGACCGGCACGATCAAGTCCTTCGATCAGTCGGTCTACGCCAAACCCGCGAGCCTCAGCCGGATCAGCCTGGGCGAGACCGGCTATGTGTTCGTGCCAAAATCATGTGCGGATGGCGAGGCATGCGGGGTCCATATCGCCTTGCACGGTTGCAGGCAGACGGTCGACGATATCCAGAAGCGTTTCATCGATCATGCCGGGTACAATGCCTGGGCAGATACCAATCGCCTGATCGTGCTTTATCCGCAGACGGTCGCCGCGAGCGGACCCTGGCCGTACAATCCGCAGGGGTGCTGGGATCTGTGGGGTTACGTCGACTACGACGACAGCTACGTGACCAAATCCGGCGCGCAAATCAGGACGATCAAGGCGATGCTCGACGCGCTGACGGCAAGCGCCGCGCCCGCGATCGTCGCTGCACCGGCACCGACCGTGGCGCCGGACCGGCTCGCGGTGGTCGACATCACAGACACCAGCGCGGCCCTGGCGTGGACACCGCAAGCGGGAACCGCCGGCTATCGCGTCTTTCGCGCCGGTGCCGACGGCCCCTTTGCGGCGGTGGGCGATGCGACTGGTCCGAGTTTCGCCGATTCGGGGCTGACGCCGCAAACCGCGTACCGCTGGCGCGTCTCGACCATCGTCAATGGAACCGAAGGTCCGGCCTCCGGAGAGGCGACTGCGACCACCCGGGTTGCTCCTGTACCTTGCCAAAAGCCCGGCACTTGTCCGATCGGTCCGTAGCAGAGGCGCCTGAGCCTCGCTTGCTTCCCGCGGCTTTGCACAGGGCAGCCAAAGCGGCGTAAAAGCCTTGGGATGATTCCGTGGAAGCAAATCGATACGACAAGCGTGCCGGGCTCGGACGTCGAACTGCGTCTGATGCAGCGCGGCAACGAATTCTCCATGAAGCTCGGCCAGAACGAGCTGATGAGCAGCCGCCTCTCCGGATCGGAGGAGGCGCTCGCCACGCTGGCCTGCCGGAGGCTGGAGGCGGTCAGGGCGCCGCATCTGTTGATCGGCGGGCTGGGCATGGGCTTTACGCTGCGCGCAGCACTCGCGGTGCTGGGGCCGAAAGCGCGGATCACGGTGGCCGAACTGCTGCCGGCCGTGATCGCCTGGGCGCGCGGGCCGATGGCCGGGATCTTCGGCGACAGCCTCGACGATCCCAGAGCGAAAATCCTGAGCGCCGATGTGATCGAGGTGATCGCGTCGAAACCTGGGGCGTTTGACGCCATCCTGCTCGATGTCGACAACGGCCCGGAAGGGCTGATCCGCAAGGCCAATGACGCTCTGTACGACGCGAAGGGGCTGACGGCGATCCATCGGGCGTTGAAGCCAGGCGGCGTGCTCGCGGTCTGGTCGTCGGGGCCGCACCCGGCTTTTTCCAAACGGCTGCGTGGTGCCGGCTTCGAGGTGAATGAAGTCGCGGTGCGCGCCACCACCAGGCGCGGCGGCGCGCGCCATCTGATCTGGTTCGCGACCAGGAAGGTTTAGAGCGGCGATGCCGCACAAGATGATATTGTCATCGCCCGGCTTGACCGGGCGACCCAGTATTCCAGAGGCCTCTCGGCTAGACTAAAGAACTAAAGCCGACGCGTCTTCATCCTCCGGCGACCTCAGGATAAAGATCAATCCAGTTTGGATCGTCCTTCTCGATCAACGCAATCTTCCAAGCCCGCCTCCATTTCTTCAGCCGCTTCTCACGATGAATGGCAGCTTCAATGTCTTCGAAGCACTCGAAGTAGACCAGCCGATCCACATCGTAATCTTTGGTGAAGCTTTCGGCAGTGCCTGACTTGTGTTCGTACACGCGGCGAACGAGATCGTTGGTTACGCCGATATAAAGCGTGCCGCCGATGCGGCTGGCCAGGATATGGACCTAGAAACTACGTGCTCCCATCTGCGGTCTCTGGGATACCGGGTCGCCCGGTCAAGCCGGGCGATGACAGTATCATTTGTGGCTCGCAAACGAGCAACCGTCAGCAGCATCAAGTCTCTTCGACCTCGTCGGTCCAGACCTTGAAACTCACCAGCGTGTTCGGCCCGAACGTCTGGGTGATCGGCACGTCGGAGGCATCGCGGCCCTGCGCGATCAGGATCCTGCCGATCCGCGGAATGTTGTTCCGGGGGTCGAAGGTGTGCCAGTGGCCGCCGAGATAGGCCTCGAACCAGCCGGCGAAATCGCCGGCTGCCCAGGGCTTTGGCGTGCCGATGTCGCCGAGATAGCCGGTGCAATAGCGCGCCGGAATATTCATGCAGCGGCAGAAGGTGATGGCGAGGTGGGCATAGTCGCGGCAGACGCCCTTGCCTTCATCGAACGCTTCCGCCGCGGTCTTGGTGGCGCGGGCGTGCTCATAGCCGAACTTGATGTGGTTGTGAACGAAATCGCAGATCGCCTGAACCCGCGCCCAGCCCGGTGGCGTCTTTTCGAACATCCGCCAGGCTACGTCGGACAACCGGTCGGTTTCGCAATAGCGGCTGCCGAGCAGATAGACCAGGGTCTCCGCCGGCAGGTCTTCCACCGCATGCTGAAGGGCCAAACGCACGATCGGGTCGGGCTGGCCGCTGTCGCGAACCATGCCGTCGGCAGCCAGCCGCACGCGGCCAGCCGGTGCGACGATGCGGCTGCACCAGTTACCGAAGCCGTCGCGATAGGGCGTGATCTCGACCGACGGGCTGACGGTCAGAAAATCGGGAATGATGACGTCGGACGCCCGCGTGAAATGCGCACCCAGCACCATGATGACAGGCGTGGGTTGCGGAAACTCGTAAATTATCTCGTAACCGACGCGGATCTTCAAACTGATTACCCCGATGCTATGGTTTTCTGAAATTTGCCCGACACGCTCTGTCGCTTGAAGCCGGCGGCGCGATCAATCGCGTCCGCCCAATACGGCCATCTTCACGAAATGGCTACCGCATCCGTCGAATACAAGCCGTCAGCCGGATTTCACGCGCCTGCCCGCAATGCAACTGCGCAAGCAAACCTTGTTGCCCGCCGTTCCCCGGCGGCGTCACGCCGGGCGTAACATTATCGCCAAGACCATAATCTTCTGGGACGGCTATGGTTCCGTGCGCAGGCACGCCCTGCTTTGATTTAGCTCGCTATTGGCGCGCGATGCGCGCAGTAATCGACTTTCCCATGTCGATCTTTCATCGGCACATCGAGCAAGAGTGAAGCTGTCCATGTCCGCGAACTCAACCGACGTGCCGAACGTCCTCATCGTCGAGGACGAAATGATGCTGCGGATGCGCGCGGTCGATATCGTGGAGGATGCCGGCTTCCACTCGGTCGAGGCCGTCAATGCCGACGAGGCGATGTCGATCCTCGAATCCCGCTCGGACATTTCTCTGTTGTTCACCGACATCCAGATGCCCGGAACCATGGACGGCCTCAAGCTGGCCCACACCGTGCACAACCGCTGGCCCGGCATCAAGATCATCCTGGTCTCCGGCCAGGTGAAACCATCCGAGGCGGAAAGGCCGACAGACAGCCGCTTCTTCGGCAAGCCGCTGGGTATGCAGCAAATGATCACCGAATTGCAGACCATGGTGGGTGTTGGTGCGCTCAAGATCGTTCCAAGACCGGTCGTTCTGCCGGCGGAGGAGATCGTTCACACGGTGGCGCCAGTTCACAAGGCAGCGCCGCTCGAGCCGCCGCTCTCGGCGCACGAGGCAGTGTTGTCGGCCGAGAACGACAGCCTTCGGGTGCTGCTCGAACAGGCAGGCATCGACGCCAAAGTACTGCTGGCGCAGGCCGGCATCGACGCCAAGGAGCGCGAGGCCGCCGACAAGCTGCAGAAGCTGATCCTGGGCGAACTGCATCATCGCATCAAGAATACGCTCGCCACCGTCAGCGCCATTGCATCGCAAAGCTTTCGCGCCGCGCCCACCATCGAGCACGGGCAGCAGGCCATGGAAGGCCGGCTGGCCGCGCTCGGCCGCGCCCATGATCTGCTGATGCAGATCAGCTGGTCCAATGCCAGCCTGACCCATACGTTCAGCGGCGCGACCGAGCCGTTCGAAAGCCAGGGCGCCCGGCGCTTTCATTTCAACGGGCCGGATATCCGGATCACCTCGGGCGCCGTCATTGCGCTGGCGATGACGTTCAACGAGCTCTGCACCAACACCACGAAATTCGGCGCACTGTCGATTCCGGCCGGCCGCGTCGAAATCGCCTGGACCATCGACGAAGACAAGCAGCGGCTCCGCCTGACCTGGACCGAAAAAGCCGGCCCGCCGGTCCAGCCGCCGGAACGCCGCAGCTTCGGTACAAGGATGATGGAGTCGCTCGGCCAGCAATTGAACGGCCAGGTGCAGCTCAGCTACGCTCCCACCGGCTTTGTCTACGCGCTGGACGTGCCGCTGGGCTCGCTGATCGCGGCGGCGTGACGGGCGGCGCCGTCGTCACGCGCTAAGGCCGTCGAAGTGTCTTCCGCCGAACCGCATTCGTCGGTTCATCCCCGGTCAGCGCGGCCGCCTGCTGCAACTCATGCCGGAACTCGTCGCGCCGCTCGTGGATCGAGGCGATGACCAGTCCGGTGGCCTGTCCCAGGCCGATCAATGCCGCTTCCGACAATTGCAGGCTGGCCTCGATGGTTTCAGGCACGGCGTCGGTGACGCCGATTCGATAGAGGTGGCGCGCGTGGTCGGCATCGCGGGCGCGCGAAACGATCACGATGTCGCTTCGCAGCGCGCGCACCTGTCGCACGACTTCGTCGATTGCGTCCGCCGCGGCAACCGTAACGATCACGGCCTTGGCATCCATCACCCCGCACGTCCTGAGGAATTCCGGCAGCGTGGCGTCGCCGTAGTAGACCTCTCGGCCGCTTCGCCGCTGTTCGGGCACGGCGGCAGCGTCATTGTCGACCGCAAGATAGGGACAGCCGTGCCGGTCCAGCATGGTGCAGACGACCTGTCCGACCCGGCCATGGCCGACGACGATGGCATGGCCGGTGCCGCCGGCCGGCGCCACGGTGAGTTCCGGAGCGAGCACCCTCGGCTCCCGGAATCTCGGCGCCAGCCGCCGCGCGACCAGCGACAGCGCCGGGATCAGCGCCATGGTGACCGATGTAACCGTCAAGGTGAAGCTCGATACGTTGGCGCCGATGAGCCCGAGCGAGGTGGCGAGGCCGATGCCGACGAAGGCGAACTCGCCGCCGGGGCCGAGCAGAAGACCGGTTTCGATCGCGGCAGACCAGGACAGGCGAAAGATCCGGGCGAGGCCGGTCAGCAGGACGGACTTGATGACGATGAGTCCGGCGACGGATGCCAAGAGCAGCAGCGGCTCGCGGGCGAGCTCGCGCACGTCGATGTTCATGCCGACGGTAAAGAAGAACACGCCCAGCAGCAGTCCCTTGAAGGGACCGATGGTGGTTTCGATTGCCTTGCGGAACTCGGTTTCGGAAAGCAGCAGCCCCGCGATGAACGCTCCCAGTGCCATCGAAAGTCCGGCCGCGGCTGCAGCGACACCGGCGCCGATGATCACGAACAGCGCCGCCGCCACAAACAACTCATGCGAGGCGGTGGAAGCCACCAGCCGAAACAACGGTCGCAACAGCAGGCGGCCGACGATCACGATCGCGGCAACGGCCAGCGTCGCATTCACCAGCGCAAAGCCGAGATGGGTCATGACCGAGTCGCCGGAACGGCTGCCCATGATGGAGACCAGGAGCAGCATCGGTATGACCGCGAGGTCTTGCGCCAGCAGGACGGCGAAACTGGCTCGGCCGGCGGTGGTGGCAAGCCGGCCATGGTTGGAAAGCACCTCGATGACGATCGCGGTCGAGGACAACGCAAGGCACGCACCGAGGATGACCGATACCGTGGGCGGGCTGCCGTACAGGCTGGCGATGCCGCCGATCACGGCAGCGGAAAGGATGATTTGCAGGCTTCCCAGCCCGAACACCAGCCGGCGCATGGTCTTCAGGCGTTCAAAGGACAGCTCCATGCCGATAATGAACAACAGGAACACCACGCCGAGTTCGGCGATACCGGCCACGTTCCTGGC
>NZ_JAURXB010000065.1 GCF_030654605.1 Bradyrhizobium sp.
CCTGACCGAGCTGCGCCACGACGAGATGGACCCGATCCTGGAAATCCTGCGCAGCAACATCGCCGATCTCGTGCTGCCGCTGCGCTCGATCGAGGTTGAGTTCGGACCGAGCCAGGTCGAATTCACCTTTCGCACGGCGCCCGGCCTCGAATCGGCCGACACGATGATGCTGTTCCGCAGTGCCGTGAAGCAGGTGGCCCAGCGCCACGGCTATCACGCCACCTTCATGTGCCGGCCGAAGCTGCCGAATGTGTTTGCCTCGGGCTGGCACCTGCATCAATCCATCGTCTCGCGCGCCAGCGGCGAGAATGCCTTCATGGCCATGGACGGCGGCGACGTGCTGAGTCCGTTTGGCCGCTCCTATCTCGCGGGGCTGCTGCGGCACGCCCGCGCCTCGGCCGTGTTCACGACGCCGACCATCAACGGCTACAAGCGCTACCGTTCCTATTCGCTGGCGCCGGACCGCGCGATCTGGGGACGCGACAACCGCGGCGTCATGATCCGCGTGCTCGGCGGTCCCAATGATGCCGCGACGCGGCTGGAAAACCGCATCGGCGAGCCCGCCGCCAATCCCTATCTCTACATGGCATCGCAAATTCTCTCCGGCCTCGATGGTGTCGACCGCGCGCTCGACCCAGGTCCCTCGGCGGATACGCCGTACGAGACCAAGGCGGAACTGTTGCCGAAGACGTTGCGCGAAGCGGTGTTCGCGCTCAAGGACGACCCGTTCTTTCGCGAGGCGCTGGGCGCGGAGTTCGTCGACTACTACGTCCACATCAAGAGCGCCGAGATCGAGCGTTTTCAGTCGGAAGTGTCGGACTGGGAGCAGCGGGAATATTTCGAGATGTTTTGAGGGGCCGCGGTCCGCTCAACTCGTCATTGCGAGCCAACGGGTCGGCGCAACGCGCCGCCCGATGACAGGCTCCGCGAAGCAATCCAGCTTTGGCGCAGCACGCAAGAAAGCTGGATTGCTTCGTCGCTTCGCTCCTCGCAATGACGAGGATGCACCCAAAACAAGTGAGCCGCCAGGGCTGGCCCTGACGGCTCGCTGACTTGAGGGGTGCCGCGTCGTGAATGTGCTCCGCGGAGGCGCACCAAGTGAAGGCGACATAACCCCGGCGCGCTTGATGCGTCGCCATGGTCGATCAGCTTCAAGCGATCAACCATGACATCATGATCCCGTCAGCGGCAGATACAAGACAGGGACGCTGACGGAAATCGAATTTCCGGGCTCGGAATTTCTAGATCCCCAGATACCGGTGCTGCAGCTCCGGCGCCCCGATCAGTTCGTCCGACGTGCCGCTCCAGACCGCGCGGCCACGCTCGATGATGTAGTGGCGGTCGGCGATGCGCGTGAGGTTTTCGACATTCTTGTCGATCACGAGCACCGACTGTCCCTTGGATTTCAGCAGCGACAGGCAATTCCAGATTTCGTCGCGGATCAGGGGCGCCAGGCCCTCGGTGGCCTCGTCGAGAATCAACAGCCGCGGATTGGTCATCAGCGCGCGGCCGATCGCGAGCATCTGCTGCTCGCCGCCGGACAGCGTGTCGCCCATATTGGCGCCGCGCTCGGACAGCCGCGGGAACAGCGCGTGGATTTTTTCCATGGTCCAGGGATCGGGATTGCCGAGCCGGTTGCCGGAGGCGGCGACGAGGTTTTCGCGCACGGTCAGATTGCGAAAGATCTGGCGCCCTTCGGGAACGAGACCGATGCCGAGCTGCGCGATCCGGAACGAGGGCAGTAGGCGCGTCTCGTGTCCGGCAAACCGGACGCTGCCCGCGCGCGCCGGCGTCAGCCCCATGATGGAGCGGATCGTCGTGGTCTTGCCCATGCCGTTGCGGCCGAGCAGCGCCACCATCTCGCCCGACCGTACCGACAGCGACATGCCGAACAGCACCTGGCTGAGGCCGTAGCAGGTCTCGATGGCATCGACTTCGAGCAGCGGCGCGGCATCAGTCATGTCGGGTCACCACATGCTGATCGCCGAGATAGGCGCGTTTGACCTCGTCATGCTGGCGGATCGCCGCCGGCGCGTCGCAGGCGATGACGCGGCCATAGACCAGCACGGTGATGCGGTCGGCCAGCGCGAACACCGCGTTCATGTCGTGCTCGACCAGCACGATGGTGACTTCGCGCCGCAGCTCCTGCAGCAGCTTTACCATCTGCGCGGATTCGGTGGCGCCGAGCCCGGCCATCGGTTCGTCGAGCAGCAGCAGTTGCGGTTTGGTCGCGAGCGCGACCGCGAGTTCGAGCTCGCGCTGCTCGCCATGGCTCAGTTCCGAGACCACGGTGTCGGCGCGACGTTCGAGCCCGACCCGCGACAGCGCCGAGCGCGCCGCGTCGCGCAGGCCCTTTTCCTTGCGGGCATCGCCCCAGAAACGGAAGGAGTGCCCGTCATGCGCCTGTGCCGCCATCGCGACGTTGTCGGCGGCGGTGAAGTCGGGCAGCAGGGAGGTGATCTGGAACGAGCGCGCCAGCCCGAGCCGACTGCGGCGATGCGCCGGCAGCCGCGTGATATCCTGGCCGGCAAAGCTGATGGTGCCGGAATGCGAAATCAACTGCCCGGTCAGCTGGCTGATCAGCGTGGTCTTGCCGGCGCCGTTCGGCCCGATGATCGCGTGCAGCTCGCCGCTGTTGACGTCGAGCGAAACATGGTCGGTCGCGATCACGCCGCCGAACCGGCAGACCAGATCCTCGACGCGGAGCAGGGGTTCAGCCACGGCGCGCCCTCCCCAGCATTCCGTCGATGCCGCCCCGCGCGAACAGCACGATCAAGAGCAGCAGCGGGCCCATGATCAGGGCCCAGTATTCGGTGAACTGCGACAATGCCTCTTCCAGCAGCAGAAACGCGATGGTGCCCAGCACCGGACCGAACAGCGAGCCCATGCCGCCGAGGATCACCATCACCATGAGATCGCCGGAACGGGTCCAGTACATCGCGGCCGGGCTGACGAAGTCGGTGTTATTGGCGAGCAGCGCGCCGGCAAGGCCGCAGATGGTGCCGGAGATGACGAAGCACACCAGTTTGTAGCGGTTGACCGGAAAGCCGATCGCCTGCATGCGCCGCTCGTTGGAGCGCAGCCCCTGCACCACCATGCCGAAGCGCGAATTGACGATGCGCCAGATCAGGTAGATGCCGCCGAACAGGCAGAACAGGCAGAGATAATAGAACTGCACGCGGTTCGACAGGTCGATCAGCCCGCCGAAATCGCTGCGCTTGTAGATCGTCAGACCATCGTCGCCGCCATAGCGCGCCAGTCCCGAGGCGACGTAATAGGCCATCTGCGCGAAGGCCAGCGTGATCATGATGAAATAGACGCCACGGGTGCGCAGCGACAGCGCGCCGATCACCAGCGCGAACAGCGCCGAGGCGGCCAGCGCCACCGGCCACTGGATGAAGCCGGAGCCGATGCCTTCATGGGCGAGAATGCCGACCGCATAGCCGCCGATCCCGAGATAGGCGGCATGCCCGAAACTCATCATGCCGCCATAGCCCATGATGAGATTGAGGCTGGCCGCCGCCAGCGCGTAGATGATGATGCGGGTGAACAGCGTCAGCCCGAACATGTTGCCGCTGAGCGTGGTGTAGACCGGCAGCAACAGCAGGCCGGCGACCACCAGCGCCACGATGATGGTGCGGGCGTTGAGCGAAGCCTTCATGGGCGGCCGGCCGGGAACAGCCCCTCCGGCCGCACCACCAGCACGATGGCCATCAGGAGATAGATGAGCATCGAGGAGAGCGCGGGAGCGGCGGTGGAAGCGGCGGCCGAACTCAGCACCTGCCGCAGCAAATCAGGCAGGAAGGCGCGGCCCAGCGTGTCGATCATGCCGACGAAGATCGCGGCCAGGAAGGCGCCGCGAATCGAGCCGATGCCGCCGATGACGATAATGACGAAGGCGAGGATCAGGATGTTCTCGCCCATCCCGATCTGCACGGTGAGGATCGGCGCCTGCATCAGCCCGGCGAGACCGGCCAGCGCGGCGCCGAGGCCGAATACCAAGGTATAGAGCAGCTTGATGTTGATGCCGAGCGCGCCGATCATCTCGCGGTTCGAGGCGCCGGCGCGGATCAGCATGCCGATCCGGGTTCGCATCACCACGAGATAGAGCAGCAGCGCCACCAGCAGCGCGACCACGATGATGGCGAGCCGATAGGCGGGATAATACACGCCGGGCATGATCTGGAACGGCACCGTCAGCCAGGGCGGCAGCGGCAGCGCCAGGCCCGCCGGACCCCAGATCAGCCTTACCGCGTCGTTGAAGAACAGGATCAGCCCGAAGGTCGCCAGCACGTGATCGAGATGATCGCGATTGTAGAGGTGCCGAAGTGCCACGAATTCCAGAAGGATGCCGAGCAGCAGCGTGGCGCCGAGCGCCAACACGCAGCCGAGGACGAAATTGCCGGTCCACGCCACGAAGGTCGCCGCGAAATAGGCCCCCATCATGTAGAGCGAACCGTGCGCCAGATTGACGAAGTCCATGATGCCGAACACCAGCGTCAATCCCGCCGCCAGCAGGAACAGCAGCAGACCGAACTGCAGCCCGTTCAGGAATTGTTCGACGACAAGCAGCATGGACGCTCTAGGTGTGTCTGGAAGTCATCTGGTTGCAAAGCAAGACATGTGCCGACAGGAAAACAGCGGCGGCACCTGAGCGCCGCCGCCGTATTGCAAAGCCCACTAGATCACTTCATGGGGCATTTGTCGTGGTACTTGTCCTGGCTGTCCTTGACGATGGTGGCGACGGTCTTCAGCGCCAGCGAGCCGTCGGCGTCCTTCACCACGTCCTGCAGGTAGAAGTTCTGGATCGGGATGTGGTTGTTGCCGAACTTGAAGGCGCCACGCACCGACTTGAAATTGGCCTTTTGCATCGCCGCCTTCATCTCGTCCTTCTTCGAGGTGTCGCCCTTGACCGCTTCCACGGCGCTGGCGATCAGCTGCGCGGCGTCATAGGACTGCGCGCCGTAAAAGGTCGGGCGCAGGCCGGTGTACTTCTTGCGATAGTCGGCGACGAACTTCTTGTTCTGCTCGTTGGGCAGGTCGTTGACCCACTGCTGGGCCCCGGGGACGCCGAGCGCGTTTTCCTTCTGCAGCGGCAGCGACAATTCGTCGATGGTGAAGGCCGTATAGAGCGGCATCTGCGCCTTCAGGCCGGCCTGGGCATACTGGTTGAGGAACTGGACGCCGGCGGCACCCGGATAGAACACGAAGATCGATGCCGCACCCGAGGCGCGCGCTTTCGAAAGCTCGGCGGAGAAGTCGAGCTGGCTCGGCCACACCGTGTATTCCTCGCCCTTGACCTCGCCCTTGAACGTGCTCTTGACGCCGGCCAGCATGTCCTTGCCGGCGGCATAGTTCGGGCCGATCAGGAACACCGACTTGACGCCCTTCTGGTTCATGTATTCGCCCACCGCCTGCGGGGTCTGGTCGTTCTGCCACGAGGTCGAGAACACATAGGGCGAGCACAATTCACCGGCGACCTGGGACGGGCCGGCATTGGCAATGACCATCATGGTCTTGGAATCCACCACCGGCTTCAGCGAGGCCAGCAGCACGTTCGACCAGATATAGCCGGCGATGAAGTCGACCTTGTCGGACTGGATCAGTTTTTCGGTCTTCTGCTTGCCGACATCCGGCTTCTGCCCGTCGTCCTCGTAGATCACCTCGACCGGCTTGCCGCCCATCTTGCGGCCGATGTGATCGAGCGCGAGCTCGAACGAATTGCGCATGTCGTTGCCGATCACCGCGGTCGGCCCGCTAAAGGTCGAGACGAACCCGATCTTGATGGTGTCTCCCGCGAGCGCGGGGTTTGCCAGCGCCAAAACCGTAGCGCCCGCCAGCCAGAAAGCCGTTCTCATATTCGTTCCCTCCTCACTAAAGACGTTGCCGTCAAATGCCCTATCCCCGTTCGAACAGCCTTAACGCTCCGTTCTCGGGTCTCACTCTTTTAGGTGACGTGTTTTGTGCGCGAAATTACCGGTCCGCAGCAAGCCCGAACCGCCGGCCCCCTCTTAGAACCTTCGGCCCGACCCGTGCACCTCTGCACCATAATTCGCATCCGCTGAGAATGGCAAGAATTATAGTTCAGGATTTGGGGTAGGGCCGCTGCGGCGCTGGGTCTGGCTCCCGGGCACGGCCGGCGCTCGCTTCAGGCATCCTCGACCCATGGTTGAAACCTTCATGCCGATCAACAGAACTCGAGCGCGTAGATGACTAGGCGCCCGGCGGACAGCGCGGATGGTGGCGATCCCCATCGACCACTGCGATCGCACATCGGCGGCTGACGATACATTACCGCTATCGACCGATTTGAAAACTGGTCTTGGACCACGCCCTGCAAACCAATACATAAGGAGGGACCGGAAACTGAAAGCTCAGCCCATGACCTCAGCGCAGGCGCGGCCTTCAAACCTCCACCGCGTGGTGATCGTCGGCGCCGGTTTTGGCGGGCTGCAGGCGACCCATCGCCTCAAGGGCGCGCCGGTCAGCATCACCCTCGTCGACCGCCGCAACCACCATCTGTTCCAGCCGCTGCTCTATCAGGTCGCCACCGCCTCGCTGGCGACCTCGGAGATCGCCTGGCCGATCCGCTATCTCCTGCGCGACCGGCCCGAAGTCACCACCCTGTTCGCCAACGTCAGCGGCGTCGACGCGGCCAACAAGCGCGTGCTGCTCGATGACGGCGACAGCCTGCCCTACGACACGCTGGTGCTCGCCACCGGCGCGCGCCACGCCTATTTCGGCCATGACGAATGGGAGCCGTTCGCGCCCGGCCTGAAGACGCTGGAGGACGCCACCACGCTGCGGCGGCGCATTCTCGTCGCCTTCGAGCGCGCCGAGCGCGAGACCGACCCGGAGCGCCGTGCCGCGCTCTTGACCTTCGTCATCATCGGCGCCGGCCCGACCGGCGTCGAACTCGCCGGCACCATCGCCGAACTGGCGCGCGACACGCTGCGGCCCGACTTCCGCAACATCGACACCCACGCGGCGCGCGTCGTGCTGATCGAGGCCGGTCAGCGCGTGCTGGCGGGCTTTCCCGACGATCTCTCGGCCTACGCGCAGCGCTCGCTGGAAAGCCTCGGCGTCGAAGTGATGCTGGGACAGGCCGTCACCGAATGCTCTGTCGACGGCGTGGCCTATGGCGGCAACAGACTGGCGGCGAAAACCCTGATCTGGGCCGCCGGCGTGCGCGCCTCGTCCGCAGCCCAGTGGCTCGGCGCTCCTGCCGACCGCGCCTTCCGCCTGCAGGTCGAGCCCGACCTCACCGTTCCCGGCCATCCCGATATTTTCGCGATCGGCGATACCGTCACGATCAACGGTCCCGACGGCAAACCGGTCCCCGGCATCGCGCCGGCGGCCAAGCAGCAGGGCGTTTATGTCGCCGACACTATCAAGGCGCGGCTGCGCGGCGAGAAGCTGAGCCCGTTCCGCTACCAGCATGCCGGCAGCCTCGCGCAAATCGGCAAGCGCAAGGCGGTGATCGATTTCGGTCGCTTCAAATTGCGCGGCACTCTCGCGTGGTGGATCTGGGGCATCGCCCACATCTATTTCCTGATCGGCCTGCGCAACCGGCTCAGCGTCGCGATTTCCTGGCTCTGGATCCACGCCAGGGACCAGCGCGCGGCGCGGCTGATCACGCAGGGCTCGAGCAAGGTGGGGAGGTGACGGGCCTCAGCCCGGGCACCCGATCCACTCGCCCGAGGCATCGTCTTGCAACGTCGCCACCGCGGCCGCGCGCCGCGTCAGCACCGCGCGCTGGTTGATATAGCCCTTGTCGGTGATCTCGCCGCCGTCGACCGAGGCGGGCTCCGCCAGCAGCAGCGCCCGGGTGGCGTGCGTTGAGGAGCCGCCGCCGGCTTGCGCTTTCAGTTTGGCCAGCCCCGCCGCGATGCCCGCGCGCACCTTTTCATCGCCGATCACTTCATTCGTATCGGCGCTGTCCGGCAAGCCGGCCAGCGCGCGACACGCCGTGATGTTGGGAAATACCAGGAAGCGGACGTGATCGCCGCCATGGCCGGTAACGACAATGTCCTGCGCCAGCGGGGAAAGCGCCGTGATCCCGGCGACGCGCAAGGTGCCGACGCTGACCCATGTGCCGGAGTTGAGCTTGAAGTCCTCCGCGACCCGGCCGTCGAAGAACAATCCAAGCTCCGGCCGGTCCGGATCGGCAAACGTCACGGCGTCGCCGATCAGATAAAAGCCTTCGGCGTCGAACGCCTGCGCGGTCAAATCCCCGGCCTTCCAGTAGCCCGGCGTGACGTTGGGCCCGCGCACCCGCACCTCGAGCTTGTCGCCCGACCGCACCAGTTTCAGTTCGGTGCCGGGGATCGGCACGCCGATATTGCCGGAGCGCTTCGCCTGGAAATGACAGTCGGTCGCCAGCGGAGAGGTTTCGGTGGAGCCCCAGGCCGACACCATCGGCAGCGCCCGGCCGACCGTTTTGATCGACAGCTCCTCCATCGCGTCCCACATATTCTGCGGCAGCGCGGCGCCGGCATAGAACGCAAACTTCACCTCGCCGAAGAAGCGACGGCGCAGTTCGTCGTCCTCGCGCAGGGCCGATATCAGCATATCGAAACCGCGCGGCACGTTGAAATAGACCGTCGGCATCACGCTGCGCAGATTGGCCAGGGACGTCGCGAACAGGCCCGGCGCCGGCTTGCCGCCGTCGACATAGAGCGTACCGCCGTTGCGCAGCACGAGGTTGAAATTGTGGTTGGCCCCAAAAGTGTGGCTCCACGGCAACCAGTCCAGGATCACCAGATCGTCATCGGCGTTTTCCAGAAACGCCCAGGTCTGCGCCTTGGCCTGCTGGCTCGAGGTCAGCATTCGCTGGGTGTTGATGACGGCCTTCGGGATGCCGGTCGAGCCGGAGGTGAACAGGAATTTTGCGATAGTGTCCGGCCCGACCGCCGCGAACGCCTTTGCCACGGCAGCGCTTTCGGAAGTAGCGGCGACCTGACGAAATGGAACGGCGTCACCACCGTCAGTTTCGCCGGTCACGATCACCGCAGTGTGCAGCGGCTTGATCGCCGCCAGCGCCGCCGCGAACGGTTTTGTGCCGGACACGTAGATCGCGCCGGGATCGAGCAGCCCGACCATGCTCTTCAGCTTGTCGAAATCCCGCGACATCAGCGAGTAGGCCGGCGAAATCGCCGCCGCCGGCACGCCGGCATGCATCGCCGCCAGCGCGAACAGCGCATGATCGACGCTGTTGTCGGAGAGAATGACCAGCGGACGCTGTGCGCTCAACCCCTGCGCCAGGATCCAGCTGGCGGCGGAGCGCACCTGCCGCAGCGCGTCGCTGTAGGTCACCGTCGTCCATGGCGCGTCGACCTTTGCGCGCTCGCCGAGAAAGACCTTCGCCGGCGTCTGCCGCGCCCAGTGCTCCAGCCAGTCGCCGACGCAGCGCGCGGCCGCCTGCAGCGCCACGGTCGATTTCACGATGATGCTGCCGTCGGCCCGGCGATCGACTGTGATCGCAGGAGCCGCAAACAGCGTGTCGGGATGCGCGCGCCCGGCGGCTGAAGTCATCGGTTTCCTCCTCGCGGTCTTTCTCCGGGATGACCGGACGGACTTCCGCATGACCATGGGAACGCCTGCGGCCGCTTCCGGGCCGCTTTGGCGATATTGTTGGTTGGAACAATTGTTGTCGTCAACAACAATCTTTCTCCCGCCGCCGCGATGGGCTACAAGGGAACACAGGCTGGAGAAGCGAAATGTCCAACCGGGCGGCCCGGACGGCCCTGAAAATTCCTGCGGTTGCCCGCGGCAAGCGCATGGCAAACGGCAAGGCGCGCGCCCCGGAAGGTGACGGCGAGATCGGCCTCGACGGGTTGCTCGGCCATGCCGGCTACGCGGTGCGGCGCTTCCAGATCTGGATCTTCCAGGATTTTGTCCGCACCCTCGCGGCGGTCGACATCAAGCCGACGCAATATTCGGTGCTGACGGTGATCGGCGCGAACCCGGGCCTGAGCCAGATGGCGGTTGCGCAGCGGCTCGGCATCGAGCGCGCCCGGCTGGTGCACCTGCTGGACAGTCTCGAGGATCGCAAGCTGGTCAGGCGTGTTCGATCCAGGACCGACCGGCGATCCCACGCGCTGCATCTGAGCGCGCGCGGAGAGGCATCGTTGCGGCAATTCAAGCTGCTCGCAGCCGAACACGAACGGCATGTGGCCGAGAAGATCGGCAAGGAGAACCGCGAGCAGTTGCTGCGGATACTCTCATCGTTCACCTGACCGCGTGCGTTGCAGTGGCGCAGGCAATCCAGGAGCGATGCCGTCGTCAGCCCGCCGATTGAGGCGCACCTTGCGCGGCCCAGCGCTGCTCGACTTGCCGCTTGATATTGTTCAGCCCGATCTGCGCCTCTTCGTCCACGCGCTGGATCTGCTCGGCGCTGGCGGCCGAGGGGCGGCTTGGGTTGTTGAGATGTCTTGTATATCTGGTGGCGTCGCCGACCCGCTCAAACGTGTAGCGAACGATGATGGGTCCGATGAAGTCGGTCTCGGCGCGCACGGTCCAGGCGTTCGGGCGATCGCTCTCGGTCACCTTCCAGTCCAGCACCACCTCGCCGCGGCGGATGTGCCATTGCTCGCGAAAACCTTCGCCGGCGTCGAGCGCGCGGTCGGCGCTGTCGATGTGGTGCGATGCTGCCAGCCATTCCGGCCAGGAATTCGGATTGCAGACGTAGTCGTAAACCGCCTCCGGCGGGGCGTCGATCAGGATATCGTGGCGGCGTTCGAACGAATTCGACATCGGGTACTCCGGGTCAGACGAGTGGCGCGGTCGCGCGTGAGGCTCTGACGTCAAGCTAGACGATCGCTGCCGCACCTCGCAAATGGCGCTGCTCATAAATTAAGCAAAAGCATATCTTGCGGTCGCTCCAACACCGCGGCCCCTCCCGGTCATGCAACCCCAAGCATCTGGTAAGACGCAGCAATTTGCAAAAGCCCATGTCTCGCCCCCGCTGTACACAATGGCACACCGCTTGCTTCGATCAGGAAGCCGTTTTCGGCTCCCGGAGCGCAGTCAGCCATGGCGATATCCGCAACCACCAGCCTGCTCGCCGCGGAGCCGCAGCCGATCGCGCTCGACTGGGCGGCGACGGCGCTTGTCATCATCGACATGCAGCGCGATTTCCTCGAACCCGGCGGCTTCGGCGAAACGCTCGGCAAC
Source organism: Bradyrhizobium sp. (assembly GCF_030654605.1). GTDB lineage: Bacteria > Pseudomonadota > Alphaproteobacteria > Rhizobiales > Xanthobacteraceae > Bradyrhizobium. The sequence goes on from NZ_JAURXB010000065.1 coordinate 11,176, forward strand.
GACGTCTCGCAACTGGCGCGCGCGATCGCTCCTTGCGCCAGCGTGCTGGCCGCTGCTCGGGCGGCGGGAATGCTGGTGGTGCATACCCGCGAAGGACATCTGCCTGACCTCTCCGACGCGCCGCCGGCCAAGATCGCGCGGGGAGCGCCGAGCAAAAGAATCGGCGATCCCGGCCCGATGGGGCGGATCCTGATCCGCGGCGAGGCCGGCCACGACTTCATTGCAGCACTCTATCCGCTCGACGACGAGATCGTGATCGACAAGCCCGGCAAGGGCGCGTTCTACGCCACCGCGCTCGGCGAGATCCTCGCGAACTACGGCATCGAGAATTTACTGGTGTGCGGCGTCACCACCGAGGTCTGCGTCAATACCACGGTGCGCGAGGCCAACGACCGCGGCTACCGCTGCGTCGTGCTGGCGGATTGCTGCGCGTCCTATTTCCCCGAATTCCACGAGATGGGCCTGAACATGATCAAGGCCCAGGGCGGCATCTTCGGCTGGGTCAGCGATTCCGCCGCGGTGCTCGCGGCCATGATACCGGAGACTTTGGCAACGGAGATTTCCAACCGACGGATAGTGGGGGCATCGCAATGAGCACGACCAGCACGGCGAGCAAGGGCGACTTCAAACCTGCATTGTGGACGCCGGGCGACTGGAATGCGCTGTTCGGCTTCGGCACCAACATCCTCGTCAACATGCTGGTGCTGACCGGGCTGCTGCGCTTCGTGCTGAAGATGCCGGATTCGCTGGTGTTCGGCCGCATCCTGCCGGCGCTCGGCCTGATGATGTGCCTCTCGACGTTCTACTATGCGTGGCTGGCCTACCGGCTCGCGCAAGAAACCGGCCGCAACGATGTCTGCGCGCTGCCGTCTGGCGTCAGCGTGCCGCACATGTTCATCGTCACCTTCGTGATCATGCTGCCGATCACGCTGAAGACCGGCGATCCGATCAAGGGCTGGTCGGCCGGCCTGGTCTGGGTGTTCTTCCAGAGTTTCATCCTGATGATCGGCGGCTTCATCGCGCCGTACATCCGCAGGATCACGCCGCGCGCGGCGCTGCTGGGCACACTGGCCGGCGTCTCCGTGACCTTCATCTCGATGCGGCCGGCGCTGGAGATGTACATGACGCCGCAGATCGGCCTCGTCTGCTTCGCCATCATCATGGCGAGCTGGTTCGGCGGCGTCAGATATCCGAAAGCGATCCCGGCCGGCCTGGTCGCGATCGCCGCCGGCATGCTGATCGCCTGGGGCTCCAATCTGTTCGGGCTCGGCCTCGGCGGCCTCAGCGTCAAGGGCCTCGGCGACGCCTTTGCCAATTTCGGCTTCTCGGTACCGATCCCCGCGATCTCTGAGGTATTTTCCGGCTTCGAATTCCTCGGCATCATTCTGGTCACCGCGATCCCGTTCGGCATCTACGATCTGGTCGAGGCGATGGACAATGTCGAAAGCGCCGAGGCTGCCGGCGACGAATATCCGACCACGAAAGTGCTGACCGCCGACGGCGTCGTCAGCCTGATCGGCTGCCTGATGGGCAATCCCTTCATCAACGCGGTCTATATCGGCCATCCCGGCTGGAAGGCGATGGGCGGCCGGATCGGCTATTCGGCGGCGACCGGCATCATGGTGGTGGTGCTGAGCTGGTTCGGCATCATCTCGGTTTTGCTGGCGCTGGTGCCGGTGGTCGCGATCTCGCCGATCCTGCTCTATATCGGCATGCTGATCGGCGCGCAGGCATTCCAGACCACGCCGATGAAACATGCCCCCGCGGTGGTGCTGGCGCTGACGCCGCACCTGGCGGCCTGGGCCAAGCTGCAGATCGACACCATGCTCGGCTCGACCCTCATTGCCGCGCAGGCAGTGGGCGGGCTCGCCGCCGACAAGGTCGATGCGGTCAAGACAGCCGCGATCGCCGCATTGCCGCAGCAGGGCGTGCTCTATCACGGTCTGGAAGTGATGGGCGGCGGCGCGATCCTCACCGGCCTGGTGCTCGGCGCCATCGGCGTCTTCGTGATCGAGCGCGACTTCGTCAAGGCCTCGGCCTTCGCGCTGTCGGGCGCGGTGCTGACCTATTTCGGCTTCATGCATGGCGAAGCCGTCGGTATCGGCGGCGGATTGGGGGTAACTCCCGGCGTCGCGCTGGCTTATGCCCTGGTTGCTGCGGTATTCCTAGCGCTGGCGAAAGCAGGCGCTTCTTCCCTTCCCGTTTCGCATCCGGAGACTCCCCTTGCCGCACCCGCTGAATGAGTTCGTGTCCGATCGGGGCAACGCGTGACTGAAACCATCGCCGAAATCGTCGCCGCCCATCGCGCCGGCGCGATGACACCCGCGCAGACCGTCGCCCGTGCGTATCAGCGGATCCGCGACCATAATGATCCCGCTGTCTTCATCAGCCTGCGCGAGGAGAAGGACGCGGTGGCGGAAGCCGAAGCGCTGGCAAAAAAGGATCCTGCACAGCTGCCGCTGTTTGGCGTGCCCGTTGCGGTGAAGGACAATATCGACGCCGCGGGTCTCGCCACCACCGCCGCCTGCCCCGCCTTCTCCTACATGCCCGCGCATGACTCGACGGCGGTCGCACGGCTGCGCGCGGCCGGCGCCATCGTGATCGGCAAGACCAACCTCGACCAGTTTGCCACCGGTCTCGTCGGCGTGCGCTCGCCCTATGGCATCCCCGGCAACCCGATGCGCGGCGATCTCATTCCGGGCGGATCGAGTTCGGGCTCGGCCGTGGCGGTGTCGGCCGGACTGGTGCCGCTGGCGCTCGGCACCGACACCGCGGGAAGCGGCCGGGTGCCCGCGATGCTCAACAATATCGTCGGGCTGAAACCGAGCCTCGGGCTGATCTCGACCTCAGGCGTGGTGCCGGCCTGCCGCACGCTGGACTGCGTCTCGATCTTCGCGCTCAACGTCGATGATGCCATGACGGCGCTGGCCGCGATGGCAGCGCCCGACGCGGCCGATCCCTATTCGCGCAACCGGCCGCTGGCGCAGATGACCGGGTTTCCGGCAAAACTCCGGCTCGGCGTCCCGCGCGACGGGCAATTGATCTTCTTCGGCGACAGGGCGTCGGAGCAGGCCTATGACGACGCGCTGCAGCGCTGGACTTCGCTCGGCGCCAGCCTGGTCGGTTTCGACCTCGAGCCGTTCTATGAGACCGCGCGGCTGCTCTATGAGGGGCCATGGGTCGCCGAACGTTATCTCGTCATTCGCGATCTGCTGGCGTCCGCGCCGGAGGCCATCCATCCGGTGACGCGCGAAATCACCATTGCCGGCGCGCGGCTTTCCGCCGCCGACACGTTTGCCGCGCTGTACCGGTTGCAGGCGTTGCGCAAGGTCGCCGACCGCGCCTTTGAAAATATCGACGCGCTGGTGCTGCCGACCGCGCCGACCGCCTATTCGACCGCGCAGGTGCTGGCCAACCCGGTTGAATTGAACAGCCGGCTCGGCACCTACACCAACTTCGTCAATCTGCTCGACCTCTGCGGGCTGGCGCTGCCGGCGGCGATCCGGCCCGACGACATTCCGTTCGGCATCACGCTGCTGGCCCCCGCCGGACAGGACGCGCAACTGGCCTCGATCGGCCGCGTCTTCCATGCCGACACCGGCCTTGCGATGGGCGCGCGAAGCCTGGCACAGCCGCCACTCGCGACGCTGTCCACCAAGCTGAACGGCGATGAAATCGCCATCGCCGTGGTCGGCGCGCATCTGTCGGGCATGGCACTGAACGGCGAATTGAAGGCGCTGGGAGGTCGCCTGCTCGAGGCCACCACGACCGCGCCGGACTACAAGCTTTATGCGTTGTCCACCACGCCGCCAAAACCCGGCATGCTGCGGGTCGCGGCGGGAACGGGAACGCCGATCGCAGTCGAATTGTGGGCCTTGTCCGCCGCCAGTTTCGGAAAGTTCGTCGCCGCGATCCCGCCGCCGCTGTCGATCGGTACGGTGCGTCTGGCCGATGGCCGCGGTATCAAGGGGTTTCTGGTCGAAGCTGTCGACGTCGGCGCCGCGCGCGATATTTCCGCGTTCGGCGGGTGGCGGGCGTTCATGGCGGAGAAGGCGGCGTTGTAAATGACGAGCAGCGATGGTGGCTGTCAGCCGCCACAAGCAAAGCTTGTCGTCGCCCGGCTTGACCGGGCGAGCCAGTACGCCGCGGCCTCTCGGCTTATCTCTAACGTCTCTGGGATACTGGGTCGCCCGGTCAAGCCGGGCGATGACAGTCGTGGACGGATTCGCCACTCCCCGTTCAGCAGACCTACACCGACACCGCGTAGATCTCGTATTCCCCGCGCACCAGTTCGATATGCGCGCGCATCGCGGCTGCGGCACCGGTGCGGTCGCCGCGCATGATGGCGACCACGACGCGGTCATGCTCGGCGTGGGATTTCGCCAGACGCCCGAGATTGCGGAACTGGGCGCGGCGGAACGGCTGCACCCGCACCCGCGTCGCCAGCGTCATTTCGGCGATGTAGCCATTCTGCGAACCGGCATAGATCGCGTTGTGAAAGCGTTCGTTGACTTCGTGAAACCGGTCGGGATTGCCGGCATAGCTCAGCACCCGCAATTCCTCGTGGATCCCTTCCAGGGCATGACGCTCGACTGCCGTCATGCGCTCGGCGGCAAGGCCGGCGCACAGGGCTTCAAGTTCGGCCATCGCCTCGAACATGCCGGTCAGCCGTTCGATCGAGGGCTGCGCCACCACGGCGCCGCGATGCGCCCGCGTGTCGATCAGGCCGCTGGCGGCGAGCTGGCGCAGCGCCTCGCGCACCGGGGTGCGCGAGACGTTGAAGCGCCGCGCGATATCGGTTTCATCGAGCGCGGCACCGGGCGGCAGCGCACCGCGCACGATCTCGTCGGCGAGCTGCAGCCGCAGCTCCTCGGCGCGCGTGATCTTGTCCGGCAAGGGAGAGGCGCGGTCGACGCGCCGGAGCACCGGAAGATCATCGAGGCTCATGTCTTCTGACCCATGTCTTTGGAAGATTTGGGTTCGTCGATGATGCTGACATGCGCGGCGACGATCTTCCAGCCCTCGGGGAACCGCACCCAGGTCTGCATCTGCCGCCCGACCCGGCCGCCGCCCCAGGCGTCGCGATAGAACAGCGTCGAGGCCACCGCGGCATCGCGGCCGTAAGCGGTGATCACCGTCTGCGCCGTGCTGCGCATCAACCCGACCGGCGAGCGCGCCGCGCGGAATGCCATGATCGCGTCATAGCCGTAGAGGTTTTCGCCGATGCCATAGCGCAGCGTGCGCGGATCGGCGCGGAACAATTCGTCGAGCACGGCGACGTCGTTTTCGACCAGCGCCTTTTCGTAGCGCGCGAACTGCGCGGTCACCTCGGCGAGCACGTCGGGAAGATCGACCTCCATCTCAGAACTCCTTCGGACGCGGCGCCGCCGCGACCCCCATGCGCTCCAGCGCATGGGCCACCCGCAGCGCGATATCCTCGCGCCAGGGTGCCGCGATGATCTGCACGCCGATCGGCATCGGCTGCAGCGGAATCGGCACCGCGACCACCGGCAGGCCGATGAAGGAAATCGGCTGGGTGTGGATGCCGATATTGGCACGCACCGGCAGTTCGACACCGTCGAGCATGAAGGTCACCTGCCCGAGTTTCGGCGCGACGCAGGGCGTCGCCGGCGCGATGATCACGTCGACCGATTTGAAGATTTCCAGCACCTGCGCGCGGTACCAGCGGCGAAATTTCTGCGCACGGTCGACCAGCGGCGCCGGCACCATCGCGCCGGCCAGCAGGCGGTCGCGCACCGCCGGATCGAAATCATTGGGGCGCCGGCGCAGCCGATCGAGATGCAGCGAGGCGCCCTCGATGGTGGAGATCACATAGGCCGCGGCGCGGGCGCGCGCGGCTTCGGGGATCTCGACCGTTTTTGTGGCGCCGAGTGCCTTTGCGACACGGGCGACGGCTTCAACGGCTTCGGGGAACACATTCTTCTGGAAGTATCCCCCGGCAATGGCGACGCGAAGGCCGCCTATGTCCTGCGCCAACAGCCCGCTGACCGGATCGACGGCACGCGTGCAGCACGCCGCATCGTCGGCGTCGGGACCCTGCATCGCGTCATAGGCCAGCGCGAGATCGCCGACATTGCGCGCGAACGGGCCGAGATGATCGAAACTCGCCACGAACGGAAACGAGCGCGCGCGCGACAGCCGGCCGTAGGTCGGCTTCAGGCCAAAAATGCCGCAGAACGACGACGGCACCCGGATCGAGCCGTTGGTATCGGAGCCCAGCGCCAGCGGCACCAGCCGGCCGCCGACCGCGGCGCCGGAGCCGCCCGACGAGCCGCCGGTCATCCGCGTCACGTCGTGCGGATTGCGCGACGGCCCGTCATGCACGTTCTCGCCCGTAAAATCATAGGCGTATTCGCCCATATTGAGCGCGCCGACCAGCACCGCGCCGGCCGCCTCCATGCGCTCGATCAAGGTGGCGTCGCGCGATGACGGCTTGAGATCGCGATTGATCCTGGATCCGGCGCGGGTGGAGAGCCCCTGCACATCGAACAAATTCTTCACGGCGAAGGGCACGCCGGCCAGCGGGCCCGGATTTTGGCCCGCTGCGATGGCCGCATCGATCGCCTTCGCCCTGGCGCGTGCGCGATCGGCTGTGAGGTCGGTGAAGGAGTTCAGGATCGAATCGTGCTTTGCGATTCGCGCCAGCGCGGCTTCCGTCACGCTGAGCGCGGTCATCCGGTGGCCGACGATGGACCGCGCAATTTCGGAGGCCGACAGTTCGTCGGGATTTGCGTTCATGGCGATATCAGGCTGCAAAGACACTGGCGGGCTCGGTTTCGTCAGGCAGCGGGAATTCATCGACCAGCCGCGCCAGCCGCAGCGACACCTCGAGATTGGCCTTCACCGCCGGCCTCCAGGCGTCTTCGATCGGCAGCGCCAGCGCCTTGCCAACGACATCGATATAACTGTCCAGCGGATCGGCAGCCATGTCTCTCCCCGTTGCTTCAGTGAACCGGCAGCGGTGGATGTGGAATCGCCGTCAGCAATTCCTTTGTATAGGCATCCTGCGGATTGCCCAAGACGCTTTCCGCGGAACCCTGCTCGACGATACGCCCCGAGCGCATCACGATGACGCGGTCGCACAACAGCCGCACCACGTTCAGGTCATGCGACACGAACAGATAACTCATCCCCATCGACGCTTTCAGGTCCTGCAGCAAATTCAGCACCACCGCCTGCACCGAGACGTCGAGCGCGGCGGTCGGCTCGTCGAGGATCACCAGTTTCGGGTGCAGCGCGATGGCGCGCGCGATGCCGACGCGGGCCTTCTGTCCACCGGATAATTGATGCGGAAAGCGATCGAGCAGGTTGACCGGCAGGCCGACCATGCCGGCCAGTTCCTCGCAGCGGGCGCGCAGCGCGTCGCGGCCCTTGATGTCGCCGAGCTGCATGATCGGATCGACGATGGCGCGGGCCGCGGTGAAGCGCGGATTGAGGCTGTCGGTCGGGTCCTGGAACACCATCTGGATGCTCTTGCGCAGCGGTAGCCGCGCAAACGCATTGGGCAGGATCGCGCCGATCTCGTCGCCGTCGAACTGGATGCGGCCCGAGGTCTGGTCCAATAGCCGCATCACCATCATCGACGTGGTGGATTTGCCGCAGCCGGATTCCCCGACCAGCCCGACGCTCTCGCCATGGCCGACGGAGAAGCTGATGCCGTCGACCGCGCGGAATTTTTCGAGCTCGACAGGCGGCTTGCGCGAGAACAGCTTTGCCAGCGTCGCCGTGGCACCCTGGCGCGGATATTCCTTCACGAGTTTTTCGACGAGAAGCAGGGGTTTTGTAATATCGTCACCCCCGGGCCTCTTCTCCCTCTCCCCGCTTGCGGGGAGAGGGTCGGGGTGAGGGGGAGTTCCAGCGAGCGCGGTGCCTGGAGAGTCCCCCTCACCCGCCGCGCTTCGCGCGTCGACCTCTCCCCGCGAGCGGGGAGAGGTTAAAGGAGCCAGCTTCGCCGCCTCCTCCTCCGGCAGCAGATCGCGCAGGGAGACGCCGACCCGCGGCGTCGCGCGCATCAGCTTCCTGGTGTAGGCGTGCTGGGGATTGGCAAAGATATCGGCCGACAACGCGGTCTCGACCACGTGGCCCTTTTCCATCACCACCACGCGGTCGCAATAGGCGGCGGCCAGGCCGAGATCGTGGGTGATCAGGATCGTCGACATGCCCCGGCTTCGGGTCAACTCGACGATCAGGTCCATCACCGCCTTCTGCGTGGTGACGTCGAGACCGGTGGTCGGCTCGTCCGCGATCAATAGCTGCGGATTGCAGGCCAGCGCCAGCGCGATCACCACGCGTTGGCACATGCCGCCGGACAATTCGAACGGATAGGCGTGGTAGCGTTCGCGCGGCCGGGCGATCTTGACCGCTTCCAGTGCCTCGATCGCCTTCTCGCCGCGGTCGCTGGCGCCGGCCTGGACGTGCTGGCGCAGCACGTCCTCGATCTGGTCGCCCACTTTCCGGATCGGGTTCAGCGCCGCGCGCGGATTCTGGAAGATCATCGAAATTTCGCGGCCGCGCAAATCGCGCATCTGGTCTTCGGTCGCGTTCTTGACGTCGATACCGGAGAACATCACCGAGCCCTCGGCGATCTTGCCGGCGCGATCGAGGATCCGCATCACCGCGTAGGAGGTGACGGACTTGCCGGAGCCGGACTCGCCGACGACGCCGAGCGTCTCGCCCTTTGCCACGGTGATATTGACGTGCTGCACGGCCTTAACGATGCCGCGGCGGGTGGCGAATTCGACCGTTAGGTCATTGACGTCGAGCAGCGGCTGCGCGGTCATGGTGTGATCCCTCAGGTTCGCCGCTGCGGATCGACGATGTCGCGCAGGCCGTCACCGAGCAGGTTGAAGCAGAACACCGCGATCATAAGCGCCAGGCCGGGAAACAGCGCGATCCACCATTCGCCCGAGACCATGAAGCCGGCGCCCTCCGCGACCATGATGCCCCATTCGGCGGTCGGCGGCCGTACGCCGAGGCCGATGAAGGACAGGCCGGCGGCGTTGAGAATGGCGTATCCCATGGTCAGCGACATCTGCACGATCATGATCGGCATGATGTTGGGCAAAATGTGCACCAGCAGGATGCGGAATTCGCCGTTGCCCGACAACCGCGCCGCCTGGACGAAGCCGGCATCGCGCCGCACATTGGCCTCGGCGCGGGCGACGCGGGCGTAGAGCGGGAAATTCACGATCGCGGTGGCGATGATGATGTTCTGCACGGTGTTGCCGAGCGCGGCAACGATGCCCATTGCCAGCACGAACAGCGGGAACGCCATGATGGTATCGGCGATGCGGCCGACGATGCGGTCGGTCCAGCCGCCGAAATAGCCCCCGGCGATGCCGGCGAGGCCGCCCATCAGGAACACCAGCGCCACCGATGCCACCGCGATAAAGACGTCGAGCCGCGTCGCCACGATGACGCGGCTGAAAATATCGCGGCCCAACTGGTCGGTGCCGAACCAGTGCGCCGCCGACGGCGGTTTCAGCGCCGACGCGGTATTCGACGCCAGCGGATCGTAGGGAACGACGTAGGGACCGAACAGCGCCGCGAACAGGATGACGACCAGCAAACCGAACGCAAACGCGGTAACCCGGTTCTCGCCGAGCACATAGCGGGTGTGTTCGAAGATCGAGGCGAGACCCGAAGTGCGCGCGGGGACAGCGGGTTCGACGGCGGGGGCTACGCTGCTCATGCTCTTGGCCTCACCCTTCCAGCCTGACGCGTGGATCGATCACGCCATAGAGAACATCGATCAGGAGATTGAGCAGCACGTACATCACCGCCATGGTGAGGACAAAACCCTGCACCGGCGCGAAGTCCGAGGAGATCAGGGCTTCCACCGCGTAGGAGCCGATGCCAGGCCAGGCAAACACTTTTTCCACCAGCACATTGGCACCGAGCAGGAACGAGAACACCATGCTGAGCGTGGTGATGACCGGCAGCATGGCGTTGCGGAAGGCGTAGGTGACGATGACGGTGCCCGGCGACAGCCCGCTGGCGCGCGCGGTGCGCACGAAATCCGACGACAGCACCGCCAGCATCGAGGCCCGCGTCATGCGCGCGATCGGCGCCAGCGAGAATACCGCCAGCGTTGCCGCCGGCAGGATCAACTGGCTCAGCGCCGAACGAAACGTTTCGAAATCGCGCGCGATGATGGCATCGATCAGATAGAAGCCGGTCACCGTCGGCGGCGCGCTGTAGAACACGTCGAGCCGGCCCAGTGGCGCCGGCGACCATCCCAGCCTGAAATAGAACACATAGACCAGCACGAGGCCGGTGAAGAACACCGGCAGCGACACGCCGGCCGTCGTGGTAACGCGACAGAGATGATCGATCCACGAACCCGGTCTTGTCGCCGCGAGCACGCCGAGCGGAATTGCGATCGCGATCGACACCACGAGACCGAGCAACGTCAGTTCGGCCGACGCCGGCAGGCGGTTCTTGATTTCGGTCGCGACCGGCTGGCCCGTGGTGAGCGAATTGCCGAAATCGCCGCGCGCGAGATCGGCGGTGTAGCGGAAGAACTGCTCGATCAGCGGCTTGTCGAGCCCGAGTTTCTTGCGGATCTGCTCGACCGCCTCCTTGGTCGCGGCCGGGCCGGCGAAATACGCCGCGGGATCGCCCGGCAGCGCGCGGGTCAGCAGGAACGTGACGATCACGACCCCGATCAGACTCGGGATCGCGAACATCAGCCGTTTGCCGATCATGGTCAGCATGTGGCGTTACGCCTTCACCAGCGCGCGGTAATCCAGCCTTCGGTGGAACCAGTACTGGTAGCCCGAGACATTCTTCTGCATCGCGACGTTGACGTAGGGCTGGTAGAGCGGAATGCGGGGAATGTCCTTGAACGCCAGGTCGACGAAGCCCTTCACGTCCTTCTCGTAAACAGCCTTGTCGCCGATCGCGGCGGCGTCGACGGCGCCATGGATGAAGGCGTCCATCTCCTTCGACTGGTAGCTCATGGTATTGAAGATCGAATTCTTGCCGTCGTAGCACCAGATGAAGAAGTACTCGGGATAATCGAGCCAGCCGGAGAACACGTTGGTGTAGAGCGGCAGCGCCTTCTTGTTCAGCTCGGTGCGCCAGTTGGCGCCCGGGATCTTGTTGATCGTGGTCTTGATACCGATTTGCCCGAGGCTTTCCTGCACCAGGATGCAGAGCGGCTCGTTGACGCCGGCGAAGCCGAGATCGAACGACAGCGTGGTCTCGAAACCGTTGGGAAAACCGGCCTCGGCCAAGAGCGCCTTGGCCTTCTCGATGTTGGTGACGAATTTGGTCGGCTGCGGCCACGCCACCTCGGTCGGCGCGTTGGCGGCCGCGCCGAACATCGGCTTGCCGAGGCCGAACAGCACCGCATCCATGATCTTCTGATAGGGAATCGCGCAGGCCACCGCCTCGCGCACCTTCGGATTGTCGAACGGCGGGATCTTGACGTTCATGCCGATGTACTGGACGCCGTTGGAATACGGAACCGACATGATGTTGAGCTTGCCGCCGCCCTTCAGTTCGACGAAATCCTTGTTGGGCAGATCGTAGGAGATGTCGGCGTCACCGCGCTCCAGCAGCGCGCGGCGGTTGCCGGCCTGCGGCACCATGCGCCAGATCACGCGCTTGACCTTGGGCATGGGGCCACCGACCCAGTCGTCATTGCGCTCCATGATCACTTCGGTGCCGGCGGTCCATTTCGTCACCTTGTAGGCGCCGGAGCCCGCGGTCTGCTGCTTGGTATATTCGAGACCCCACGGGTCTTTCTCGCTGGCGTTCTTCTTCACCAGTTCGGAGTTGATCACGCAGGGCACGATCACGGCGAGATCGGGAATCGTCAGGCGGTCCTTCTTGGCGAAGTCGATCCGCACCGTGTTGTCGTCGACCACGACGAACTGCTCGCGCTTGGTCAGCGAACCGGCGCCCATCTGGAAGGTCGGGAAGCCGCCGACGCTGACCGCGCGGTCGAGCGACCATTTGACATCCTTCGCCGTGACCGGCGCGCCGTCGTGAAATTTGGCGTTCTTCTTCAGCTTGAAGGTCACCGACATGTCGCCGACCTTCATGTCTTCGGCGAGTTCGGGCTTGAACTTGTCGCGGTCGTAATACGCCACGCCGCCCGGACCGGTCTTCATTTCGTGGGTGATCAGCCGGTCGTAGCAATTCCACGACACCTCGTAGCCGGGCACGTTGGTGCCGACGCCGTGGATGTCGAGATTGTTGGGACCGCTTTCCGAGACGATCAGCAGCGTCTCGGAGCGGGCCTGGGCCTTGGCGGCGGACCAGATCGCCGGCGCCGGCACCATGGCGCCTGCCGCTACTCCGGTGACGGATTTCAGAAAATCGCGACGCTTCATGTGATGCTCCAAAGCTACGGACGAAATCGGCGTTGGAACCATCGCAAGGTTCGTGCCAAATCTTAATGGAAGGCTAATGCTTAGCTAAGATCATGATTCAGCTAGCTAATGGCCAAAATTGGCTTCGCGCATCGTGGTTCGACCGCGTCTCGCTTTGCATACAAAGAGACTTTGTTGCCTAAAAATAATGCAAATATTTTGTGAGGCTCGTTTGTTGGGCGCGGGGTGGATGGCCCGCCGCGGGGAGCCGGCAATGCTCAAAAGTGCCGACTCGTCGTTTACCAGGGGGAATCGACGCCCCATCTCGAACCGCGTCCATTTTTACGACAAGGTGGCTTTCCGGAAATCCGGTCAAACTGGAAATGCACCCATGCAATATACACCTGACGAACTCGCACATCGCGAACGCTACAAGGTACTGACGGCCTTCGTGTTGCCGCGGCCGATCGCCTGGGTCACCACCATCGGCCCCACCGGCGTGGTCAACGCCGCGCCGTTCAGCTTCTTCAACGTGTTCTGCGAGGATCCGCCGCTCTGCATGTTCGCCGCCAATTTGCGGCCCGACGGCCGCGTCAAGGACACCGTGGTCAACATCCAGCGATCAGGGGAATTCGTCGTCCACATGACCGATGAGCCGCTGGCGCGCGCGATGCACGATTCCAGCGGCGACTTTCCGCCCGAGATCGGCGAGCCCAGCTATCTCGGCCTGAAACTTTTGCCCTCGACCAAAATCGCGGTGCCGCGGCTCGCCGACGCGCCATGGTCGATGGAATGCAAGACCTGGAAGACCATCGATGTGAACGGCGACCGCCAGCTCATCATGGGCGAAGGCATCAATTTCCATATCCGCGACGAATTGTGGGATCCCGACGCCATGCGCGTGCACATGGACCGCTATCATCCGGTCGGGCGCATGTTCGCGGACCGCTATTGCCGAACCGACGACCGGATGACGTTCCCGCCCGCCCCGGTCGTGCCTGCTGCATAGCGACGCCTCGCCGGGAAAATTCCCATATCGCAAGAAGGACGATCCAGATGAACGCCGAGCCCTTTAAATCATGGCAATGCCGGACCTGCGGATACATCTACGACGAAGCCGCGGGCGATCCGGACGAAGGCCTCGCTCCCGGCACGCGATGGGCCGACGTTCCGGATGACTGGGTCTGTCCGGAATGCGGCACGGCAAAGAGCGATTTCGATATGGTCGAGCTGTAGTTCGATCGTGCAGATGCCGTCACGACGCCGGCGCGCGGCAGCTATTGGCAATAATCCTCATTGTTGATCCGCAGGCAGCGCGGGGCGGTGACGGTTTTCTGCCGGCCGCAGCCGTCATTGGCATCGATCTTCCGAAGCGCGCGTAGTGCCGCCATGGTCGGGCGGTACCAGAGATAGCGCTCGTCCGACAGCAAGGAGGCGCGCCGCAGGCCCTGAATGGTTGACGTCTCGAATACGCCGTTCGGCTCTCCCGTCCTGCAATCGAGCCGCGCCAGTTGTTGCTGGATCAGGGTGACGAGCTCACGGCCTTCATGGGTCGGCCCCGCGCTATCGAGCACGGTGGCTTCGCGCAGCCGCGACGCCGCGGCGCGGGCTTCCTCGGCCTCGGTCGTATCGGGAAACAGCGACGCCACCAGATCATACGCTTCCGGCGTGCGCGCCTGCCTGGCGCGCGCCAGCACGAGCGCGGCGGAGGCCGCAGGCGGCTCGCTGGCGGCAGCCTGCCTGAGTTTGTCGACGATCGGGCGCGCGGCAGCGGCCTCGGCGCTGGCCGGAAACCGGTCGATCAGGAGATCGTATAATGCGAGATTGCCGGTCTCGCTCGCGGCTGCGAACAATTGTTCGGCGGGGCTCGGCGGGGGTGCCGGTGGAACGAAATAGAAATCGAGTTCGAGCGACGTGGATTCCCAGGGAATCTGCGCCTCGCCCGTCGACAGCCGGACCTGGCGGCGAACGCTCTTGAACACGTCTTCCAGTTTTTCGCCTGGCGCCGTGATGGCTTCGCCGAGCGCCCGTGTGTAGGGACTGTGTCCGTCCTCGCCGTCGAACGCGATCTTGCCCGATCCGGTCGACGAGGCGATGAACACGCCATAGACCGCCCCCATCGGCACCAGGCCGAGGGTCCCCGAAGCCGTCACACCTTGCGGGAGCGGATTATCGCGGCACGCATCGACGATCAGGATATTGAGCTGGTTGCCGGCCGCCGACAGTCGATCGGCGATGCGCTTCACGCTCACCGACTGTGGCGCGATATCGCTGCGCTTTTTGATATCGGCGTTGACCGGCACCAGATAATTGACGGAATCGTTCTCCACGCCGTGGCCGGCGTAATACACCACCGCCACCGTCTCCGGCCCGTGCTCCCTGACCTTGCGCGCGAAATCCTCGACGTCTGATGTCATGCCCTTGAGGTCCCGGTCGGCCGCATGGGTGACGTCGAAGCCGAGTTGCTGCAGCTTCCCGGCGATCAGCCGCGCATCGCTGCCCGGGTTGCTCAGCCGGCCGAGCCTGACGTAATTGGCATTGCCGATCACCAGCGCCAGCCGAGGCGCCGCCTTCGCCACGGTCTTTCGCGACTCACCTGCCGCCAATGACGGCCCGACCGCGAGCAAGCTCAGCCCGGCAACCAGCAGCAATTTCACAAAGCCCATTCGCATCGCCGCAATCTGTCACGCCCGACGCCTGTCTTCAACGAAGGTCCGTCATCAAATTGACGGTCAACCCGCGGTATGCTTGGATTTCAAAATTGTACCTCGCATTATTCCTGCCAAAGCGGCGCTCCCGCGCGCTTGGTGCACATTCCAATTGCCGCCATGCCATCCAGAACCTTCACGGCCAGGCCCGCAACCAACGGCCACCGGCGTTTCCGGACCGCCATCACGCTCGCGGCGCTGATATGCCCCGCCCTGCCGGCTGCCGCGGGCATATTGAGCGGGCGTGAATTCCAGAACCTGCTCGCCGGCGGCCCCGAGGGCACCACCATCGTGTTTCAGGGCGGTACCGACAAGGTGTTCTATTCGCCGAGCCTGAAGAACAAATTGCGGCTGGCGCCCGAACTCGGCCCGGAATTTCTCAAACACAAGATTCTGCAGAACACCCTCGCCGAAGGCGTCTTCATCGGCGCGACGATCGAGGCCGGCAAATGGCGCACCATTTCCGGCATCGCCGGGATCGCCGCCGACACCGACAGCGGGCACGGCGTGCTGACGCTGCTGCAGACGTTTCCCGAGGACACCAGCATCAAGGCGTTTCAGAAGCGGGACCGACTTTACGCCGTTGTCATCGTCGAGGACGCCCCCGGTGGCGTTGTGTGCCGCAAATCACGGTGGGAGAGGCTGTTCGCGCTTAAGGGAGAACCGAAGATGACGACGGTGCCGTGCGAATTCACGGTGGGCAATTCGGTTACGCCGGCGGGATTCCAGTAATCGAGTCCGGTTTGCCGGATGTCATATGTTTCAAACATGGGGGATAGTTCGATGCGATTGCAGGCCTTTGCAAATGGAAGATATCGTGGACAGATTGTTGCGCTGTGCGCCCGGACCGTTGTTCTCCTGGCGCTTGTCATATCCGGTACCCTTCTTACGGATCGTCAGGCTTCGGCCGCGGCGATATTGGAAGCAGCTTCAGCAACCGCCAATGCCGGCCTCTCATCCTGCAGCAACAATAGCGGCAAGGCGCTCTACGAATGCGTCGCCAATGTGCTCGATCGCATGAGCGGAGACGTTGCTCGGGCACAGGTTCCGGAAACCCAGCGGTCGCTGCAAACCGCGGCTTCGAGACTGCGGGCCGCCACTTCCAAGGCCCAGGCACTCTCTGCAATCAGCCAGTGCCAGGCCGCCATTTCCGCCGCCTTGCGAAGAGTCAAAGCGGCCAACAACGCCTTCGTCACCGGCTGGGGCGATAGCGGCCTCACATCCATTGTCGGCGTACTCGCTCGGGCGGCCAAGCTGATCCAGTCTAAGGGGTAGTTTCCATTTGAACCGGCATCAAAAATCGAGGGGTGACGCAATGGTGACGCAGACATTTGAAAAACGGAATCGCGGCGAAAAGATCCTCGCCACATCGGCCAGAGCGGCGCTGTTGGCGGCGCTGGTCATGCTCGGATCGCTTTCTTCAAGCCGCGAAGCGGCGGCGGGCGCCGGGGCGGCGGCGGCCGCGGCGGCAGCTGACGGTGCAGCCGGAGGGGGCCTCGCGGTCTGCGCCACCAATAACGGCAAGGCGCTCTACGACTGCGTGGCCAATGTGGTCGACAAATTGGGCGGCCAACTATCCAGCGCCAACATGGGTTCGACCCGCAGCGCGCTGCAAACCGCCGCCTCGCAACTACGTGCCGCGACCAACAAGGCCCAGGCGCTGTCGGCGATCTCGCAATGCCGGGCGCTGATATCAGGCGCCCTGCGCCAGGTGCGCGCCCTCGGCGGCAAATATGTCGAGGGCTGGGGCGGTGGAGGCGGCGGCGGCTCCGGTCTCCAGGCGATCGTCGGGGTGCTCAGCCACGCGGCCAGATTGATCCAGTCGAAGGGATGACACCCTACCGATCCGGCCAGAGCAATTCCTGCAACTGGAGAAGGTCGCTGGCTTTCTGCTGCCAGCCCTCGATACAGATGTGCCTGACGGGATCGCTGAAGCGATGTAGCAGAAGCAGCGCCATCAGCCGGCGCTTCAAAGTGAAATCGCACTCCGCGCGGGAATAGCCGTAGCCCTCGAACAGGCTGCGGACGCGACGCGGCATCCCCGCGGTCATGAAGGCGCTGGGGCCGAGCAGGTCGTATTCGCCCCTTCCCGTCATCACATCGCCGAAGTCGATCAGCCCCGAAAGCCGCCAGCCTCCGTCGTCGCAGTTCAGCAAGAAATTCTCCGGGATGTATTCCCCGGTCAGGATCACCGGCGGCGCGTCCAGCGCAACCAGCGCCTCGGCGTCGACAAGCAAGTCGTCCAGTCCGTCGAGAAATTTTTCCGGCAATCCGAGGCGCTGGTGCCTCGCCCGGCAACCATCGATTTGCCGGGCCATGAACCTCTCCCATCCCGGCTCGATCCGGGCGAGATCGCCGACCGGAACGCGCTGCACCTGCGCGATGGTCTCGCCGATCTCAGCCAGCACGCGTTCCTTCTGGTCCTCCGGCAATCCAGGCCACGCCTGCGTGCCGAGCACGCCGGACAGCCGCGTGATGACCAGATATGGCCATTGGTCGCGTTCGCCTTCGAGCACGATTTCCGGAATCGGGACACCGAGCCTACCGCGCAACTGCGCGAGCGAGATCCGCTCCGATTCGAACTGGTGGCGCAGGAACGGCGGAAAGACCTTCAGGATCAGCCGGTCGTCGAGCCCGACCACGAGATTGGTCCCGGTCGCAAAGACATGCGCATCCGCATGCGGCAATCCGTGGCTGCGCGCAATGTCCAGCGCCGCCGACAACCATTGCGCGGCGTCGGCGCGCCATGCCTGGAAAGTCTCTGACGTCGTCAGGCTCGGCAGCGCGTGCATCGGATATCGCCGCTACCGGTCCGGATTCGCCCGCTCGAACTGGCGCAGCAGGCGGTTGCCGCGCTCGACGGCGGCATCCAGCGCTTGCTGCGCGGATTTTTTGCCGCTGAAGGCCTGCTCCAGTTCGTCTTCGATCACGCCGCGGACCAGCACGAAGGAGCCGAGCCGTACGCCGCGCGAATTTTCGGTCGGCGGCTTCAAGGTCATCTGCTCGATCGAGATCGCCGCACCCGGATTGCGGTCGTAAAAACCCTGCGCGCGGGTCAGGTCGAACGCCGCCCGGGTCACCGGCAGATAGCCGGTGTTCTGGTGCCAGGCGGCCTGAACCTCCGGCTTCGACAGATAGGCGAAGAATTTCGCGACGCCCTTGTATTCGACGCGCGGCCGGTCCCGCAGCACCCACAGGGTGGCGCCGCCGATGATGGTGTTTTGCGGCGCGCCCGCGACGTCGGGCCAGTACGGCAGCATGCCGTAGCCCACCTCGAATTTCGAATTGGCCTTGATGTCCGCGCGCGTCGCCGACGACCCCAGGAAGATGCCGCATTCGCCCTTCTGAAAGCGCGGCTCCGCGGTTTGCGCCCGGCCGCTGTAATCGAACACCTTGGTGGCCTGCCATTCCGTCAGTTGCGCGACATGGCGCACCATCACCGGATTGTTGAAATTGAGTTCGGCATCGAGACCGCCGAAGCCATTGGCCCTGGTGGAAATCGGCAGATTGTGGAATGCGGAAAAATTCTCGACGTTGATCCAGGACGGCCAGGATGTGGTCAAACCGCAAACCGCACCGGACGCCCGCAGTTTTTTCGCGGCTGTGCCGACCTCGGGCCAGGTCTTCGGCGGCACTTCGGGATCGAGGCCGGCGGCGCGGAACAGGTCCTTGTTGTAATAAAGGATCGGCGTCGAGGCGTTGAACGGGAACGACAGCATGTTGCCGGCGACGTCGGAGTAATAGCCGGTCACCGCCGGAAGATAGGCGGCCGGCGAGAACGCCTCGGACTCGTTTCGCATCAGCTCGTACACCGGATAGATCGCGCCTTTCGCAGCCATCATGGTCGCGGTGGCGATTTCGTTGACCTGAACGATGGCGGGCTGGCTGCGCGAGCGAAACGCAAAGATCGCCGCGGTGACGGTTTCGGTGTAATTTCCCTTGTAGCTCGGCACGATCCGGTATTCGGATTGCGATGCGTTGAAATCCGACGCCAGCTTCTCCAGCTGCCGGCCGAGTTCGCCCGACATCGCGTGCCACCACATGATCTCGGTGACCGCCCATGCCGGAGACGCCAGTGCGACCATTGCGGCAACGGCCGCGAGCCGCAAAAATCTCAGAGCCGAATTCACCATATAACCAATCTGATCTGTGGCGGCCGAAACGCCGCTCTCGCGCATGACGGCCTTCAATAGGGCCCTGAGCCTGCGGTTTCAATCCGCAAAAGGTCCAGCGCAGCGCAGCATTGACGGGGCCAATCAAAAAACTTGAAAACGAGCCCATGCAAACATACGAGGGCGGTGCCATGGACCTGCTCGCCGAAAAACATTTTGACACGTCGGGCAAATCACCGGCACAATTACAACATCCGGCAATTTCGAACCGCTCATAGCCTGCAATGGTGCCGTTCGGCCGCGATCAAACGCCAAAACCCTGACATCGAAGTTGAACCGCCCCTGCCGCACCGGATGATCATGCGCGATTGCCGGACTGCGACAAACCACGAGCGGAGCGCAGAAGCATGAGCAACCCCGCGCCAAAAACGCGTCAATTGCTGATGAGCCCACGTTGCGGCGCCAAAACACGCTCGGGCGGGTCGTGCCGCTCGGCGGCGGTGCGCGGCAAGTCGCGCTGCCGCATGCACGGCGGCGGGAGAGGCTCGGGCGGACAGAAAGGAAACCGCAATGCGCGCCGGCACGGCCTTTTTACCAGCGACGCGATTGCCGAACGCCGGCAGATTCGGGATTTGTTGGGTGAAACACGGAAGTTGATGCGGACGATGAGATGATTTGCCGTTGCAAGGCCACGCGACGGTGCACTGCAGTGCTGTGCCTTTTTCGGGTTCGAACCGCCTCACCCTGTGACGATTGGACTCATCGGCCGGCATGAGCTTTGATAGGGCATGTCCCCTCGCATCGTTTCGATCCCGCTTTCCGGCGGCGACCGGCCAGTACCGACGATGCAAGATCGGTGAGTCGCTTGCTACCCATGCTTCGAGACGCTCGCGACGCTCGCTCCTCAGCATGAGGTTGTTGTGTTTCAACAAGTTAACCTCATCCCCGCGCAACGGCTTCGCCGTTGTCGCTGGAGTAGACCACGAAGTGGCCGTCTCGAAGGATGGCAGCGCACCATTGACGCCCTCCGTGGCGCTGGCAGGATAGCCATCCTTCGGCGGTATCTGCTAAATGGGTTGAACCTTTCTTGCCCACCGCCGACATCATCACAAGGGGATGAGTTTTGCCTGTGTACAGCCGCGCCGGCCTTTCGCGGACCGTAACACTCGTTGTCACGCTGTCGCTGACGGCGGTCTCGACGAGTGCCGTGGCGCGGGAATTTCGCGCCGCCGGTTCAACGGCCGAAGACCTCAATCGCAGCAATGTGGCTGCAGCCCTAATCGGGACCTGCGTGACGGCCGATGTGTTGGCCAATGCCGCTGCATTTTTGCACCATCGAAACTCTGCAATAGATTACAGCGGCGTCCGGTTCGAAGCCGCGATGGCTGGAATCGACGCAAAAAATGCCGCGCGATGGCACGGTGGCGCGGCTGATCTGACGAATTCGCAAGGTGGAGTGAATTAGCCTTGGCATTGCCGCGGCACGACGAAACCATGGAACGGCCCGCGGGTCTCGCCGCGCGGGGCCGTGCCCGGATCGTCGGGCTGGTCCGCGCGGTGCCGATCCGCTGGCGCATCCTGTCGATTGCCGCGCTGAATTCGGCCGTGGTCGTGGTGCTCGCCGGCATGATCTGGAACGGCGCCCAGGTGCTCGGTTCGGCCTGGGACGACGTGCGGCAGGTGCGGGAATCCGACAAGATCCTGGCGCTGCTGGAAAGCGAAACCAGCCGGCTGCAGAACCTGATCCATCGCTACATCAATCAGCCGAGCCCGGAGCTGTTCGCCGAGATCCTGCTGCTGCGCGAGGCGGTGCTGGGCACGCTGACCACGCGCGCATCGACCGACCCGATGCTGTCGGGGTCGGTCGCCGAACTCGAGCGCGTCACCGATAAATTCCTCAACGGCTTCGGCGAGCTGCGCGCGGTGCAGGCCACCATCACGAAAACCTACCAGGAACAGGTGCTGGCTCCGGCCAAGGACATGGCGGGGCTGTATTCGATCATCGAAGGCGCCACCGGGCGCCGCGAGGCCCTGATCTGGCCTTCGCTGGGCAAATCCCGCGAGGCGTTCACCGCGATGCTGGTCGCTGCCAACGCCTATTATCTGTCGCTGGCGACGGCGTCGGCCGAGGACGCCCGCAGGAATACCGAGACCATCGAAAAAACCATCCCGGAGATGTCCGAACTGGCCGAAAACGACCTGCAGCGCATGGCGTTGCAGCGGCTGAAGGCACGAACGTTGGCGCTGCGCGAGGGCTTTGCCAAACTGTCGGAGCAACTGGCGAGCCGGACCGAGCTGTTGCGCAACACCATCGACGCCAGCCAGGCCGAAGCGATCGGCGCGATCGACAATCTGTCGGTCAAGATGCGCCAGCGCGAGCAGAAGGCGCAGGCCACCTTCGACCGCACGCTGACCAGCATCTCCCGCAAGGTGCTGTCGATCGCCGTGATCTTTCTCGGCATCATCCTCACCGCCGGCGTCATCATCGCGCTCTCGATCCGGCTGCCGCTGCAGCAGATCATGGCGTCGATGCACGCCATCACGACAGGCGACTACGACCGGCGCGTGCAGGGCACCAATGCCAAGGACGAGGTGGGCGCGATGGCGCGCGCGGTCGAGGTGTTCCGCGAAAACGCCATCGCCAAGCGCGAAACCGAGGACGAACTGCGCACCTCGAAGGAAAAGGCCGAGGGCGCCCTGCTCGAACTCAACGCCGCCCAGCAGAACCTGATCGACGCCGAACGGCTGGCGGCGCTCGGCGGCCTGGTCGCCGGTGTCGCCCACGAGGTCAACAATCCGATCGGCATCAGCCTGACGGTGGCGTCCAGTTTCGCGCGCCGCGCCGAAATGTTCGAGGCCGAGCTGAAATCCGACGGCCAGCTGCGCAAGTCGCAGCTCGAGGAATTCGTCCGCTCGTCCCGCGACGCGGCAAGTCAGCTGGTGGCGAACCTGCATCGCGCCGGCGAACTGATCCAGTCCTTCAAACAGGTCGCGGTGGACCGCTCGCATGCCGAACGCCGCCAGTTCAGCCTGTCGGAGGCGACCGACCAGATCATCGCGAGTCTGAGGCCAGTGCTGAAGCGATCCGCGATCACGCTGTCGGTCGACGTGCCGGAGGGTCTCGTGATCGACGGCTATCCGGGCTCGTATGGCCAGATTCTGACCAATCTTTTCCTCAACGCCGCCAATCACGCCTTTGCCGACGGCCGCAGCGGCAACATCTCGATTTCGGCGCGGCCGCGCGGCAGTGACGATGTCGAAATCATTTTCGCCGATAACGGGGCCGGAATGACGCCGGACGTGCAGCGGCAGGCGTTCGACCCGTTCTTTACCACCCGCCGCAACGAGGGCGGCACCGGATTGGGCCTGCACATCGTCTATAATCTGGTTACCCAGCAGCTCGGGGGCCGGATGATGCTGGATTCAAGGCTGGGACAAGGCACCACATTTCGCATTATTATGCCGCGGGCCGCCAAGGGCGGTTCCGCGACCACAGAACAAGCAAGTGACGGGATTCCGCAATGGCCGAACAGGACGATGTCCTCCACCTGATCGACGATTCCGGAACCGCTCCGGTAGCCTCGACTGCGCGTAAATGGAAAGTCGCCGTGATCGACGACGACCAGGCCGTGCATGAAGGCACGCGGTTCGCGCTCAGCGACTACAATCTCAACGGCCAGACCCTGGAGATCCTGTCGGCCTATTCGGCGGCCGAGGGCCGCAAGCTGATGCAGGCGCATCCCGATATCGCCGCCGTGCTGCTCGACGTCATCATGGAAACCGACGCCGCCGGCCTCGACCTCGTCGAATATATCCGCAACGAGATCAAGAACGAGACCGTCCGCATCATCCTGCGCACCGGACAGCCCGGCCAGGCGCCGGAGCGGCGCGTCATCGTCCAGTACGACATCAACGACTACAAGGCGAAGACGGAGCTGACCGCCGACAAGCTGTTCACCTCGCTGACCGCGGCCTTGCGCAGCTATCAGCAGCTCGAGCGCATGGTGCAGACCCGGCGCGGGCTCGAAATCATCATCGATGCCGCCTCTACCCTGTACGACTTCAAGTCGATGCAGCGGCTCGCCGAGGGCGTGCTGACCCAGCTCGCCTCGCTGCTCAATGTCGATTGCGCCGGCATCCTGGTGCTGCGCGACGACGGCAGCAGCGCCGGCAACGACTTCTCGGTGCTCGCGGGCTCCGGTTGCTACAGCCGGTTCATCGGCACCACCGGATCGAAATCGCTCGATCCGGACCTGCGGCAGATGGTGGAAGCGGCCTTCCATCGCCGCAAGAACGAGTTCGCCGACCACCGCAGCGTGCTCTATCTGCGCACCGGCAGCGGCCGCGAGGTGGTGGTGCTGCTGCAAGCGGAACGCCCGCTGTCGGAGACCGACCGCGCGCTGGTCGAGATTTTCTCCAGCCGGCTGTCGATCGCTTTCGACAATGTGATTCTCTACCAGCAGCTGCACGAGGCCAACACCCAGCTCGAGGACCGCGTCGCGCAGCGCACCCGCGCGCTGATGCAGGCCAACCGCCGGCTGTCGTCGCAATGGATGCGGCTGCAGCGCGCCAACGGCTTCAAGAACGAAATTCTCGGCACCGTCGCCCACGACCTGAAGAATCCGCTCGGCGTCATCCTCGGCCGCACCGAAATGCTGACCGAACTGATCGGCGCCGGCTCCTCCAAGGAGAGCATCACTGCCCAGGTCGAACACATCCGCGACGCCACCAAGCGCCTGACCTCGATGGTCGACCACCTGATTTCGGACGCGATGGCCGATGCCTTCGATATCTCGATCCGGCGCGAGCCGGTCGATATCGCCGCTCTGGTCAGCGAGGTCGCCGACGCCAACCAGCCGCTGGCGGTCAACAAGCAGCAGACCATCATGGTGTCGGCGCCGCCGAATATCGTCACGATGTGCGATACCGACCGGATGCGCGAGGCGATCGACAATCTGGTCAGCAACGCCATCAAATATTCACCGATCGGCGGCAGGATCACGGTCATGGTCACCCATGAGCAGGACAGCACCATCATCCGCATCGCCGACGAGGGCGCGGGTCTCTCGCCGGAAGACCTCGGCCGCCTGTTCGGCCGTTTCCAGCGGCTGTCGGCCAAACCCACCGCCGGCGAAAGCTCGACCGGCTTGGGTCTATCCATCGTCAAGCGCATCATCGACATGCATGGCGGCGAGGTGACCGCCGACAGCGCCGGACCCGGACGGGGGTCGACCTTCACCGTCACGCTGCCTGCGACTGAAATGTCATGACCCAGAGTCAGCAACACATCATCATCGTCGACGACGAGGCGCCGGCCCGCGAGATGGTCGGCGAGTACCTCAAGATGCACGGCTTCGGCGTGACCCTGTGCGACGGCGGCAAGACCCTGCGTGAGGCGATCGAAATCGCGGTGCCCGACCTCGTGGTGCTCGATCTCAACATGCCCGAGGAAGACGGGCTTTCCATCATCCGCGACCTCAAGGGGCGCACCAATGTCCCGGTCATCATGCTGACCGCGACCGCGAGCCCGATCGACCGCGTGGTCGGGCTGGAGCTCGGGGCCGACGACTACATCGCCAAACCCTGTGAACTCAGGGAATTGATGGCGCGGATCCGCTCGGTGCTGCGGCGCTCTGCGCCGGCCAGGGCGCCGGCTGCAGCACCCGAGGCCGCCAGCGCCAAGGCGAAGGACCAGCTGGTGCGGTTCGGCACCAAATGGCTCGATCTCGAGGCGCAGGCGCTGCGCGACGACGAGGGCAACGAGCATCCGCTGACCGCTTCCGAATTCGGCCTGCTGAAAGTGTTCGCGGCCAATCCGAAGCGGGTACTGTCGCGCGAGCGGCTGCTGGAGCTGGCCAACGCGCGCGACGCCGAGGCGTTCGACCGCGCGGTGGACCTGCGCATCATGCGAATCCGGCGCAAGATCGAGATCGATCCGACCAAGCCGGCGGTGATCCGCACCATCCGCGGCGGCGGCTATCTGTTTTCGCCGGTCGGCGAGAAGGGGTGATCTTCCAAGCATCCCCTTCGACGTCGTCCCGGCCTTGAGCCGGGACCCATAGCCACCGCTATTAGCCGTTAAACGAGACTGTCGATCCAGCTTCGCGCAACACGACGCCCTGTGGTTATGGGTCCCGGCGCGGAGGCCGGGACGACACCGATTTCCCCCGCAAGAGCATCCATACGCAGCAGAACGAGAATCGTTCCCCACCCTCAACCTGCGATGCCCCTCGGGGCCAGCTTTTTGAAATCGTACACATTTCGCCCTCGAATGTGTCGTCGCGACCCCTGCGACGAAACAATTCTCCTGCGCATGAAACCATTTTCCCGTTGGCGTGCAGACGTCCCGAAACCGGGGTTAACTATCACTCCGCTCCAACGAAACGCCGCCAATGGCGAATACCAGGAGCGTGTCATGCAGAACGTCGTAGCCATCAACGCCGCAGCCCGCCAAGGCATCATTGCCGCCCAGGCGACCTCGGATGAAATGCTGCTGCAGAGCATCTCCGATGGCGGCCGGACCGCGATGCATATCCTTTACTCCCGACACAACGTCCGGGTTTACCGCTTCATCCTGCGCATCGTGCGGGACACCACCATGGCCGAAGACCTCGTCAGCCAGGTTTTCCTCGACGTGTGGCGCACCGCCGCCCAGTTCGAGGGCCGTTCGCAAGTCTCCACCTGGCTGCTGTCGATCGCCCGCTTCAAGGCGCTGACCGCGCTGCGCCAGCGCCGCCACGAGGACATCGACCAGGAAGACGTGCTCGAAATCGCCGACCAGGCCGACACCCCCGAAGCCTCACTGGACCGCAGCAACACCTCGGCGATCCTGCGCGCCTGCGTCGCCAAACTGTCGCCGGCGCATCGCGAGATCATCAACCTCGTCTACTACCATGAGAAGTCGGTGGAAGAGGCCGGCGCCATCATCGGCATTCCCCAGAGCACGGTGAAGACCAGGATGTTCTATGCCCGCAAACAGCTTGCAGACTTGCTTAAGGGCGCCGGCGTCGACAGCCTCGCGGCATAAAATCGAGTTATTTCAACCGGTTGACAGGAGCATCAAGGCTGAAAACGGGCTTTGGGACGGCGGAAGAGATTACTTCCGACGAAACAATTGAAACAAATCACGACATCACCCGGAAAAACTCAGCCCCTATACCCATCATCAGCAACGCAACGCCAACGCCGAACAGGAGAACGAACATGCTGAAGCCTTCCTTCCGCCTCTTCATTATCCCGCTCGGTGCGGTCTGCACCCTGGCCTCGCTGTCCGCCCAGAACTCCGCCCCCCGCGCCCAGCGCGACACCGGAACGATGCTGGTCCGCGAGCAAGTGGTCGATTGCAGCAACAAGAATCCCTCGGAGGTCTGCGTGATCTCCTACGACAGCGAGACCACCCGCTGAATTGAGTTTTTCTAGCCTACCAAGTCTTCTACCTTCCAAGTTACCTCCAACGACCCGGACGGGATGCCCCCCTCCGGGTCGCTCTGTATTTGGGGGTTGCTGACGGTGCCGGGATTGCACCCGCCGATTTTCTCACCAACACGTGACGCCGCCGCCGCGCCGCCGACGTAACGCCCCCGCCCGGCAGCCCGAAGAACCATGACAAGCCCCGCACGGCCGCAAGGCCAGCGCCCGGGGATCGTTCATGGAATCTCATTCGATGCTCAACCTCGTTCTCGCATTGCTCGCCGGCATCGTCACCATCGCGGCGCCCTGCACGCTGCCGATGCTGCCGATCCTGCTTGGCGCTTCGGTCGGCCAGACCGGCAAGGTGCGACCTGCGATGATCGCGGCAGGCTTTGTCATGTCGTTTTCCGCCACGGCGCTGGCGCTGAGCGCGATCACCCGCATCTTCGACTTCGATCCCAACAGCCTGCGCACCGCCGCGACCGTGCTGCTGCTCGGCTTCGGGCTTTTGATGATCTGGCCCAAGCCGTTCGAATGGCTGTCGATCCGCCTCAACGGGCTGATCGGGTCAGGTCCCGTCGGCAGCGCGTCGCGCAAAGGAAATCTCGAGGGCAATCTCGGCGGTTTTGTGCTGGGCACCACGCTCGGCCTGGTCTGGACGCCCTGCGCCGGGCCGGTACTGGGCTCGATCCTGACCGTGGTTGCGACCTCCACCGACACCGCATGGGCGAGCGTGCTGCTGGTGGTTTACGCCATGGGTGCTGCGATCCCGATGCTGGCGATCGCCTATGGCGGCCAGGCCGTCACCACCCGCGTCCGCCGCGTCGCCGCGATCTCCCCCAGACTGCAGCAGGGCTTCGGCGCCATCGTGATCGCCTTCGCGGTCGCCTCCTGGTTTCAATACGACACGCTGATCCTGGCATGGCTGACCGGATTTTATCCGAACGGCCAGCTCGGCCTCTAATCCCAGAAACCCAAGCTCACCCCCGAATGGAGTGTTCCATGACAAAACGTTTGCTCGCAGCCACCGCTTCCGTGTTTGCCCTTGGCCTGATCGGCGCCGCCAGTCTCGGCATCGCCGGCGAGGCCGCGCGCGATACCACGGCTCCCTTCGCAGTCGCAGCGGTACCAGGCGCAGCCCCCGACTTTACCGGCATCGGCAAATGGTTCAATTCCGCGCCGCTCAAGGTCGCGGACCTGCGCGGCAAGGTGGTGCTGGTCAATTTCTGGACCTATGGCTGCGTCAACTGCATCAACGCGCTGCCGCACGTGGTCGCGCTCAATGAGAAGTACCGGGATCGCGGCCTCGTCGTGGTCGGCGTCCACACCCCGGAGTTCCCGTTCGAGCGATCGGCGTCCAACGTGCAGGCCGCCCTGAAGCGGCACGGCATCACCTATCCGGTGGCGCAGGACAATGATTCGAAGACCTGGAACGCGTGGCGCAACCAGTATTGGCCGGCGCAATACATCATCGACCAGAACGGCAAAATCGTGTTCCAGCACGCCGGCGAAGGCCAGTACGAGCAGATCGACCGCACCGTCGCGCGTTTGCTGAACGCCAGCGGCTGATCGAGCCTGCAGAAAGCGGCGCCATACAAGGGCGCCGCGCGGGAACCTGCCATTCGTTCGTTCGCGATATCCGCAAGCCGCATTGCATGGTATCCAGACGGCACGATCCAACCTTGACGGATGGTGCCGATGTTCGAGGGCTGGGATGCCGTGGTACTGGCGCGGGCGCAGTTCGCCTTCACGATGTCGTTTCACATCGTGTTCCCCGCCTTCTCGATTGGGCTGGCCAGCTATCTCGCGGTGCTGGAGGCGCTCTGGCTGTGGACCGGGCGCGAGGTCTTCATCAACCTGTTCAATTACTGGCTGAAAATCTTCGCTGTCGCCTTCGGCATGGGCGTGGTGTCGGGCATCGTGATGTCCTACCAGTTCGGCACCAACTGGTCGGCGTTCTCCGACAAGACCGGCCCCGTGATCGGCCCCCTGATGGCCTACGAGGTGCTGACCGCCTTCTTCCTCGAGGCCGGGTTTCTCGGCGTCATGCTGTTCGGCCTCGAGCGGGTCGGCCACCGCCTGCATTTCCTCGCCACCCTGATGGTTGCCGTGGGCACCCTGATCTCGGCGTTCTGGATCCTGTCGGCCAATTCCTGGATGCAGACGCCGGCCGGCTACGCCATCAATGCCGACGGACAGTTCATCGCCGCCGACTGGTTCAAGGTGATTTTCAACCCGTCGTTTCCCTATCGCCTCGTCCATATGGTGCTGGCGGCGTATCTGACCACCGCGCTGGTGGTCGGCGCGGTCGGCGCGTTTCATTTGCTGCGCGACCCGCATCTCGCCGGACCCCGCGTGATGTTTTCGATGGCGATGTGGATGGCCACCCTAGTGGCGCCGATCCAGATTTTTGCCGGCGACCAGCACGGCCTCAACACGCTGGAGCACCAGCCCGTGAAAATCATGGCGATGGAAGGCCATTTCCACAGCCACCCGCACGGCGCGCCGCTGATCCTGTTCGGCTGGCCGGACCAGGCCGCCGGCAAGGTGAAATATGCCATCGAAGTGCCGAAACTGGGGTCGCTGGTCCTGAAACATTCGCTCGATGCGCCAATGGCCGGCCTCGACACCGTGCCGCGCGAAAACTGGCCGCCGGTGGCCATCACCTTCTGGTCGTTCCGGATCATGGTCGGCATGGGATTGTTGATGCTGGGACTCGGCCTGCTCAGCCTGTGGGCGCGCTGGCGCGGCACGCTCTATCATTCGCGATTGCTGCTGATGTTCGCGATCGCCATGGCGCCTTCCGGCTTCATCGCGGTGCTGGCGGGCTGGATCACCACCGAGACCGGACGCCAGCCCTTCACGGTGTACGGGCTGCTGCGGACGGTTGATTCCGCCTCGCCGCTGGCAGCGCCCGCGGTCGCCTCGTCGCTGATCGCCTTCATCATGGTCTATTTCGCGGTGTTCGGCGCCGGCGTGATCTACATGCTCCGGATGATGGCGGCGGCGCCGCACCACGGCGAACAGGGACCGAGCGGCGATACCCCGGCGCGCGCCGCCGGCATCACGCCCGCACAGGGGCGCGCATGATGACCGCCGCCATCGACATCGCCACCGTCTGGGCCTTCATCATCGCCTTTGCCGTCTTCGTCTATGTCGTCATGGACGGGTTCGACCTCGGCCTCGGCATTCTGTTTCCGCTGTTTCCCAAGAAATCCGACCGCGACGTCATCATGAACAGCGTGGCGCCGGTGTGGGACGGCAACGAAACCTGGCTGGTGCTCGGCGGCGGCGGCCTGATGGCGGCGTTTCCGCTGGCGTATGCGGTGCTGATGCCGGCGCTGTACACCCCGATGATCGCGATGCTGATCGGCCTGATCTTTCGCGGCGTCGCCTTTGAGTTTCGCTGGCGGACCAGGCCGAGCGAGCGCAACCGCTGGGACATCCCGTTCTTCTCGGGATCGCTGCTGGCGGCGCTGGCGCAGGGCGTGGCACTCGGCGCCATCCTGCAGGGTGTCCATGTCGAGGCGCGGCATTATGCCGGCGGCTGGTGGGACTGGCTGACGCCGTTCAGCATCCTGACCGGCATCGCGGTGGTGATCGGCTACGCGCTGTTGGGCGCGACCTGGCTAGTCATGAAGACCGACGGGCCGCTGCGCGACAAGGCCTATCATCTCAGCTGGTTTTTGCTGTTCGCGATGATCGGCGCCATCGGCGCGGTCAGCATCGCCACGCCGTTCCTGCACATCCAGTATACCCAGCGCTGGTTCTCCTGGCCGGGTATCGTCCTGACGGCGCCGGTGCCGATCGCGGTCGCGGTCGTCACCGCGCTGCTGCTGCGCAGCCTTGCCAGGAAACGGGATTACCAGCCATTCTTCCTGACGTTGACGCTGTTCGCGCTGTCCTATGCCGGACTCGGCATCAGCATGTGGCCGTATATCGTACCGCAGAGCATCACCATCTGGCAGGCGGCTTCGCCCGAGAACAGCCAGATCTTCATGCTGTTCGGCGTCGCCGTGCTGATACCGTTGATTCTCGGCTACACCGGCTGGGCCTATTATGTCTTCCGCGGCAAGGTAGAGGCCGGGAGCGGGTACCATTGACGCAGATCAAACCAAATCCCCGGCCGCTGGCGCAACGCTTGTTGTGGTTTGCGGCGCTCTGGCTCGGCGGGGTCGGGGCTGTGACCCTGGTCTCGTACGGCCTGCGGCTGTGGATCGCGCCGAAATAAGGCAGATCTGCCGAACTCCGGCGCGGCAAGAACCAAAAACGTCGAAAACAACCCCATGCACAGTAACGAAGCGTTTGGCGACACTGAGGTTTTTATCGGGAAGAACGCCTGAAATGCCAAGCATATGGGGTGGTGCCCGCCCAAAACTTGCCATCAAGTTGCCACTGAGATTTGATGGTTCCATCACTTGGCGAAGCCGCCACCGGGAGAACTCAACATGACGAAGTTTCGCCACGTGATCTGGACCATGGCCGCCGCGGCCGGACTGCTGCTTTCGGCCTCGCAGAGTTTTGCGCAAAAGCCCGATGTCGGCGACCAGCCGGGACTGATTGCCGATGACAGCGTGGAGCTCGATCCCCAGTTCAGGAAAACAGCGGTGCTGTACCGCACCTCCGAGCCGCCGGGCACCATCATCATTTCAACGAAGGATCGCCATCTCTTTCTGGTCCAGGGCGGCGGCCGCGCGCTGCGCTATGGCATCGGCGTCGGCCGCGACGGATTCCAGTGGCAGGGCCTGGTCAACATCACCAAAAAGGCGGAGTGGCCGGACTGGACGCCGCCGCCGGAGATGATCCAGCGCCAGCCCTATCTGCCGCGCTTCATGGCCGGCGGACCCGGCAATCCGCTCGGCGCCCGCGCCATGTACCTCGGCACCACGGTCTACCGCATCCATGGCACCAACCGGCCGGATACGATCGGCACCGCGGTTTCGTCCGGCTGCTTCCGGCTGGTCAATGCCGACGTCGCCGACCTCTATGAGCGCGTTCCGGTCGGCACCAAGGTGATCATCCGGCAGAAGCCGGAACTCTGATCGCTGCCGTCTGGTTTCACGGCTTTTCCTTTCCCTTTCCCTGGCATTGGTGAGAAAAAATGTTTCGCACATTTCGAGGCGGCCTGCTGATTGGATTGGCGGTCGCAATAGCGATCGCGGCTGCCGCCATTACCTACGAACGCTACGACACCAAGACCCTGAAGCGGACGATCCGGCGCGGCGAAGTGCTGTGCGGCGTCAATGCCAGCCTCCCCGGCTTCTCGATGCCGGACGACAAGGGCAACTGGGCCGGCTTCGACGTCGACTTCTGCCGCGCCGTGGCGGCCGCCATCTTCGACGATCCCAAGAAGATAAAATTCGTACCGCTCGACGCCAATGAGCGCTTCAGGGAGCTGCAGAGCCGCAAGGTGGATATTCTGTCGCGCAATTCGACCTGGAGTATGTCGCGCGAGACCAACTTCGAGCTCTATTTCCCGGCCGTCGCCTATTATGACGGCGGAGGGTTCATGCTGCCCGCGGCGCGCAAGATCGACTCTGGCCTGGAGCTCGACGGCAGCAAGGTTTGCGTACAGGGCGGAACCACGACGCAGCTCAACCTCGCCGACTATTTCCGTACCAACAACATGAAATACACGGAGATGAAGTTCGACAAGTTCGACGACGTCTTCAAGGCCTACAGCTCCGGCCAATGCGACACCTTCACCGCCGACATCTCCCAGCTCTACGCGCTGCGGCTGAACCTCGGCAAACCAGGCGACCACGTCATCCTGCCCGACGTCATCTCCAAGGAACCGCTGGCACCCGTGGTGCGGCAGCGTGACGACGACTGGATGATGATCGTGAAATGGTCGCTGTATGCGATGATCAATGCCGAGGAACTCGGCATTACCTCGAAGAACATCGACGAGGCGCTGAAGTCGAAGAAGCCCGACGTGATGCGGCTGGTCGGCACCGAGGGCGCTTACGGCGAGGTGCTCGGCCTGTCCAAGGACTGGGCCGCGCGCATCATCCGCCACGTCGGCAATTACGGCGAGGTCTATGAGCGCAATGTCGGCGAGGAGTCGAAACTCAAGATTCCGCGCGGGCTGAACCAGCTCTGGAGCGCCGGCGGCATCCAGTACGCCCCGCCGATCCGGTAAGCTTGCGGGACGGAGCCACCGGCGGCGCCATCCTCCAACGCGTCATCGCCCGCGAAAGCGGGCGATGACGACCTGTTGTGATGCGCCGCTTGCAGCCTTTCGTCATTGCGAGGAGCGCTTGCGACGAAGCAATCCATGTTGCCGCGCAAAGAAAGATGGATTGCTTCGCGGAGCCTGTCATCGGGCGCGCATTCGCGCGACCCGTTGGCTCGCAATGACGGCTGAGGGAGCGGAGCCTCAATAACTCTTCATCCGCGCCAATTGATCGGCGTGGAAATTGCTGTCACCGAACAATTCCTGGCAGACCCGCGCGCGCTTCATGAAGAATCCGATGTCGAACTGGTCGGTCATGCCCATGCCGCCATGCATCTGGACGCCTTCCTGCACCGCCAGTGTCGCGGTGGTGCCGGCGCGGGCCTTCGCCACGGCCACCGCGGCGCCGGCCTTGTCGAAACTCGCATCCAGCGTCTGCAGCGCCTTCAGCACCGCGGCGCGGGTGATCTCGATGTCGACATAGAGCTGGGCGGCGCGGTGCTGCAGCGCCTGGAATTCACCGATCAGTTTTCCGAACTGCTTGCGCTCCTTGAGATAGGTGACGGTGCGGCCGAACACTTCCTCGCTGAGCCCCACCATCTCGGACGCCACCGCGGCGCGGCCGATATTGAGCACGCCTTCCAGCAAGGCAAAACCCTGATCGACCTCGCCGAGCACGCCGTCGGCATTGACTTCGGCATTGTCGAACACGATGCGCGCGGCATTGTGCGCATCGACCATCGCGGTGCGCTCGATCGCAATTCCCTTTGCTTTGGGATCGACCAGGAACAGCGTCAGCCCGTCGCGCTCGCCGGCCGAGCCCGCGCTGCGCGCCGCCACGATCAACAGATCCGCCGTGTGGCCGTCGACCACGAAGGCCTTGTCGCCCGAGAGCTTGAATCCGTTACCGGAGCGCACCGCCTGCAGTTTGGTCATCAGCGGACGATGCTTGGCGCCCTCGTCGATCGCCAGCGCGGCCAGCAGCGAACCATCGGATATTTTCGGCAGATATTGCGACTTCTGGGCGTCGCTGCCGCCGCGCGACAGCGCCGACGCCGCGAGCACGGATGTCGCCAGATACGGCGACGGCATCAGGGTGCAGCCGATTTCCTCCATCACGATGCCGGCCTCGACGCAGCCGAGCCCGCTGCCGCCGAACGCTTCCGGCACCAGCAGGCCGGAAAATCCCATCTCGGCAAAGCCTTTCCACAGCTCGCGGGAAAAGCCCGTCGCGTCCCTGGCATCGCGCAGCTGCCGCAGATGCGACACCGGCGCCTTGTCGCTGATGAAACCCCGCGCGCTGTCGCGCAGCATCGATTGTTCTTGGTTGAGGACGAGTGCCATGAGGGGGATTCCGGTGCGTTGATGTTCGACTAATTTGCCTTGTTTGATCCCTCATGGTGAGGAGGCGCCCTTGCGCCGTCTCGAACCATGAGAGCCCGTGGCCCATCCTTCGAGACGCGGCGAAGAGGCCGCTCCTCAGGATGAGGAGTGTGCTACGCCCCCGGCAGATCCAGAATGCGCTTGGCGACGATGCCGAGCATCACTTCCGACGTGCCGCCCTCGATCGAGTTGGCCTTGGTGCGCAGCCAGGCGCGCGGTCGGGCGCCGCCCCTGGAGCGCTCGCTTTCCCACTCCAGCGCGTCGACGCCGCCGGCCGACATCAGGATCTCGTGGCGACGCTTGTTCAGCTCGGTGCCGTAATATTTCATCGCCGAGGAAAACGCCGGATGCGCCTGCCCCGCCTTGGCCAGATCGACCGCGCGCTCGGCGGCGGCTGACAGTGCCGCCTCGTCGATCTCGAAGGTCGCGATCTGGCCGCGCAGCATCGGATCTTCCAGCCGGCCCTGCTCGTCGCTCCCGACCGAATCGGCAGCGACCTGGCCGAGCGGCCGGCCGACGCCGCGCTCACCCATGCCCGAGATCATCGCGCGCTCATGTTGCAGCAGATACTTTGCCACGTCCCAGCCGCGGTTGACGGTGCCGACCACGTGCGACTTCGGGACCCGCACATTATCGAAGAAAGTTTCGCAGAACGGCGAATAGCCCGAGATCAGCAGGATCGGCTTGGTCGAGACGCCCTTCGAGGCCATGTCGAACAGGATGAAACTGATGCCGTCATGCTTCTTCGCGGTCGCGTCGGTGCGCACCAGGCAGAAAATCCAGTCGGCGTAGTTGGCGTAGGAGGTCCAGATCTTCTGGCCGGTGATGAGGTAATCGTCGCCGTCGCTTTCGGCGCGGGTCTGCAGCGAGGCGAGGTCGGAGCCGGCGTTGGGTTCGGAATAGCCCTGGCACCAGCGGATCAGGCCGGCGGCGATCTTCGGCAGATGCTCCTGCTTCTGCGCCTCGGTGCCGTATTTCAACAGCGCCGGCCCGAGCATCCAGATCCCGAAACTCGACAGCGGCGAACGGGCACCCATCGCCGCCATCTCCGCGCGCAGGACCTTGTGCTCGGCGGGATCGAGTCCGCCGCCGCCATATTCCCGCGGCCAATCCGGCACGGTCCAGCCCTTGTCGCGCATCCGCTCGAACCAGACGCGCTGCGGCTCGGAGGAAAATTTGGTATTGCGGCCGCCCCAGAAGGTGTCGTCGTCCGAGGTCATCGGCTTGCGCATTTCCGGCGGACAGTTCGCTTGCAACCAGGCACGGGTCTCACTGCGGAATTTTTCCAGATCGGACATGTCAGGCGTTTCCATTTGGAGATGTTGGATCGACCTTAGCCGTCGCATCGCGGAATTCAATATATCTCTGGCGCACCCGTTCGTGATGCGGAATATGATGGGGCTGTGCGGTCCGGCGTCGCAGGCGCGCGCAACGATTGAAAAACAAGGGGAAACCGAGATGCGGCTGAAGTTGCTTTCGCCTGGCGAAATGAACGCGGACCAGAAACAAACCTATGACGAGTCGATCGCCGGCAAGCGCGGCGCCCCGCCGGCGCCGATGATGGCCTGGCTCAACAGTCCCGAAATGGCCCGGCACGCCACCCGGCTCGGCGAGGTGATGCGCTACAACACGATTTTTCCGGCCAAACTGTCCGAGATCGCGATCCTGGTCACCGCCCGGCACTGGACCTCGCATTACGAATGGTTTGCCCACAAGCGGCTGGCGCTGAAGGGGGGCATGGACCTGAAGATCATCGAGGACATCCGCGACCGCCGCACGCCCACCTTCGACGATCCCAAGGGGCAGATGATCTACGACGTGGCGAAGTCGCTGCATGAAGGCCACGGCGTTCCCAAGGGGCTGTACGCGGAGGCTGTAACGGTTCTCAGCGAGCGCGGCATCGTCGAAATCATCGGACTGTGCGGCTATTACACGCTGGTGGCGATGACGCTGAACACGTTCGAGTTCGGGTTGCCGGATGGGGAAGTGTCGGAGCTGGTGTGAGAGGAATCACGCACTCGTGTCCCGGACGCGGTGCAGCGTCCTTTACGCTGCTCCGCAGAGCCGGGACCCATGCATGCGCGCGAGAACATGGGCCCCGGCTCAGCAGCGCACCGCCGGAGTCGCGCTACGCGCGATCCCGAGTGCGCTGCGCTGCGTCCGGGGCACGAATACCTCAAGCGGAGAATACATATGCCCGACAATCCCCCCATCATCGCCGGCACAAGGATCGGGCATGTTCATCTCAAGGTCGCCGATCTCGATCGCGCGCTGGCGTTTTACTGCGGCGTGCTCGGCTTTCAGGTGACGCAGCGGCTGAGTTCGGGCGCGGCGTTCATTGCGGCCGGCGGCTATCATCACCACATCGGCCTCAACACCTGGGAGAGCAAGGGCGGCCATCCGCCGCCGCCCGGCACCACCGGCCTGTTTCACACCGCGATCCTGTATCCGACCCGCGCAGCACTGGCCGATGCGTTGCATCGCCTGATCGAGGCCGGCATTGCGCTCGACGGCGCCAGCGATCACGGCGTCAGCGAGGCGCTGTACCTGCGCGACCCCGACGAGAATGGCGTCGAGCTGTATCGGGACCGGCCCGAGGCGGAATGGCCGCGCAAGGAAGACGGATCGCTGGCGATGTTCACGAAACGGTTGGATCTGGAGGAATTGTTGCGGGCGAGGGAGACCTGATCCCTCCACATCGGAGCGAAGCGAACAATGAAAACTGTCGTCGCCCGGCTTGACCGGGCGATCCAGTACGCCGCGGCTTCTCGGTTGAACACGACCGTCTCTGGAATACTGGGTCACCCGGTCAAGCCGGGTGACGACACCTTTGGCCGCCCCCGAATCATGATCAGCACTGCCGCCACCAATTCCAACCCGATACAACCGTAAAACGGCAGCGCATAACTTCCCGATGCATCGCGCAGCAGGCCGATGACACCGGGGCCGAACGCGTAAGTCACCTGGTTGATCGCCGTGATCAGGCTGATCAGGACGCCGAACGAGGAGGGAGCGAATTCGCGCTGCACGATCAATGCCGGCAGCGTGATCAGATTGCCGACCGAGAAGCCGAACAGCGCGCAGGCCGCGATCAGCGCGATGTCGTTCTGCAGGTTGATGATGACGAGGAGTGCCAGGGCCTGGCTGACGAACGAGATCGCCGAGGCGAGGCGCTGGTTGAGTCGGTCGATCACGAACGAGAAAAGCACGCGGCCGACCACCGCCATCGCGGTCATCAGCGCGACCGCGAATGCGGCGCGCTCCCGGCCCACCACCGAATCGAGGAACGCGATCAGGTGGACGATGAAACCGACCTGCGCGAACAGCACCAGCGCGAAGGAGGCCGAGACCGAGAGAAAGCCGATGTCGCGGAACGCCTGCGCCCGCACCCGCGTCGCGGACGGTGCGTCCGCGGACAAGGCGGCGACCGCGGCGCTCGGATGCAGCGGCGGACGTCCGACAAAGATCAGGATGATCGGGACCATCACCACGATCATGGCGATCGCGGCGGCGACCATGGCGCCGGGGAAGCCGAAATACCCGATCGCCCCCACCAGCAGCGGCACGCCGATGATGCCGCCGAAGCTGGCGCCGTTCAGCGCCAGGCTGATCGCCATGCCACGCTTCCTGTCGAACCAGAGCCCGAGCGTGTTGGTGATGATGCCGAGACTGGTGCCGACCCAGCCGAACGCGAGCAGCGCATTGGCGGCATAGAGCTGCCACGGTTCGGTGACCTGGCCGATCAGCACGGCGGCCGCCGCCATCGTAAAGACACCGGCCAGCAGGCAGTTGCGCGGACCGATCGCCTTGATCGCTTCGCTGACGAATACGACCAGCAGGGCGCCAGACAGATAGAAGACCGTGGTGCCGCTCGAGATCAGCGAGGTGGGCCAGCCGTGCAGCCGATGCAGCTCGGCGACATAGACGCTCTGGCCATAGAAGCCGAGCCCCCAGCCGAAGGTCGCCACCAGAAAACAGACCACGACGATGCGCCAGCCCTCGTAGCGGGCCGAGGTTTCGTCGATTGCGATTGGCTTGGACTCGTTCAATGCCGGTTTCTCGAATTCGTCATGCCCGGGCTTGACCCGGGCATCCACGACTTTCTTTGCTGTAGATGCAAAGACGTGGATGGCCGGGTCACCTAGCGCGAAGACGCGCTTCGCGCTTTTGCCCGGCCATGACGACGATTAGCAAACTACCAAGTGAAACGCTTCGACCGCCACCGAACTGTCAGCAGGTGTCATCAGGCTTTCGGTTTCGGCGGATCGTAAAAGAACCGCTCGCGGAAAATCCGGTCGCCGCGCCATTCCTGCAGCGCGACTTCATCGATCCGGGCGGTCTTGCCGGAAAGGTAGGTGAAGTCGAAAATCCAGTTGATCGCGACGCGGTCGCCCTCGAGGATCGAGGCCACGCATGTCGAAACCACGGTCTCGACCCGATCCAGCGTGGCGCGCTCCTGCGCCACCAGCAGGTCACGGCCCACGCGCGGAGGTGCTGCGTTCTCCTGCATGCTGGCATCCTCGGTATAATAGCGCTCGATGGCGCCGGCATGATCGCCTGACACGACGACGGCGATGAACTCATCGAGACGGGCTCGCGACGGCATGAAACCTCCCACGTTCAAGCAGCAATAAAATCAGCAATCAAATACCCGGATCGGGAAATTGCGGCACGGCCCGTTTCGCCCGGCGCCTCGCGAGCGACGCGAACATCAAGACCGCGAGCCCCAGCAGCACCGGCGGGAACACCACCATGTTGACCGCGGACCAGCCGTAATTCGCCAGCAGCTGGCCCGATGCGAACGATCCCACCGCCATCATCCCGAACACCAGGAAATCGTTGAAGGCCTGCACCTTGTTGCGCTCCTGCGGCCGGTGCGTCTCCAGCACCAGGGCGGAAGCGCCGACGAAGGAGAAATTCCAGCCGACCCCGAGCACGATCAGTGTGGCCCAGAAATGCATCGCGGTGAGGCCGGACAATCCGATCGCAGCGGCGACGGCCTCCAGCACCAGCCCGAGCGCGACGATTTTCGGCGCCCCGAAGCGCGCGATCAGCGAGCCCGTGAAGAAGCTCGGCCCGTACATCGCCACGATATGCCATTGAATGCCGAAATTGGAATCGCTGACGGAGAGGCCGCACATCTGCATCGCCAGCGGCGCCGAGGTCATCACCAGATTCATCATGGGATAGGAGACGATGCCGCAAAGCGCGGCGGCGATGAAGCGTGGCTGCCGCGCGATCTCGAGCAGCGGCCGGCCGCCATGCATGTCCGCCGGCGCCGGCTTCGGCGCATCGACCCCCGCCAGCACCGCCATCGCGACCAGCGCCACCACCGCCTGCATCAGGAAGCTGAAGGCGAACAGATAGGGCGGCCAGATATCCATGGTCCACTGCACGAGCTGCGGACCGAGCACGCCGGCGAATACGCCGCCCGCCATCACCCAAGACACCGCCTTGGGACGGAAAACGACGCTGGCGCCGTCGGCGGCGGCGAAGCGGTAGGATTGCGACACCGCGCCGTAGAGCCCACCGAGAAACGTCGCGACGCAGAACAGCACGAACGAGCCGCGCAGGATGGCGTAGGCCCCGAGCAGGCCGGTCAGCATGCCGCAGCCGGTGCCGATGATGAAGGCTGTGCGGCGGCCATAGGCGCGCGAGATCGCACCGGTCGGCAAGGTGCCGGCGGCCAGGCCCACCACATACATCGAGAGCGGCACGGTCGCGAACGAGATATCCGGCGCCAGCGTCGCGCCGACGATCGAGCCGGTGGCGAAAATCACAGCCGAATTCGCGCCGGTCAGCGCCTGCGCTGCCGCCAGCCGCGCCACATTGGATCGCGCGCGGGCGTCATCGGCGATTTCGTCGGCTGCAGTCACGTCGATCATTTATTGTTTCCGCGCAGATGCGGCCCGAAGCATTCGGCCGCATTGATTCCCGATACTATGGCGGCAAGCTTCCGCCCGATCAACCGACGCAAACGGGCGCGCGCCATGCGAGCAGCGCACATTGGACAGCACGCACGAAAGCCGCGTAAATGACCCATCCGCCATTCATGCTGTTTCCCGGGGTGCTCCATGTCCATCGACGACAGGCCGACGATCGCAGCCCCCGACGACGATCCGTATCTGTGGCTGGAAGAGATCGAGGGCGAACGGGCGCTTGCCTTTGTCGAGCGGCAGAACGCGCTCACGCTGCAGAAGTTCGGCGACGCCGGATTTGCTGATGATCGTGACGCGCTGGCCGATATCCTGGACCGGCCGGACAACATTCCCTTCATCAGCCGGCGCGGTGACTTCGTCTACAATCTCTGGAAGGATACCAATAATCCGCGCGGACTGTGGCGGCGGACCACGCTGGCGGAATTTCGCAAAGCCAGTCCGGCATGGGAAACCATCCTGGACCTGGACAAGCTCGCCGCCGAGGAGAATGAGGATTGGCTGTTTGCCGGGGCACAGGCGCTGCCGGGAAGCGGCAGGCGAATCGTCAGCCTTTCGCGCGGCGGCAGCGACGCCGCCACGTTGCGCGAATTCGACATCGAGAGAAAAGCCTTTGTCACCGGCGGCTTCACGCTGCCGGAGGCGAAGGGCGGCGTGGCGTGGATCGATGCCGATACGCTGCTGCTGTCGAGCGCCCATGGCGATGATATGGCGACAACATCGGGTTACGCCAGAACCGTCAGGCTGTGGCGGCGCGGCACGGATGTGCGGCTGGCGCCGGTGCTGTTCGAGACCACGCCCGAACATATGAGCGTGCACGCCAGCGTCGATCGCACCGGCGCGGCGCCGCGGATATGGTTCATCGAGCAGCTCGATTTCTTCAGCCACAATGTCTGGCTCGGTGACGCGACCGGCGCGCGACATAAGCTCGATCTGCCTGAAGACGCCGAGGTGGATTTTCATCGCGACTGGCTCGCGGTGAAGCCACGCAAGCCGTGGACGGTGGGAACGCGGACTTACGCGTCCGACACCGTGCTTGGAATGTCGCTGTCGCGATTTCTGGCGGGCGAGCGCGATTTCCGGATTCTGTGTGAGGCCGGACCGCGCCGCGCGGTGCAGCACTTCTTCTGGGCCAGTGGCAGGCTGGTGATCTCCATTCTCGACGAACTGCAGCCGGTGTTCGAGGTCTGGACGCCGGCGGCCGATGGCTGGACCGCCGGCAAACTGCCGGGCTTGCCCGAGATCGGCGTCGCCGATGTCTGGCCGCTCGACGCCGAGGAAGCCGAAAGCAACGGCGACCTGCTCGCCAACATCCAGGACCCGCTGACGCCGGCCTCCCTGATGCTGATCGAGGGCATCTCGGCTCCTGTCGTACTGAAGCGGGCGCCGCGCACCTTCTCCGCGGAAGGACTCGTGGTCAGCCAGCACGAGGCGATCTCGATCGACGGCGAGCGCATTCCCTATGTGCAGACCGGGCCGGCCGCCCTGACCGGCGAGGCGCCGGTGCATCTCAACGCCTATGGCGGCTTCGGCATCTCGGAGCGGCCCTATTACCGCTCTGCGATCGGCAAGCTGTGGCTCGAACAGGGCGGCACCAGTGTCGTCGCCAATATCCGCGGCGGCGGCGAGTTCGGCACACGCTGGCACGAGGCCGGCCGCTATGCCGGCAAACGGCTGACGCATGATGATTTTGCCGCTGTCGCCACTGACCTGGTGCGGCGCGGCGTCACCCGGCCTGATCGGATCGCGGCGGAGGGCGGATCCAACGGCGGCATCCTGATCACCAACATGCTGACGCGCTATCCGGAGCGCTTCGGCGCGCTGTTCTGCACGATCCCGCTGATCGACATGCGCCGCTACAGCAAACTGCTGGCCGGCGCGAGCTGGATCGCCGAATATGGCGACCCCGACAGACCGGAGGAATGGGCCTGGCTGCAGAGCTATTCGGCCTATCACACCGCGGTGCCGGGCCAGAACTATCCGCCGATCCTGATCGCCACCACGAAGCGGGACGACCGCGTCCACCCCGGCCACGCCCGCAAGATGGCGGCGAAGCTGCAGGCGATGGGATATGAAGCGTATCTCTACGAGCCCGCGGCGGGCGGCCACGGCTACGGCAAGGACAACAAGGAGCGCGCCGCGTTCACCGCGCTGGGGTATGCGTTCTTGAAGAACAAGATCGGCTGGCGGGATAGCGGGGCGTGAGGCCCATCGTTCGTCATTGCGAGGAGCACTTGCGACGAAGCAATCCATTTCACAGCGGTGCCGGTTGGCAAGATGGATTGCTTCGTCGCAAGTGCTCCTCGCAATGACGGCTTCTAGAGGCTCAATCCGCGTCTGACGCTTGAGCCCGCCGCTCGAACACCAGCACCAGATTGTTGGCCGGCATCTCCGCTGCTTCCACCAGCACCAGTCCGACGCTCGCCGCCAGCTTCTCCAGATCGCCGATATCGCGCACGCCCCATTCGGGGTCGCGGTCACGCAGGCTGGTGTCGAACACGGCATTGCTGAGCGCGGTGTGCTTGCCGTCGCGCTTGAACGGCCCGTAGAGGAACAGCCGTCCGTCGGGGCGAAGCGTGCGCGCCGCGCCGGCGAACAGGCCCTCGGCGACCTGCCACGGCGCGATGTGGATGACGTTGGCGCAGAACACCGCCAGCAGCGGAGGGGCGCTGCCGCCGGGCCATTCGCGACACCACGCCGGATCCGACAGATCAAGCCGCAGCGGCGCGCGGATATTTTCCAGGCCCGCATGCGCCCGCCACGCCGCGATGCTCTTCAGATGCACCTCGTTGAGGTCGCTCGGCCACCACACGATGTCGGGAAAATGCCGGGCGAAATCCACCACGTGCTGGCCGGTTCCGCTGCCGGCCTCGACCACATCGCCGGACTGGCCCGCAAGATACCGCTGCAGCACCGCGCGGATCGCCTGATGATTGCGGTGGAACGTCGGCGCGTCGAGTCGGCCGTCGGGCTCGACCTGCCTGCCGTCCTTGCCAAATTCCACGACATAGTCTGCCATCGATTTCCGCGCCCGATCCGTTGCGATCAAGGCTTACCAGCTTTGAACTGGGATTGCTCCAGTTCCAGAAAAATCCGGTAGGCGTTGCCGCGGTTGTTGCTCGCAAAAGCCGGGAACTCGCGGTATTTCGACCAGTCGGCCTCGCGATAGGCGACATCGAAATCGGTCCAGTTCTGCACCGCCGCCGCCATGGCACCGCGTACATATTGAATATAATCCCGGGTAAAGGCGATCGCCTGCTTCGCCTCGCTCAGGGTACGGCCGTGGCCGGGGATGATGACCTTGGGATCGAGTTTTTCCACCTCGCCGAGCGCCTCGAGCCATTGCGTGGTGGAGACATCGTCGCTGTTCATGAAGGGAATCCGGCTGTTCTGCACGATATCGCCGGCGAACAGCACGCCGTCGGGCTCGACCATCATCATCATGTCGCTGGAGGAATGCGCCGGCCCGGCAAACAGCAGCGTCAGCCTGCGGTCGCCGAGCGCGATCGTCATGCGCTCCCGGAAGGTGATATCCGGCGGCACCACGCGGGTATTGGCATCGACCCACGGATACAGCGCGCCGCGCCGCTGATCGAGGCGCTGGCTCGCCTTCTCGTCGGCAATGGTATCATTGTCCCTGTATTCGCCGGAGCGCTCCTGCGCGACGATGAGCGCGTCGGTGTGATCCCGAAACGCCTGCAAGCCGTAGATGTGATCGGCGTGATAGTGGCTTGCGACCACGTAGCGGATCTTCTTGTTCGTGAGCTTGCGGATTTCCTGCAGCAGTGCCCAGCCGTGGCTCGGCGTTCCCAGCGCGTCGAACACCACGACGCCGTCGGACGTTACGACAAATCCGGCATTGGACGTGTTGCCTTCATTGTCCGGTGGAGTACCAGATCTGCCTGCCCGGCACCTGATTGATCTCCAGCGGAATCGTGATGGCCGGATAGGGCGGCGCGGTCTGCGCGCCCGAGGTCGAGGCCGCGCAGACGGCAAGCAGCGCCGCGACCACCAGCCGCTTCACCTCAGGTTCCCGCAATAAATGTCCTTCAGCACCTGCAGCAGGCGCAGCGCGTTCCTGTCGGCGACGCTGTAATGCAGCGTCTGCGAGGTGCGGCGGAACGTCACCAGGCCATCGGCGCGCAATCGCGCCAGATGCTGCGACAGCGCGGACTGGCTGAGTTTTACCGCTTCGGCCAGTTCGCCCACCGTCATTTCACCGCGCGCGGCGAGAAAGCAGAGCACCAGCAACCGCTTTTCGTTGCCGAGCAATTTCAGCAGTCGCGACGCCGCGCCGGCCTGCCTTGCCAGCATCTTCAATGCCGCGGCATCTGCGGCGCCGATTCCTGCAGCCTTGTTTTTCGCGGCTGCTGCAACTGCTCTCATGGCCTGATGTCCCGATCGGATATAGGGTGCGCCGTCACCAGCGCCGTTATCACAATAGCGCAACTTCCATACTTTAGAATTGACTAAATTAGCGAGTGTCGATAGGGCTGAACCAACGAT
The DNA here is from genome assembly GCF_030654605.1 of Bradyrhizobium sp. Lineage (GTDB taxonomy): Bacteria > Pseudomonadota > Alphaproteobacteria > Rhizobiales > Xanthobacteraceae > Bradyrhizobium. The sequence goes on from NZ_JAURXB010000065.1 coordinate 55,747, forward strand.
AAAATTGCGGCGGCGCTGCCGCGAGGTGAGGAACGTGCGGCCACCCCTGGAACGCGGCATGCCTGCGACCCCGAAGCCGGCGAATCTACCCGATCCGCGGCTCGCCCGCCGTTCATTTCTGGGTTTTGGCGCGGCGCTGACCGGCAGCCTCGCGCTCGGCGCCACGCCTTCCAGCGCGCAACCCCAACCGGCTTCCCCGCCCGCCGACGCGCCGTGGTCGCAAACGCTCGGGCCCGGCGTGGTCGACCGGCCCTATGGCCGGCCCGCCGACACCGAATCGGGCGTGATCCGGCGCAACGTGCCGTGGCTCACCGCCGGCACCGAATCCTCCATCAGCTTCTCGCCGCTGCAGGATCTGCACGGCATCATCACGCCGAACGGCCTGTTTTTCGAGCGCTACCATGCGGGGCGGCCGGACGTCGACCCGGATCAGCACCGCCTGATGATCCACGGGCTGGTCGAGCGCCCCTTGTTGCTGACGATGAAGGACATCGTCCGTTTTCCGTCCGTGTCGCGCATCCACTTCATCGAATGCCCGGCCAATGGCGGCATGGAGTGGCGCGCCGCGCAGCTGAATTCGCTGCAGTTCAACCACGGCATGATCTCCTGCGCGGAGTGGACCGGGGTGCGGTTGTCGACCCTGCTGGAAGAAGTCGGGGTCAAGAAGGAAGCGGCATGGGCCATGGTCGAGGGCGCCGACGGCGCCCACATGAACCGCAGCCTGCCGCTCAACAAATGTCTGGACGATTGCCTGGTGGTCTATGCGCAGAACGGCGAGGCGCTGCGGCCGGAGCAGGGTTACCCGCTGCGGCTGGTGGTTCCGGGCTGGGAAGGCAATGTCAGCATCAAATGGCTGCGCCGGATCAAGCTCGGCGAAAAACCCTGGTATTCCCGCGAGGAAACCTCGAAATACACCGACCTGATGCCCGACGGCACCAGCCGTGGCTTCACCTGGCTGATCGACGCCAAGTCCGTCATCACCTTCCCCTGTCCCGAAAAGCCGCTCGCGGGTCCCGGCCTCTACGAAATCAGGGGTCTGGCATGGACCGGCAACGGCAAGGTCCGGCGGGTCGATGTTTCCATGGATGGCGGCGTCAACTGGCAGAGCGCGCGGCTGCACGAGCCGGTGCTGTCGAAGGCATTGACCAAATTCACCCTGCCCTGGCGCTGGGACGGCACGCCGGCGCTGCTGGAATCCCGCGTCATCGACGAGACCGGCCATGTCCAGCCAACCATTACGCAACTGCGAAAGCAGCGCGGGTCAAATTCGGTCTATCACAACAATTCAATCCAGACCTGGCAGGTCAAGCCTGACGGGAGCGTGTTCGATGTTCAGACAGGCTAGCCGCCCCCTGCTGCTCGGCGCAGCCTTGACCGCAGCCTTGAAAGCAGCCTTGGTCGCCATCGCCACGGCGGCGGGCGCGGCGGAACCCGGTCATTACGGTTACGGCCGACCAGCCACGCCGGCGGAGATCGCGGGCTGGAACATCGACGTTCGCGGCGACGATGGCGCCGGCCTGCCGCCCGGCAGCGGCAGCGTGGCCAAGGGCACCGAGGTGTTTGCCGAGCAATGCGCCGCCTGCCATGGCACCTTCGGCGAGGGCGAAGGCCGCTTTCCCAAGCTGGCCGGCGGCGCGGGAAGCCTGAAGGACGACCGGCCGGAACTGACGGTCGGCAGCTACTGGCCGTTCGCGCCGACGCTGTGGGACTACATCAATCGCGCCATGCCGATGCAGGCCCCGCGCTCATTGTCAGCCGATGACGTTTATGCTTTGACCGCCTATATTCTCAACCTGAACGACATCGTGCCGGGAGAATTCGTCGCCGACCGGGACAGCCTGCCGAAAGTCAGGATGCCCAATCGCGACAGTTTCACCTGGACCGATCCAAGACCTGATACCATGGCCAAGCCGTGCATGAGCGCATGTGCCAACCCTGCCGACGTCAGGATTTCTTCCACGGCGGAAGGCAGGGACCTGACGCCGCGCACGACCGGACCGCTCGATACGATGCAACCGAAATGACGCAAACGGGAAACGCGCCCTTGAAGATCACCGATCCGACCAAGCACGTCCTGACCAAGCACGTCCTGACCAAGTCCGCCTTGATCCCGGCCGCTGCGGTGGCGCTGCTGGTCGGCATGCTCGCAACTTCGCTGCCGGCTGCGGCGCAGTCGTCGGTGGCGGAAGGACAAAAGCTGGCTTTCGACCGCAGCAAGGGCAATTGCCTGACCTGCCACGACATCAAGGGCGGCAATCTTCCAGGCTCCATCGGGCCGGCGCTGACCGATATCAAGCGCAAATATCCCGACCGCAACGAACTGGTCGCCATCCTGGTCGACGCCACCAAGCGCAACCCGCTGACCGTGATGCCTCCGTTCGGACGCAACCGGATTTTGAACGACAAAGAGATCAACGCGATCGTGGACTTCCTGCAGACCCTGTGACCGGCGCGCGACCCAAGGAGATTTCGAATGACTGGGAAAAATAATGGATTTGCGCTTCCCCGGCGCGTGATTCTGCAAGGCGTGGCCTCGGTCGCGCTGCTCGGGCTCGGCAAAATCGCGTTCGGCGCAGCACCCGCCTTCGCCGCCAACGACAAATATCCGGACGAGGCGTTCAAGCAGAAGAGCAGCGATGACGCGATCAAGCTGCTGTATGGCAAGACCGCCGAGAAATCCGACAAGATCAAGCTCGACGCGCCCGAGATCGCCGAGAATGGCGCGGTGGTGCCGATCGCGGTGAGTTCGACGCTATCAGACGTGACCGCAATCGCGTTTCTGGTCGCCGAGAACCCGAACGCGCTGGTGGCAGCGTACAAGATTCCCGCGGGCACGATGCCGAGCGTCGCCAATCGCATCAAGATGGCGAGGACCAGCAACGTCATCGTCGTCGTCGAAGCCGGCGGCAAGCTCTACAGCACCAGCAAGGAAGTCAAAGTCACCGTTGGCGGCTGCGGCGGTTAACGGGACAGGCAGGGACAACTCTCATGGCATCAACCATTCGCGTACGCGCCACCTCGTCCGGCGAAACCACCGAAGTCCAGGCGCTGATCCAGCACCCGATGGATTCCGGCTTCATCAAGGACGCCAAGGGCGAGACCATCCCGCCGCACTTCATCCAGCAGCTGACCTTCGAATATGACGGCAAGGTCGTGTTCGCCGCCGACTGGGGCGGCGGCGTCTCCAAGGACCCCTATGTCAAGTTCGCCTTCAAGGGCGGCAAGAAGGGCGACGACCTCAAGGTCAGCTGGGTCGACAGCAAGGGCAAGACCGATACCACCACGGCGAAAATCCTGTAACGGCTGACGCGAAAGCGGAGAGAACCCAACATGCGACCTGCCATCCGTTTCGCCTCGATCGGTCTTGCGCTGGCCGCACTGGCATATGCCGCCGCGCCGTCCGCGACCGCCGCCGACGCCGTCGATCCGGTGGCCGACGCCAAGGCGTTCAAGAAATACTTCACCGACAAGTTCCCCAAGGTGAAGCTGGAAGACTTCGTCAACGGCCCCTATTCGATGGATGAGGGCCTGCACCAGCAGTGGCAGGAGAAGGAACAGTTTCCGCCCTACGAGTTCTCGCTCGAACTGGGCAAGGAGATGTTTTCCAAGCCGTTCAAGAACGGCAAGAGCTACGGGGATTGCTTCCCCAACAAGGGCATCGGCATCCGGCAGAACTATCCCTATTTCGACGAGAAGGAAGGCAAGGTCATTACCCTCGAGCTGGCGCTGAACCGCTGCCGCGAGGCCAATGGCGAGCCGCCGTTCTCCTATGTCAAGGATGAGATGGCCGCGCTGACCGCGTACATGGCATTTACGTCGCGTGGAAAGCCGTTCGACATCAAGATTCCGAACGATCCGCGTGCGCTCGCCGCCTATGAGAACGGCAAGGAATATTTCTATACCAGGCGCGGCCAGCTCAACTTCTCCTGCGCGACCTGCCATGTGCAGAGCCCGGGCGAGCGAATCCGCGCCGAGGTGCTGGCGCCCGCGCTAGGCATCCTCAACGCGATGCCGATCTATCGTTCCGAGTGGAGCGGCATGGGCACCACCAGCCGACGGTTCACCAGCTGCAACAGCCAGATCCGCGGCGTGCCGTTCAGCCCGCAGGACGACGAATACCGCAACGTCGAATATTATCTGTCCTTTGTCAGCAACGGCCTGCCGATTTCCGGCCCGGGAGCGCGGCCATGAACAGGATCAGGACATCGCTCTTATCGCTGGCCTCGGTGCTGCTGATCGCAGGCGCGACATCTGCTCTCGCCGCCAGCGAGGCTGATTACAAGGCGGCGCTGGCTGCAGCCGAAGCCGCCAACAAGCAGGCCGCCGGCGTCCGCAATCAATGGACCACGACGGCAGCGACGATCAACGCCGCGAAGAAGGCCGCCGAGGCCGGCGACTTCGACAAGGCGGTGGCGTCGGCGAACGAAGCCGAAGCGCTGGCCAAGGCATCGATCTTCCAGGCCACCAGCGAGAAGAAGCTCTGGAAAGACATGGAAATACGCTGAGATAGCACAAACGCAGGTGTCATCGCCCGGCTTGACCGGGCGACCCAGTATTCCAGAGACGTTTTGGATAGATCGAGAAGCCGCGGTGTACTGGATCGCCCGGTCAAGCCGGGCGACGACAGTCTTGTTGTGGCGGAGAGGCGAGACATCACATGACCATCCGCCGTCGGGATTTTCTCACTCTCGCAGGCGTCGCCGCGCTCAGCGGCGGGCTGCCTCGGACCGCGCGCAGCGCCGAAACGGCGTACGACCTCGAGCGCTTCGGCAATGCGCGCATCCTGCACATGACGGATACGCATGCGCAATTGCTGCCGGTGTATTTTCGCGAGCCGAGCGTCAATCTCGGGATCGGCGCGATGCAGGGGAAGCCGCCGCATCTGGTCGGCCGCGCCTTTCTCGACCGCTTCGGCATCCGGCCCGACAGTGCCGAAGCCTACGCCTTCACCTTTCTCGATTTCGAGAAATCCGCCGGCCGCTTCGGCAAGCTCGGCGGCTTCGCGCATCTGAAGACGCTGATCGACCGGCTGCGCCAAGAGGCCGGCCCCGGCCGCTCGCTGCTGCTCGATGGCGGCGATTTGTGGCAGGGCACCGGCCTCGCCAACACCATGCAGGGCGCCGACATGGTGGAAGCGGCGAATCTGCTCGGCATCGAGGCGATGACCGGCCACTGGGAATTCACCTATGGCGAGCAGGCGCTGCGCAGCAACCTCGCACGCTTCAAGGGCGAATTCCTGGCGCAGAACGTGTTTCTGACCGAGGAAGCCGCCTTCAACGACGCCAAGGCGTTCGACCCCGCCTCGGGGCGCGTATTCAAGCCGGCCACCATCAAGGAGATCGGCGGACATCGTGTCGCCGTGATCGGGCAGGCGTTTCCCTATGTGCCGATCGCGCACCCGAAACGGTTCACGCCGGACTGGACCTTTGGCATTCGCGACGACGAACTGCAGAAGCTGGTCAATACGCTACGCACCACCGACAAGGTCGATGCCGTGGTGCTGCTGTCGCATAACGGCATGGACGTCGATCTCAAGCTGGCCAGCCGCGTCAGTGGCATCGACGTCATCCTCGGCGGCCACACCCACGACGCCGTTCCGCAGCCGATACCTGTCACCAATGCCGGCGGCACCACCCTGGTCACCAATGCCGGTTCCAGCGGAAAATTCCTCGGCGTGCTCGATCTCGAACTCGCCAAAGGCAAGGTCGCCGACGTCCGCTACCGGCTGCTGCCGGTGTTTTCGGAATTGCTGAAGCCGGATCCGGCGATGGCGGCGCTGATCGGCAAGATGCGCGAGCCGCATGCGGCGGCCTACGCGACAAAGCTCGCGACATCGGACCGCCTGCTCTACCGCCGCGGCAATTTCGGCGGCACCGTGGATCAGCTGATTTGCGACGCGCTGCTCGGCGAGTTCGACGCCGAGATCGCGCTGTCGCCGGGTTTTCGCTGGGGCAACAGCGTGCTGCCCGGCCAGCCCGTCACCATGGAAGACGTACTGACCGAGACCGCGATGAGCTATCCCGAAACCTACGTGCTGAAAATGACCGGCGGGCAGATCAAGGATGTCCTCGAGGATGTCTGCGACAATCTGTTCAATGCCGATCCCTATTACCAGCAGGGCGGCGACATGGTCCGCGTCGGCGGCCTCACCTATGCCTGTTCGCCCACCGAAAGCGTCGGACGACGGATTTCGGACCTGAAGCTCGGCAACGGCAAGTCGCTCGAAGCCGGCAAGAGCTACCGGGTGGCGGGATGGGCCTCCGTCAACGAACAGCAGGGCGTGCCGGTGTGGGATGTGTTCGCAAAACATCTGCGCGCCGGCAAGATGCCGGCGCAGCGCGGCACCGGCGTTACCTTGAAGGGCGTCGACGACAATCCGGGCATCGCGGGACAGGGATGACAATGTTCCTGATACATCGGCGATCGACGCTTCGCGTGCTCGGCGACGCCGTGATCGCGGCGCTGATGGTGACGGCCGCCTCCGCCGCGGAGCCGGCGCCGCTGCCCGAAAAGCCCTTCGCCGAGCATCGCATCGTGCTGCAGCTCTCGGACAATGACGCGGCGAAGCAGGGCCTCGTCATCAGCGTCGCCAATAATCTGCTCAAGCACTACGATCCCGACAAGGTGGCGATCGAAGTGGTGGCGTTCGGTCCGGGCATCGACCTGCTGCGCCCCGGCAACAGCCATCGCGCGCGGATCGAGAGCCTGGTTGCGCAGGGCGTGCGCTTCGATATCTGCCTCAACACCGTCGACACCGTCGAACGTGAGAGCGGCAAGCGGCCGGAGTTCATCGCCGCAGCAACCCCGGTCAAGGTCGGCGTCGGACATATTTTGTCGCTGACGGAAAACGGCTTTACCCTGGTGAGACCATGAATTCACAACGTCATTGCGAGCGCAACGAAGCAGAGGGATCGACGATGCGAACTGCGGCCATGATCATCGCTTGCGCACTGGCGCTCGGCACAACACCCGCCACCGCGGGTGACGATGCGCTCGTGATCTACAAATCGCTGTCGCCGGAAGTGGCGCTGGAGGCGGCGCAGGCGACGCTGAAGAAATGCCGCGACAACGGCTTTCAGGTCGCGGTCGCCGTGGTGGATCGCTTCGGCCAGCCGCAGGTAATGCTGCGCGACCGCTTCGCCGGTTCGCACACCCCGGATACCGCAACCCGCAAGGCCTACACGGCCGTGAGCTTTCGTACCGCCACCAGCGAGATGGCAAAGCTGATTCGCTCCGGTCAATTGGAGCCGGGCCTTGCCCAGCTTCCTCATACCGCCATGATCGGCGGCGGGCTGATGATCGAGGCGGCCGGCAGCATGGTCGGGGGCATCGGCGTCTCCGGCGCTCCCGGCGGCGACAAGGACGACGAGTGCGCCAAGGCGGGCATCGACGCCATCAGGGACAAACTGGATTTCTGATATGATGCCGCAAAGCAGCGCGCCGATTTCTTACCCTCCCCTGGAGGGGGAGGGTCGGCTCGGGTCGCGCGAAGCGCGATGCGAGACGGGGTGGGGTGACAGTCACTCCCTTCGGGCGGTGCGCAAGCTGAGAGACCTTCACCCCACCCCGCCGCGCGTTGCACGCGCGTCGACCCTCCCCCTCCAGGGGAGGGTGAAGATGAGTAACCAGCGGCCATGATCTTTCGACAACTGTTCGACAGCGTTTCCGGAACCTACAGCTACCTGCTGGCCAGCCGCGCCGGCGGCGAGGCGCTGATCCTCGATCCCGTGCTGGAAAAGGTCGACCGCTACTGCCAGCTGCTGCGCGAGCTCGATCTGCGGCTGGTCAAGGCGGTCGACACCCATCTGCACGCCGACCACGTCACCGGATTGGGTGAGCTGCGCGACCGCACCCATTGCGTCACCATCATGGGCGAGCAGAGCAAGGCCGACGTGGTGGCGATGCGGGTTACCGAAGGCGACAGGGTGACGATCGAGGGCCTCAGCCTCGACGTCATGTACACGCCCGGCCATACCGATGATTCCTACAGCTACCTGATGGGCGACCGGGTGTTCACTGGCGACACGCTGCTGATCCGCGGCACCGGCCGCACCGATTTCCAGAACGGCAGCGCGCGGGCGCAATATGATTCGATCTTCAACCGGCTGCTGAAACTGCCGGACGAAACCATGGTTTTTCCGGCCCATGACTACAAGGGCGACACCGTCTCCACCATCGGCGAGGAAAAGCGATTCAATCCGCGGCTGCAGGTGCGCTCGGTGGATGAATATATCGAACTGATGGGCAATCTGAAATTGCCCAATCCGAAGATGATGGACGTCGCGGTGCCCGCCAACATGCATGTTGGCCTGCATCAGGACGATCTGGCGAAGCAGGGACAATCGCTCACCGCGCGCGAGGGAATCGAGAGCCTCGGCCGGCCCGATATCCTGCTGGTCGATCTGCGTGAAACCGGCGAACGCGCCAAGCACGGCACGCTGCCGGGCGCGCTGCACGCGCCCTATCCCGGCATCGGCGAAGCCCTGAAACCCGGCGGCATGCTGCGCGAAGTGGCGGCGGCGACCGGACGCCGCATCGTGTTCTTCTGCGCCTTCGGCGAGCGCTCGGCGATGGCGGTGGCGGCGGCCAAGGAAGCCGGCCTCGCCAACACCGCACACATCGCCGGCGGCATGGATGCATGGAAGAAGGCGGGCGGGCCGGTGGCGACGGGGTAGATCGTCGTCCCTGCGAACGCAGGGACCCATACCGCGTGATCTATCGATGTAAGAGAGGTGTTTGATGACTTCGTCATAACCACGATCACCTGTGGTTATGGGTCCCTGCGTTCGCAGGGACGACAAAAGTCCCCACCCGCTGCAGCTCCGCCACCAGCACGTCGAGCGCTTCCGCCAGCATCACGCCGCCGCATTCGGTCAACCGCTCCGGAATCACGATACGCTTTTCCGTCGGATAGAATCGCTCCAGCGCCGGATGCAGCAAAAAGGCCTGGCCATCATCGCGGGCGAAATCGCCAGCCTGCGACACCAGCAGCAGATCGGGCCTTTCGCTCACGATCGCCTCCAGCGAAGCGAATCCGCCGAAATCAAACCCGAGTTCGCCGGCGGTGTTGAACAGCCCGGTTTCGGCCAGCAGCGAGCCGACAAAACTGTCGCTGCCCGCCACCCAGCCGCGCCGCGACAGCGGCAGCACGCGGTAGTGTTTGTCGGCGACGGCCCGGCGCGCCCGCGCCAGCGCCGCGTCGAGTTTGGCGATTTGCTGCGCCGCGCGATCGGGATGTCCGGCGATGTCGCCGAGTTGGCGAAGCTGGTCCTTCACCTCCGTCAGGTTGCGCGGCACCGAAAGTTCCGCGAGGCGCAGCCCATTGGCCTTCAACAACTCCCGGGTCGCGCGCTTGTCGAACACGCTGGCGACCACCACGTCGGGCTTCAGCACCAGCACATCCTCGGCGCCGCCCGACAGCGTCGGAAAACGCCTGACATCGCCGGTCACCCAGGCATCCCTGGAAAACCTGCTGAGGCCGAGGATCTGTTCGGGATCGGCCAGCGTCAGCAGCACCTGGTCGGTGCAGACATTCATCGAGACAATGCGCGGCAGAGGTGCGGCGGATACCGGCGACACCGCGCAGGCCGCAAGCGCGATCGAAGCCGCGAGAGTGACAAGCCGCCGCGGCATCAGATTTCCGCCCACGGCACGATCACCGCTGCGCGTTCGAATTCGGCGCGATAGGCGCTGATCCGGAACACGTCCGCCATCACCTGCTCCGACAGCGCCGCGGCCGGCGCGCCCTGCGCCACGAGGCGGCCTTCGCTGAGCACCAGCAGGTGATCTGCGAAGCGCGCGGCGAGGCCGAGGTCGTGCGTCACCACGATCACCAGCACGCCCTGGTCGGCGGCGGCGCGCAGGCTTTTCATGACATCGAGCTGGTAGCGCGGATCGAGCGAGGCCGTCGGCTCGTCGGCCAGGATGACCGGCGCTTCCACCGCGAGCACGCGGGCCAGCGCCACCCGGCTGCGCTCGCCGCCGGAGAGCTCGGTAACCCGGCGATCGGAAAACTCCACAACGTCGGTCGCCCGCATCGCCCGCAGCACCGCCTCGGAATCCTTCGGCGACAATCGCGCCGGGTCGGTCGCGCCATGCGGATAGCGCCCGAGCGCCACGATATCGCGCGCCGGCAGCGGCCAGTGCACGATGTGACCCTGCGGCAGATAGGCAAAACGCCGCGCGCGGTCGCGCAGCGAGAGCGACGACAGCGCCTCGCCGCCGACATGGATGGCGCCGTCCGACGGCAGCAGGCCCGCGAGGGAGCGCAACAGCGTGGTCTTGCCGGCGCCGTTCGGCCCCACCAGCGCGACCAGATGCCCCGATGACAGCGACAGAGAGATATCGTCCAGCACCCGCCGGCCGGCCAGTTCGACGTTGAGGCCCTGCGCGGTGAGGAAGGCGCTCATGCCACGCCTCCACCGAGCGCGCGGCGCTCGCGCCTGATCAGATAGAGGAAGAACGGCACGCCGATGATCGAGGTCAGCACGCCGACCTTGATGTCGCTGGTCGAGGGAATGATGCGCACCGCGATGTCGGCCGCCAGCAGCAGCGCGGCACCGGTGAGTGCGCTCGGCAGCAGCAGCCGCGCCGGATCGTGGCCGATCAGGGGCCGCATCAGATGCGGCGCCACCAGGCCGATGAAGCCGATGGTGCCGGTGACCGCGACCGCGCCGCCGACGCCGAGCGCGGTGCCAGTGATCACCACCAGCCGCAGCCGGCCGACATCGACGCCGAGGCTCTGCGCAGTTTCCTCGCCGAGGCTGAGCGCGCGAAAAGCATTGCGCTGGCTCCACAGAATGACCGCGCCGGCGACGATGAACGGCAGCGCCAGCATGACGTGGCGAAAACTGCGGTCCTCCAGCGAGCCGAGCAGCCAGAAGGCGATTTCCAGCACCACGAAGGGATTGCTGGAGAGGTTCATCACCAGCGCGGTCGCAGCCCCCGCAAGGCTGGAGATCGCAAGGCCGGCGAGGATGAGAATCAGCAGCCCCGCATTGCGGCCGGCGATCGCCAGCAAAGCGAATACCGAGGTAAAGGCCATCGCGATGGCGGCGACCGGCAACGCGTAGGACCTGACATCGGCGAGTCCGAGCGCGATCACCAGAACGGCGCCGAACGCCGCCGATTGCGGCGCGCCGAACAGCGACGGCGACGCCAGCGGGTTGCGCAGCAATCCCTGCAGCGCCGCGCCCGCCAGCCCGAGGATCGCACCGATCGCAAAGCCCAGAATGGTGCGCGGCAGCCGGATCTCGCGCACGATCACCTGCGAGACGTCGCTGCCGCCGCCGAACAGGGCCTCGATCACGGCCAGCGGCGACAGCCGCACCGGACCTGTCCCGAGCGAGATCAGCACCAGCAGCACGACGAGCGCGACCAGCGCCATCGTCACACTGACACGTCGCCCGGCCTTGATATCCGCGCTCACCGCGGCGTCCCCGACACTCATCGACAATCCCCGGACCATTCGCCGTGCTGATACATGATTTCAGGCCGGGCAACAGGGTTGCATGCGACAAAAATAGCGCACTCGTCCAGTGAGGAGGCGCGCGGCCCTCCAAGGCATTGACTCGGCGTCTGACAAACTTCTACCATAATCCTCGACGGTTCCCTTGCTTGGGGATCAAAAGGGAATGCGGTGCGGGGAAACTTCCCCAATGCCGCGGCTGCCCCCGCAACTGTAAGCGGTGAATCTTTCGTCATAGGCCACTGGGAATCTCGGTCCTGGGAAGGCGACGCAAGGTATCGACCCGCGAGCCAGGAGACCTGCCGTCAGCCGTGGTCACACGCGAAGATGTCGGTCGGGGAGTACAGACATTAGCTTTACCAGCGGTGCGCAAGCACCATGGTGAGACTTGGTTCGCTGTGACGTGCCACTGACGTCATACCGAGGTTGAACCATGTCTGCCATCTTCGCCACAGCCGCCCAGCGGCGTCGCACCTGTTTGCTTGCCACCACCTTCCTTGTACCCGCCCTGTTCAGTGCTTCAGCCGCGAAGGCGCAGCAGCTTGCCCAGGCGCTGCCGCCGATCGAAATCACCTCACCGGACGAAAACCGCACCCGCGCAAAGCCGAAAATCGAGCAGGAGCAAGGCTCGCGCCGCGTGGCGCCGAGCGCAACACCCACCCGCCGGCCGAACGCGGCGCCATCAGGCAGCGCGGCCGCGACCAATGTCACGGCCGTCAGGCAGTTCAGCGGCATCGTCGGCGCATCGACGTCGGTCATCACGGCAGACGATATCGCGCACTCTCCGGCGCAGACCGTGCAGGAGATCATTGCGCAGACGCCCGGCGTTCAGCTGACCAGCCTGTATGGCGGCGTCAACGGCGTGAAGACCAGCGTCGACATCCGCGGATTCGGCGCGTTCGCGACCTCCAACACCCTGGTGCTGATCAACGGCCGCAGGCTCAACGACATCGACATGGCCGGGGTCGATTTCTCGACCATTCCGCGCGATTCGATCGAGCGCATCGAGATCACGCGCGGCAACAGCGGCGCGGTGCTGTACGGCGACAACGCCGTCGGCGGCGTCATCAACATCGTGCTGAAGAACGGCGTCGGCGGCCCACCGGTCAAGATGCGCGCCGAGGCCGGCGTCGGCTCGTTCAATTCGCGCATGGCCTCGGTTTCGGCCGCGACCAATTACGGCCCGTGGTCGACGTCGTTCTACGGCAACGGCATCAAGTCCGACGGTTACCGCGTCAACAACGCGCTGGACCAGCGCAACGGCGTCGGCAACCTCAATTACACCACGCCCGGACTCTCCGCGTTCGTGACCCTTTCGGGCGACGACCAGAAGCTGGGTTTTCCCGGCGGCCGGCTGGTCGACCCCTCGATCGGACTCGACGAACTCGCCACCAACCGCCGCGGCGCCGCCACCCCGCTCGACTACGGCAACCAGCAGGGCGCCAGCGTCACCGCAGGCTTCACCAAGACCCTGATGAACGGCGTCGACCTGATCATCGACGGCGGCGTACGGGACAAGAAGCAGCAGAGCGGATTCTTCGGTACCACGCCGCTTCCGAGTTTCGCCTCCACCTATGTCGATGCCAGCCTGCTGACATGGTCGATCACGCCCCGCCTGAGCATCAAGGACGCCATGTTCGGAGTTCCCTCCTCGATCCTGACCGGCATCGATTATTACGACGCGACCTTCCAGCAGAATCGCGGCGCATTCAAAGGGTTTGCCCCTTGGCACATCTACGACCTGTCGCAGCAGACCCTGGCAGGCTACTGGCAACACACCATCGGCCTGTTGCCGACCACCGATGTCTCCTACGGCGCCCGCATTCAGAACACCCGCCTCAGCGCCCGGGATCGCTACGATCCCGCCGCACCTTTCGCTTTCAGCGCCCAGAACCTGCCGCTCGACAGCGACGAGACGCAATACGCGCTGCATGTCGGCGCCGAGCATCGCTTCAACAATGTGGTTTCGGTGTTCGGCCGCGCCGCCCGCGCGTTCCGCACGCCGAATGTCGACGAGCGCGTGTCGTCAGGCCCCTCCTTCGATGCCTTCTTCAACCCCATCCCCGGCAACTTCAGTCTGAAGACCCAGACATCGCACGACATCGAGGGCGGCTTCCGCATCAAGTCGGGCGGGTTCCAGCTGCAATCCAGCATCTACAACATGGACCTCGACAACGAAATCCATTTCATCCCGGCGCTGTTCTACAACGTCAACCTCGACCCGACCCGGCGCTACGGCTCCGAGACCAGCGCTTCGCTGCGGCTCAGCGACAGCGTGACGCTGCGCGGCGGCGCGGCCTATACCCGCGCGGTGTTTCGCGAAGGCGCCTTCGCCGGCATGGATGTTCCGCTGGTGTCCCGCTACACCGCCAGCGGCGGCGTGGCCTGGAACATCTGGCAGAAATATCTCGTGGCGGACGCCACGGTGCGGGCCTGGAGCGAGCGTTTCATGGACAACGACCAAGCCAACACCCAGCGCCGGATTCCGGCCAACGCCACGGTCGACTTCAAGCTGAGCGGCGAATACGGCCACTTCTTCTGGTCGCTCGGCGTGAACAACCTGCTCAACGCGCTGTATTACGACTATGCCATCGCGAGTTCGTTCACCGCCGGTCGCTTCAGCGCCTATCCGCTGGCGGGCCGGACCTGGATGGTGAAGGCCGGCGCGACGTTCTGAGGCTCCCTCGCCTCGCTTGTCCTGACCGTATCAGACGATATTCTCCCGGCCCAACCGCCGGGAGAATATCGGACGATGAATGCCGCGACCATTGATCTGCTGCACCGGGCGATCGCCGATCCCGACACGCAATGGAGCCTCGGCACCTTCGGCGCCATCGCCGAGTTCTCGCGCGATCCCGACGAGCCGGTCACCCTGCGGCAATCCGATGACGCCGTCTCGGCGGTCACCGCGCGCGGCGGCATCGCCATCCGGCATCATCCGCGCAACCGGGCCCTGGCATCCGAAAGCATCGCCAGATCAGGCTGGAATCAGCGCATCGCGCTATGCCTGTCCGAAGCCGATGGCGCGATGGGCGGCCGAGCCACGCTGACCGAACTCGGCGCCGACATCGGGGCGTTGCGCGCGAGCGATCGCGATTCAATCCTGTTCGATCTCGGCCTCGGCGCGCCGCATGCGGATTTCTGTGTCCGCATCGATGATCCCGAAACGGCGGCGCAACTGCGCCGGCACGCCGGCCGGGCGGTGTTCGAAACAGGCAATCCCGCGATGGGACTGATCCTTGGTGCCAATCCGCACCGCGTCTTCATCAGCCGGCTCGGCCGCATCGAGGTCTATCAGCCGATCCCGCCGGCCTCGGGGAGGAGTCCCGAGGGGCCGCATACCCATGTGTTGCCGAAACTGTTGAAGAACGGCCGGACCCATCCGGCGACCGAGCCCATCCCCGAGGGCTGGGTTCCCTGTGCGCATCTTTATCCGCCGCATCCGACGCGCGACGGATTCGGCGAGGCGCGGCCGTTCGACCCGGCGCGCCATGATGCCTTTCAGTCGATGATCGCTGAGTTCGGTAGCCCTGAAATTCTCGGCCTCAAGCAGCGCGTCCGGGACGCGATCGAAGCGCAACAGCCGCCGTCGGCGATATCAGGAGACCGCCACGGCCGCGCCGGCATCCGGATCGCCTTGCGGCAGCTGAAGGCCGCCGGCCACGTCTCGCCGGTATTGCAGTCATGGCTGCAAAACCTCGATCCGGCAGGCCTCGAAGCCGATGCCGACGAGGCCGACCTTCACCACGATTGAGGATTTGGCCCGAAAACCGGCCCTTTTTGCCTCCAGATCCGGCCTAAAGTTGCCCGCTGGCGACATGATGCATGGTAAGAGGGGGCAGCAGGACGCCGCACCATGATGCGCGCCGTAAAATTCGAGGCACACGATGGATGACGAACCGAAAACCCCGGCTGAATTGAAGGAGATCCGGCTGAACCGAAGGGCCGCCCAGGATGCCGAAGGCATCAAGGCGATGGCCGATATCGCGGCAGCCGATATCGCGATACGAAAGCGCACGGCGACCCTGCGCGAGGAACGATTGGCGCGCGAAGCCGCCGACCGCGAAAAGCCGCCGGAGCCGAAGGCCAAGGCCAAACCCAAGAAAAAGAAGACGACCTGAATGTCAAAAGAAGACCGCGACCGCGCCGATGCGCGTTTCAACAAGGCCGCCCGTGCGGCCAACGACGCCAAGGTCGTGAAATCCGATCGCGACGTGACGACCAAAGCCGTGCTCGACAACATGGCCAGGCTGAAAGCCTTGCGTCTCGCGCGCGAAGCCTCCGCACCGCCCGCGGCGGTCAAGAAGCCGCGCGCCAAGTCGTCGACGTCGTCAACAAAGAAGACGGTGGAAAAGGCCCAGGTCCTGGCGGATTGGCTGGCCGGGCGGCAGAGCGGCGGCCACCGGACCTAAGCCGCATTTTCTTCTCCCCTCCTCCCGCGAAGCGGTGCGGAGGGGAGTGAAAAGACACTAGACCGGCGCCGGCCACTCGATCATCGAGCGGGTCTTGGTGGCGGCGTCGTACACCTGCACCTGAAGCATCTGGTACCGATTCTTCAACGCCATGCCGGCCTCTTCGGCGGCTTCGACGGTGTCGTGGTGCGACTTGAAGTGGCCGTCCACCACCAGCGAGTAACCCTCGGTCGGCGCTTTGTCGGCGCGAATGATTTTGCGCGGCTGCTGTTCTTCGGCTTCGATCTTCGGCTTTTTCATCGGGGCTCCAGATCACGATCCGGTCGGATCATGATTTCATTTCGTTGGTTTGGCATGAGGTCAGGGCAAACGCTTCGCGTTTGACCCGAGGGAAAACCGGTTCCCGCTCTTCACGCTTGTGCGGCGCTTCGGGTCCGGATCATGCTCGGGTTGCGCCTCCCTTTACACCGAACGCCGGAAAAAGGCAGGAAAGATTGTCCAACTGCGGCTAATATACTCATCAAACGTGGCGAAATCAGCCGATTTGAGGGATCACATGGGCGGAACCGGTAAAAAGAGCGAACCTCCCCCCAACAACGACACCAAGGACGGCGGCACCCCCCGGAAACCGCTGCCTCGACCGGTCGAGGACGACGATGACGAGGATGGCGACATCGCCACCCCGAAACGCGACCGCAGCGGCGACGACGACGAGCCGCTGTAGGGCGCCATAAGTCGCAAATCATGAAAGGTGTCATCACCCGGCACTTGACCGGGTGACCCAGTATTCCAGAGGCGTTCGAGATAAAGCGAGAGGGCGCGGCGTACTGGATCGCCCGGTCAAGCCGAACGACGACGAGTGAGAGTTTTGGACTCTAGCCGAATTCCTCGCGCTCGATGCGCCGGATACTTCCGATATCGAGCAGATGAGCGCCCCAGCCGCCGCGGGCGAGCGCGATGCCGCGACCGGGCACAGCGAGCAGCAGCGTCGCGATCATCGCCAGCGGCACCGCGCTGATCCAGTCCCGCCGCAGCGGCGTCAGTTCCTCGGTGCTGCCGGCGTAGGGTCCGCCGCCGGTCGCGAGATTCCAGCACTCCCCGATCAGATCGCGCCGCGTGCCGCCGCGCGCCGCGCATCCCAACAGCACCTGCATCGCCAGATGCGTCCGCACGTCCGCGCGGCCTTCGCCCGCCATCGGGGGCACTTCGCCGACCGAAATCCGCAGCAGCAGCCCGACCAGATCGAGGCCGGCGAGATACGCGCTCATCGGTTCGACCAGCCGCGGATTGCAGTCGATCAGCAGCGGCGCCGCTCCATCGTCCCGCATGATGCAATCGACCGACAACGCGCCGTGCCAGCCGAGTGCTCGTCCGATTTGGACGACATGGCTTCGCAGCTGCGGCCTGACAACGCTTTGCTTGATCGCCTCGCCGCCCCCGGCGCCGCCGGCGATCTGCCGATAGGCATGAAAGCCGAGCAATTCGCCGCGGCAGAACACCGCTTGCGCCTTCTCGATGGTGCCGGCAACGAACTCCTGCACCAGCACGTCATCGGCGAACGCGCCTACGGCGTTCAGATCCTGCAGCGCGCGATCCAGATCATCGCTGTTGCGGACGAACCAGATGCCGCGGCTGGCGGTGCCGATCGAGGTTTTGACGACGGACGGAAATTCTATCGCATCGCACAGTCCGCTCGGCGAATTCACGATTCGCGTCGCCGGCTGCGGCAGGCTCAATCGGTCGAGCAGCCGGCTGAACCCGGCCTTGCTGTGCGCGGCGCGATAACCTGCAAAATCCGGCAGCGCCAGCCCGACGCGATCCCTCAGCCGCTCCTGCACGCGCGCGAACAAAAACCCCTGTTCGTGGGTGGGCAGCAGCACATCGTATTGTCCGGTGGCCAGCAGCCGCTCGACAAAGCCAAGGAAGCCGGAGGGATCATCGCGCAGCCCGGGGCAACGATGAAATTTGCGAACAAAGCGCGAGAACCGCACCAGGCAGAATGGCGCGGGATCGCAGACCTCGATGTGGTGACCCGACAGTCCGAGAATCGTGATCGCCTCGCGCGCGGACGTGCTGTTTCCCTCGGGGACCAGTACCCGGAGCGGTCTTGGAACATGGGCTGACGCGGCCATGCAGGTATCATCCCCGCGCATGCGCGCTTTGTCTCTGGGTTTGATTTCTTACCCTCGCCTGGAGGAGAGGGTGAAGCGCGGGGGCTGCTATGCAGCGGTATTCATGGACAAATAACCGGTAGCCGGTATTTTGGCGCGCCTTGCCGGGCCGCATTTCAACGGGGTTTTCAGCGCAGATATGGTCGACGTTCTCGCCGCACCGCAACAGACCAAGAATCAAGGAAAGACGGACAGTTCGCTGCGGACGCTGGCGGCGATTTCGCTCGCGCATTGGGTCAGCCATTTCCATCTGTTCGTGCTGCCGATGCTGTTCCCGTTCCTGAAGGAGCAACTCGGCGTCGGCTATATCGAGCTCGGCTTTGCGATCACCGTGCTCGGAATCGTCTCCGGCCTGACGCAGGCCCCGATCGGCTACCTCGCCGACCATATCGGCGCCCGAAAAGTGCTGCTGATGGGGCTGACGCTCGGCGGTCTGGCGCTGATCATGCTCGGCCTCAATCTGAGCTATCCCTGGCTGCTGGTCTGCGCCGGACTGCTGGGGCTGGCCAACAGCGTCTATCATCCGGCCGATTACGCGATCCTGTCGGCGCATATGGATGAAGCGCGGATGGGCCGCGCGTTTTCGATCCACACCTTTGCCGGGTTCCTCGGCGGCGCGGTGGCGCCTTTCATCATGGCGGCGTTGGTGGCGACGGTCGGCGGAACAGGTGCGCTGATCGCGGCAGGCGCCGTGGGACTGCTGGTGGCGCTGGTGCTGATCGCGGTCGGCATTCCCGACGCCAGCGCTGCCGACCGCAAGGTCGACGGCGTGCACGCGCCGAAGCAAAGCATCATCACGCCCGCCATCATCGTGCTGACGATCTTCTTCATGCTGCTCGGCCTCTCAAACGCCGGCATCAGCAATTTCGGCGTGGTCGCGCTGATGACGGGCTACGAGGTCTCGTTCCAGGCGGCCAACGTCGCGCTGACGGCCTTTCTCGCCTGCAGCGCCGCTGGCGTATTGGCCGGCGGCTATCTCGCCGACCGCACCAGCCGCCATGGACAGGTCGCCGCCGCCTGTTTTGCCATCAACGCGGTCATCCTGCTGGTGATTGCGGCCACCTCCCTGCCGCCGCTGCTGCTCACAGGGATGATGGCGATCGCCGGATTTCTCAGCGGCGTGATCGCGCCGTCGCGCGACATGCTGGTGCGCAACGCCGCCCCTCCGGGTGCCGCCGGCCGCGCTTTCGGCATCGTCTCAACCGGCTTCAACCTCTCGGGCATCTTCGGTCCGCTGCTGTACGGCTGGATCATGGACCAGCACATGCCGCACTGGGTGTTCGGCGCTTCCGTGGTGTTCATGACCCTGACCGTGCTGCTGGCGCTGGTCACCGATCGCAGGCAACGCGCCGCCTGATGCATTCCTGAGCCGCATCCCGGGCGGTTGACAGGTCAGCGCCGCAACTCATGATGCGGCATAAGAATTCGAACCTCGGGAAGATGCGCCATGGCCTCCAATCCAGATCTCGTGATCCGTGGCGGCAGCATTGCCGACGGCCTCGGCGGCGCACTGTTCGAAGCGGATGTCGCGGTCACCGGCGGCCGCATTGCCGAGATCGGCAGAATCACAGGCACTGGAACCGAAGAGATCGACGCGCGCGGCAAACTGGTCACGCCGGGCTTCGTCGACGTCCATACCCATTATGACGGCCAGGTCACCTGGAGCCAGGACATCACGCCCTCGTCGCAGAACGGCGTCACCACCGCGATCATGGGCAATTGCGGCGTCGGCTTCGCGCCGTGCAGGCCTTCAGATCATGTCCGGCTGATCCAGCTGATGGAAGGCGTCGAGGACATTCCGGAGCCGGTGCTGAGCGCCGGCATTCCCTGGGCCTGGGAGAGCTTTCCGGACTACATGGACTGGTTGTCGCAGCGCCGCTTCGACATGGATATCGGCGCGCAACTGCCGCACGCCGCGTTGCGGGTTTATGTGATGGGCGAGCGCGGCGCCAACCGCGACCCCGCCACGGCGGAAGACAACCGCGCCATGGCCGCGCTGGCCGGCGATGCCGTGCGCGCCGGCGCTTTGGGATTTTCGACCTCGCGCACCCTCAATCACCGCACCTCGACCGGCGACTACACCCCGACGCTGAAGGCCAGCGAGGATGAGCTGACAGCGATTGCCGGCGCCATGCACCGGACCGGCCGCAGCGTGTTCCAGTTCGTGCTCGATCTGTCGACCCTGGACGAAGACCTGCCGATGATGCTGCGGGTGGCGGAGAACACCAAAATCCCGGTGTCGTTTTCGATCACCCAGAACGACAAGGCGCCGCGGCGCTGGCGCCAGACCCTCGACACCATCAACGCGGCTTCCGCGCGCGGACTGTCGATCACCGCTCAGATCGCCGCGCGCCCGGTCGGGTTGCTGCTCGGGCTGGAGCTGTCGCGCAACCCCTTCCAGACCCTGCCGAGCTACAAGGCGATCGCCCATTTGCCGCTGGCCGAGCGGTTGCAGCGGCTACACCAGCCTGAGGTCCGCGCCGCCATTTTGAGCGAGACGCCGACCGCGACCGATGACCCGCTGTTCTTCCGGCCGAACTACGACAAGATGTTCCTGCTCGGCGATCCCCCCGATTACGAGCAGCCGCCGGAGAATACGCTGGGCGCGCAGGCCCGCCGCCAGGGCCGGCAACCGGAAGAACTGGCCTACGAGGCGATGCTGTCGGACCAGGGCCGCGGCATGCTCTACGTACCGTTTTTGAATTACGCCGACGGCAATCTCGACGCCACGCGCGAAATGTTGTGCGATCCGAATTCGGTGCCGGGCCTTTCCGACGGCGGCGCCCATTGCGGCATCATCTGCGACGCCAGCTTCCCGACCTATCTGCTGACGCACTGGACCCGCGACCGCAGCCGCGGCGAAAAACTCTCGATCCCGTTCGTGGTGGCGGCGCAGTCGCGCAAGACCGCGCTGTCGGTCGGCCTCTGCGACCGTGGCGTGATAGCGCCGGGCTACAAGGCCGACATCAACGTCATCAACTACGACAAACTGCATCTGCATCCGCCCAAGGTGCATTACGATTTGCCGGTCGGCGGCCGCCGCCTGCTGCAGCAGGTCGACGGCTACGACGCCACCATCGTGTCAGGCGTGGTGACGCAGCGTCATGGTACGGCCACCGGCGCGCGGCCGGGCCGGCTGGTGCGCGGCGCGCAGGGCGACACGCGGAAATTTGGTGCGGCGGCGGGTTAGGGCCGACGGGAGGGGTTTGCGAAAAATCTCGAAAACAACCCCATGCAATGAAAGCCGGCTCTTACTTCTCCCCTCCCCCCGCGCGGCTCTTCGCCGCGTGGTGGGGAGGGGAGAAGATGCCCACTATGCCGCGTTTCTTCCCTGCGCCGTTTGCGCGCCAAGCAGACCCGCCTCCACCAGCGCTTCCCGAATCCGCGCGATCTCCGCGTCCGATATCTTGACCAGCGGCGGACGCACTGCCGCGCGCGGCAGTTTGCCGAGCAGCACCAAGGCTTCCTTCATGCGGTTGTGCATGTCGATGAAGGGATCGGCGTAGAACACCTGCGCCGTCGGATAGATCCGGTCGTTGAGCCGACGGGCTTCCGCGAGATCGTTGGCCTGAACGGCGCGATAGAGCCGGGCCTGAAGATCGGCGATGACGCTGCCCGAGCCGGACAGCAGGCCGTTGCAGCCGAGCACCAGCGAACTCAGGAGCCAGGCGCTGTTGGTTGTGAGCACATTGATCGGACGCGCGCGCCCCTGCAACGCTCGAATCTGGCCCTCGTGCTGCGGCACCTGTGGCGTCCAGTCCTTGATGGCGCGGATGGTCGGCACTTCGTCGAACAGCCGCTCCAGCGTCGCCAAGGGATAGCCCTGCCCTGTCGCCAGCGGATACTGAAAAACGATCAGCGGCAGGTCGGTCGCATCCGCAATGGTCTTGAAATGCGCCAGCGCCATTTCCGGGGACTGGCCGAGCGTGAAGGGAGCCGGCGGAAAAACCAGCAGCGCCGAAGCGTCGCCGGCCTGCGCCTGGCGGGCGATCCGCGCCGCCTGCAGGCTGCCGTCGGCCCAGACGCCGTGAATAATCGGCAGCCTGGCACCGATTTCCTCGCCTGATATCTCCATAACGCGGCGCTGCTCGTCCTCGGTGCAGGAGGCGACCTCGGTGGAGTGGGCATTGATCGTGATCGCCGACAGGCCCTGCACCGAGCCGACATCGCGCAAGTGCGCCCGAAAGCTCGGCTCGTCGATCGACAGGTCGTCATGGAACGGCAGCAGCACCGCGGGAATGACGCCATGGGGCACGAAATCGGGATGGCGGCTCATGTGGCGTCTCCTTCAGATCTGCTCCCTCTCCCGCTTGCGGGGGAGGCCGGGGTGGGGGTGTCTCCGCAATGCCGGTGCAACTCGAGAGATTTCCCCCGCCCGCCGCGCTCTTGCGAGCGCGTCGACCTAAGAGCGAGCTTCGCTCGTCTCGACCCCCGCAAGCGGGAGAGGTAAGGAAGAGTTCGCCTCATCGACTCAATGCGCCTCGTCCCAATTGTTCGCCGCCCTGGCGTCGACATGCAGCGGCACCGACAGCAGCACCGCCGGGAATGGCGCGTCCTGCATGACATGCTGCACCACAGGAATGGTCGCGGCGACCTCATCATCGGGCACTTCGAAGATCAACTCGTCGTGCACCTGCAGCAGCATCTGCGCCGAGAGTTTCTTTTCGGCGAGCGCCTCTTCCATCCGCGCCATGGCGCGGCGGATGATGTCGGCGGCGGTGCCCTGCAGCCGCGCGTTGATCGCGGCGCGTTCGTTGAAGGAGCGGATCGAGGCGTTGGAAGCCTTGATATCGGGATAGTGGCATTTGCGGCCGAACAGCGTCTCGACATAGCCGTTGGCCCGGCAGAAATCGCGCGTCTGATCCATGTAGGCGCGGATGCCCGGAAAGCGCTCGAAATACTTCTTGATATAGGCGGAGGCTTCCTCGCGGGCGATGCCGAGCTGGTTGGCCAGCCCGAACGCCGAGATGCCGTAGATGATGCCGAAATTGATAGCCTTGGCGCGGCGGCGCACTTCGCTCGGCATGTCCTTGATCGGCACGCCGAACATTTCCGACGCCGTCATGGCGTGAATGTCGAGGCCGTCCTTGAACGCCTGCTTCAGCACGGGAATCTCGGCGATTTCCGCCAGCAGCCGCAATTCGATCTGCGAATAGTCCGCCGACACCAGCTTGTGGCCGGGGGCGGCAATGAAGGCGCGGCGGATTTTTCTGCCGTCCTCGGTTCGCACCGGGATGTTCTGTAAATTCGGCTCGTTCGACGACAACCGCCCCGTGGTGGTCGCCGCCAGCGCGTAGGTGGTGTGGACGCGGTGGGTCTGCGGATGCACGTAGGTCGGCAGCGCATCGGTATAGGTCGATTTCAGTTTTGAAACCTGCCGCCACTCCAGAATCTTTTTGGGAAGGTCGTGGCCCTGCTCGGCGAGTTCGTCCAGCACCTGCGCCGTGGTCGACCACGCCCCGGTCTTGGTCTTGGTGCCGCCGGGAAGGCCCATCTTGCCGAACAGGATGTCGCCGATCTGCTTCGGGCTGCCGACATTGACCGGCTCGCCGGCGATCTCCTGGATCTCCGATTCGACGCGCGCAGCGGTCTGGGCGAAATCGGCCGACAGTCTTGACAGCACCTGGCGGTCGATCGAGATGCCGCGCCGCTCCATCCGCGCCAGCACCGAGATCAGCGGCCGCTCCAGCGTCTCATACACCGTGGTCATGTGTTCGGCGGCCAGCCGCGGCTTCAGCACGCTCCACAGCCGCAGGATCACGTCGGCACTTTCGGCCGAGTATTCGGTGGCCCTGTCGATCGCAACCTGATCGAAAGTCAGTTTCGCCTTGCCGCTGCCGGTCAGTTCGCCATGGCTGATGACGGCGTGGCCAAGCCGGCTTTCGGCCAGCGCATCGAGCGCGTGCGAATTGCGGCCGGCGTCGAGCGCATACGACATCAGCTGGGCGTCGTCGTGGTTGCGCAGGGTGACGCCATGTTGCGCCAGCATCACGGCGTTGAACTTGATGTTGAAGCCGATCTTGAGGATGCCGGCCGATTCCAGCAACGGCTTTAGCGCCTCGATCGCATCGGCGGCCTTGATCTGGTCGGGCGCGAGCCCCGCCGCGAACAGGCCGGAGCCGTCGCCCGATTGCTTGTGCGCGAGCGGAATATAACAGGCGTCGTTCGGCGCCAACGCCAGCGCGATGCCGCACATCTCGGCCTGCATCGGATCGATCGAGGTCGCCTTGGCTTCGATGGCGAAATGGCCGGCGTCGTGCGCCCGCGCGAGCCAGCCGTCGAGTTCGGCGAGCGTGCGGACGGTCAGGTACTTGCTGCGGTCGATCGGCGTCTTTCGCGCCGCCTCGGCGCGCGCGTTTGCGAGCGAAATGGGGTCGCCCTTGAGGCTGCCCGCCTTGTCCTGACGGTCCCCTGGCTTGCGCGGTGGAGCGCTCCCTCTCACGCTTGCGGGGGAGGTCCCGAGCGAGCGAAGCTCGTCTCGAGGGGTGGGGGTGCCTCCGCCTGCGAAATCGAAGAGGCCCCCACCCGCCGCCCTGCGGGCGTCGACCTCCCCCGCAAGCGGGGGAGGCGAGGAGGAGCCTTTGCCACCACTCGTATTATTCGCATCGGCTTCCACATCCGACGGGTCGATCTGCGAATATTCGGCGACGCGGCGGGTCAGGGTGGAAAATTCCATTGCCTTCAGGAACGCGATCAGCTTGCGCGCGTCCGGCTCATGCACCGCGAGTTCGTCGAGCGGCACGTCGAGCTTGACCTTGTCGTCGAGCAGCACCAGCTGCCGCGAGATACGCGCCTTCCCGGCATTCTCGATCAATGACTCGCGCCGCTTCGGCTGCTTGATCTCGCCCGCGCGCGCCAGCAGCGTTTCCAGGTCGCCATATTCGGCGATCAGCTGGGCGGCGGTCTTGATGCCGATGCCGGGCACGCCGGGCACGTTGTCGGTGGAATCGCCGGCCAGCGCCTGCACCTCGACCACCTTCGCCGGCGGCACGCCGAACTTCTCGATCACCTCGGCAACACCGATGCGGCGGTCCTTCATGGTGTCGTACATCGTCACCTTGTCGTCGACGAGTTGCATCAGGTCCTTGTCGGACGAGACGATCGTTGTAGTGGCGCCGCGCTCGCTGGCTTCGCGGGCGTAGGTCGCGATCAGGTCGTC
Source organism: Bradyrhizobium sp. (assembly GCF_030654605.1). Classification (GTDB taxonomy): domain Bacteria; phylum Pseudomonadota; class Alphaproteobacteria; order Rhizobiales; family Xanthobacteraceae; genus Bradyrhizobium. Next base: position 80,956 of record NZ_JAURXB010000065.1, read on the forward strand.
GGCCTCGAAGCCACCCTGTTCGAGGCAGGGCAGGTCGAATGCGCGCACCGCCTCGCGGATAAAGGCAAATTGCGGGATCAGATCGTCCGGCGCCGGCGGCCGGTGCGCCTTGTAGTCGGGATAGAGCTTGTTGCGGAAAGTGACTTCCGACTTGTCGAACACGATGGCGAGATGGGTCGGCCGGTTGTCTGGCGGCATGTCGCGCAGCAGCTTCCACAGCATGTTGCAGAAGCCGAGCACGGCATTGACCTGCAGGCCGTCGGATTTGCGGTTCAGCGGCGGCAGCGCGTGGTAGGCGCGGAAAATATAGCCGGAGCCGTCGACCAGAAAGACGTGGTCGCCCTTGGCCAAGGCCCTTACAGAGGCCTGGACGGCAGAGGCTTTGACGGCAACGGGCTTGGCGGCGGCTTTTGGGGCTGTTTTCGGCATGGCCGCAACTTAGGGATTTTTGCGGGGATTGACAGCCTTCGAAGCCGCGATGTGCCGGGATTTTTCGCAGCAGCCGTTCCCTCGAATCGGTTGCGTCGGCCTCCGTTCCATGAACCCCTGCGGCCCAGGCACGACCGGAAGGATCAACCATGACCGCGCAACTCGACGAACTCTTGGGGAAGCTGCGGGAGGTCCAGGCCGAAATCGAGGTCGAACTGGCGAAACGGAGGGAGGAACTGCGCTTCCATCTCGAAAACCGCCGGATCGTGTTCGAGCGGGAGGTGCTGCGGATCCACCGCGAACTCAAGACCCGGGCGACGCGCTACCTCATCGACGCCAATCCGCTGATGATCCTGAGCGCGCCGGTGATCTATTCACTTGTCATCCCGATCGCGCTGGTTGACCTCTGGGCCATGGCCTATCAGGCGATCTGCTTTCCGATCTACAGGATCCCGAAAGTTCGCCGCCGCGATTACCTGGTGTTCGACCGTCACCATCTCGCCTATCTCAACATCATCGAGAAGATCAATTGCGCCTATTGCTCCTACGCCAACGGCGCGATCGCGTTTGTGCGCGAGGTGGCGGCGCGCACCGAGGTCTACTGGTGCCCGATCAAGCACGCCCGCCGCGTGCTCGGTCCGCACCCGCATTACCAGGGCTTTGCGGATTTCGGCGACGTCGACGCGTTTCGCGGCAAGCTGACCGGGATGAAGGATGGCGTGAAGATCGAGGGGGTTAACTGATCTTGTCGTCGCCCGGCCCTTGACCGGGCGATCCAGTACGCCGAGGCCTCTCGGTTCTATCGCTGCTGCTTCTGGAATACTGGGTCGCCCGGTCAAGGGCCGGGCGATGACAGTTGTGGGTGATGCGCGTAGCGAGATCTACTCCGCCGCCTGCAGCGCCGGCCGCGCCTTCTTCGGCACAACCCAGAATGCGGCCGGGCGTTCGAACAGGAAATTCGCGCCGGCCGCAAGGGCGGCTCGCCAGATTGCTATCGCGCCGACGACGCCGGCGACCGTGACGACAAGCGATATCGTCCCGATGCCGTGAATCAGGCCGGTCTGCAGCAACAGCGTTCGCGTCGCCGCCATCGGCAGGAAGAAGGCGAGATAGATGATGATGGAATGCTCGCCGCAGTAGCGCAGGACCTTCAGCCATTGCATGCGCGCCAGCAGCGTGCCCATGGTGACGATGGCGAGCGCGCCGGCGAGCCCGAGCGCCAGCGAGACCACCGGCCATTCGCTGACACCCAGTTCGACGAGGCCGCCATTGACGAGCGTCCACAGCGCCAGACCCGCCAGCGCCCAGCCGGGACGCGCCCGGGCGCGGTCGGACCATGCGAACACATAGCCCGCGAGCCAGTAACCGGAATAGAAATAGACGAAGCGCGCGGCGAATTCGTCGATCACGGTCCAGCCGGTCGAGATGTGCGCGGCCTCCAGCAGCGCCGCCACGGCCCAGATGGCCAGCGGCGGCATGTGGCGAGTTGCCTTGCTGACCACGAAGCACACCGGCAGCAGATAGATGAACCACAATGTGCCGAATGGCTCGATGAAGGATTGCAGGTACATCAGGCCGACATGGGCCCAGCCGCTCTCGGCGGCAAAGGAGGGCGCCTTGAAGCCGAACTGGATGGTCACCCACAGCACATAGAAATAGGCGAAGTGCACCACCTTGCGGTCGAGATAGGTGCGCCAGTCGCGGTCGATCACGACCGCCAGGAACAGCCCGGAGATCAGGAAGAAATCCGGCATCCGGAACGGTTTGGCGAATGCGACCAGGAAATGCATGAAGCCGGTCTGCCCGGTGGCCGCCTCGACCCCCAGCACCGAATGCATCATCACCACCATGACGATACAGATGCCCTTGGCGTAGTCGACCCAGTCGATGCGCGGCGCGGGCTGCCCTGCAGCCAGGGAACGCTCGGCAACGGCGGATGTGCCGTTTGGTGTCATCGGTGTCCCTTTTCGGCGCGGATTGGGGGCATCTTCGGGCCCCAAAGTTTCGATTGCCTTATTCCTATCAAGGAATGTGCCGTTCTCGCGCCGATGTGATCCTCCCCAGGGGGGCTTGTTGGGCCGCCTTTGGGCGGGTTTTCCTTGTCACAGGAAAATGCTCTAAGACGCGGCGAGAGCCGGGGACGCGGACGCGCTTCGCGCCCTTGGGCGCGCAGACGCGCCTTGCGCCCCTGCGTTAACCATGACGATTTGGATATTTCATGCGCATTGCCATGATCGGCACCGGCTATGTGGGACTGGTGTCCGGCGCCTGCTTCGCGGATTTCGGCCACCAGGTCACCTGCGTCGACAAGGACGTCGACAAGATCGCCAGCCTGCGTCGCGGCGAAATCCCGATTTTCGAGCCCGGGCTCGATGCGCTGGTCGCCGCCAATGTGAAGGCCGGACGGCTGGATTTCACCACCGATCTCGCCGAACCGGTCGCCGCGGCCGATGCGGTGTTCATCGCCGTCGGCACGCCGTCGCGGCGCGGCGACGGCCACGCCGACCTGAGCTACGTCCACACCGCCGCCCGCGAGATCGCCGCAGCGCTTTCCGGCTTCACGGTGGTGGTGACCAAATCGACCGTGCCGGTCGGCACCGGCGACGAGGTCGAGCGGCTGATTCTCGAAGCCAATCCCCTGGCCGAGGTCGCGGTCGCTTCCAATCCGGAATTCCTGCGCGAAGGTGCGGCGATCCGTGACTTCAAGTTCCCCGACCGCATCGTGGTCGGCACCTCGGACGAGCGGGCGCGAAAAGTGCTGGGCGACATCTACCGGCCGCTGTCGCTGAATCAGGCGCCCTTGATGTTCACGGCGCGGCGCACGGCGGAGCTGATCAAGTACGCCGCCAACGCCTTCCTCGCCACCAAGATCACCTTCATCAACGAGATCGCCGATCTCGCCGAAAAGGTCGGAGCCGATGTGCAGGAAGTCGCGCGCGGCATCGGGCTCGACAATCGCATCGGTTCGAAATTCCTGCATGCCGGCCCGGGCTTCGGCGGGTCCTGCTTCCCGAAGGACACCCGCGCGCTTGTAAAAATCGCGCTCGACCACGACGTCCATTTGCGGATCGTCGAGGCGGTGCTGGCGGTCAACGACAACCGCAAGCGCGCGATGGCGCGCAAGGTGTCGAACGCGGCCGGCGGCAGCCTGCGCGGCAAGACCGTCGCCGTGCTCGGCCTCACCTTCAAGCCCGACACCGACGACATGCGCGAGGCGCCCTCGATCCCGCTGGTGACCGGGCTGCTCGACATGGGCGCCAGGGTGCGCGCGCATGACCCGGTCGGCATGGAGCAGGCGCGCCGCGAATTGCCCGATATCGAATATTGCGACGATCCCTACGAGTGCGTGCGCGGCGCCGACGCCATGGTGGTGGTGACCGAATGGGTGCAGTACCGCACGCTCGATCTGGCGCGGCTGAAGCAGGAACTGGCGCAGCCGGTCGTGGTCGACTTGCGCAATGTCTACCGCCCGGAGGACATGGCGGCGCTGGGCTTTACTTATGAGAGCGTCGGTCGCGCGCCCGAGCCCCGGAACTGACGCACTTTCTTCCCTTCTCCCCTTGTGGGAGAAGGTGGCGCGGACAACGTCCGCGCCGGATGAGGGGTCTCTATCCGCGGACACAGACCCCTCACCCGTCGCCTCACTTCGTGAGGCGCCACCCTCTCCCACAAGGGGAGAGGGGAAGAACCCGACGCGAGCCTTGATTGCCCCGCAGCTTCGACACCCCGCTCCCGATCGACGCCGTGCTGGACCAGTTGTCCCGTACGCTCGCGGACAACAACGCCGCGGTGCTGGTGGCGCCGCCCGGCGCCGGCAAGACCACGCGGGTGCCGCTGGCGCTGCTCGACGCGCCGTGGCTGCGGGGCAAGAAGATCATCATGCTGGAGCCGCGCCGGATTGCGGCCCGCGCCAGCGCCGAGCGGATGGCGAAGACGCTGGGCGAACGCGCCGGCGAGACCGTCGGCTACCGCGTCCGCTTCGGCTCCAAAGTCTCGCGCGCCACAAAGATCGAAGTCGTCACCGAGGGCATTTTCTCGCGGCAGATTCTCGACGATCCCGAATTGTCCGGCGTCGCCGCGGTGCTGTTCGACGAATTCCACGAGCGTTCGCTCGATGCCGATATGGGGCTCGCGCTGGCACGCGACGCACAGGTCGGCCTGCGCGATGATCTGCGCATTCTCGTGATGTCGGCGACGCTGGACGGGGCGCGGGTCGCAAAGCTGCTCGGCGATGCCAAGGTCATATCCAGCGAGGGCCGCGCCTTTCCGGTGGAGACCCGCTATCTCGGCCGCAAGGCCGATGCGCCGCTGGAGCGGCAGATGGCCGATGCGATCGCGATGGCGCTGCGCGCCGATCCGGGCTCGGTGCTGGCGTTTCTGCCGGGGGCCGCAGAAATCCGCCGCACGCAAAACTTTCTCGGCGAGCGAATCCACGATGCGTCGATCGAGATCGTGCCGCTGTTCGGCGCGCTCGACGCCGCCGTGCAGGACCGCGCCATTGCGCCGGCGCCGAAAGGCCAGCGCAAGGTGGTGCTGGCGACCTCGATCGCGGAGACCTCACTGACCATCGAGGGCGTCCGCATCGTGGTGGACTCAGGCGTGGCGCGGGTGCCGCGCTACGAGCCGGATATCGGCCTCACGCGGCTGGAGACCGTGCGCGCCTCGCGCGCCGCGGTCGACCAGCGCCGTGGCCGGGCCGGACGCACCGAGCCCGGCGTTTGCTACCGGTTGTGGGACGAGCCGCAGACCGCGTCGCTCGCGGCCTATACCCAGCCCGAAATCCTTTCCGCCGATCTTTCCTCGCTGGTGCTCGACCTCGCGCAATGGGGCGTCAGCGATCCCGCCACGCTGGCGTTCCTCGATCCGCCGCCGGCGCCGGCGCTGAAGGAAGCGCGCAGCCTGCTCGGCGAGCTCGGCGCGCTCGATTCCGATGGCCGGATCACCGCGGAAGGCAAGAGCCTGCGCGAACTGGCGCTGCCGCCCCGGCTGGCGCGGATGATCGTGGATTCGCACCGCCTCGGCGCGGGCGAAGAAGCCGCCGATATCGCGGCGGTGCTGACCGAGCGCGGCCTCGGCGGCGACAGCGTCGATCTCGACGCCAGGCTCGACCAATTTCGCCGCGACCGCTCGCAGCGCTCGAGCAGTGCGCGCTCGCTCGCGCAGCGCTGGGCGTCGCAGGTCGCGGCCACCGAGGGCGCGCCCGCCGAAGACACGTCGCCTTCGACCGGCGTGATGCTCGCGCTCGCCTTTCCTGACCGCGTCGCGCGCAACCGCGGCAATGGCAGTTTTGTGCTCGCCAACGGCCGCGGCGCCGCGGTCGACCAGACTTCCGCGCTGGCGCGCGCGCCCTATGTCGCGGTCGCCGAACTCACCGGCACGGCTGCCAACGGCCGTATCCTGCTGGCGGCGCCGATCCTGCAATCCGATATCGAGCGGCACTTCGCCGACCAGATCGAGAGCGCCGACGAGATTTCCTTCGATCGCGGCGCGATGGCGTTGCGGGCGCGGCGCCGGAAAACCCTGCATGCGATCACGCTGTCGGAAACGCCGATGGCGCTGAAACCTTCGGCGGAAACCGCGCGCGTGCTGGCCGATGGGCTGGTCGCCGTCGGCCTCGACCGGCTGCCCTGGTCGAAGCCGGCAAAGCAGTGGCGAGATCGCGTGATGTTTTTGCGCAAGGCCGAAGGCGAAAGCTGGCCTGACCTGTCGGATGAAGCGCTGGCGCTACAGCGCGAGGCGTGGCTGGTGCCGGCGCTGTATGACAAGACGGCGCTGAAGGACCTTTCGGCCGGCGATCTGTCGGACGCGCTGATGACGCTGCTGCCCTGGGAATTGCGCGCGCGGCTGGAGCGCGAGGCGCCGACCCATTTCGAGGCACCGACCGGCACCCAGCTGGCGATCGACTACGAGGCCGAGCAGGGGCCCACGATCGCGGTGAGACTGCAGGAATTGTTCGGGCTCAACACCCACCCGTCGATCGCCAAGGGCGCGGTGCCGCTGGTGCTTGAACTGCTGTCGCCGGCGCACCGCCCGGTGCAGGTGACGCGCGACCTGCCGGGATTTTGGCGCGGCAGCTATGCGGCGGTGCGTTCCGACCTCCGCGGACGCTATCCGCGGCATCCCTGGCCCGAGGATCCCGCGAGTGCTGCGCCGACAAGGCGGGTGAAGCCGCGGGGGACGTGAGCGGCTGGCCTCAAGCTGTCATCACCCGCGCAGGCGGGTGATCCAGTACTCCGGGACGTCAGCGATAGATCCGAGAGGGCACAGCGTACTGGATGCCCGCCTTCGCGGGCATGACGACTTCAGTGCCCCCGTTAACCCTTCGCTCATCCTTTTAGCCAAAATGGCAGTCTCCGCCGCCGCCATTCGGTCGCGGGCTGGTGGCGGATGTGGTGAGATCGCGGGTCTTCCGAGTGAGTGTGGCGTATGCGTAGCATTATGATCATGGCCGCGTTCCTGGTCGGCCTCGGCACCATCATGGCACAGCTGGCGGACAAGATGACGGCATCGCCGGCGCTCGCCAAAAACGTCGCCCAGAAAGCTCCCGTCGAAGCGCCGGTCCAGACCAGCGGCCGCAGCCTCAGCATTCCGCGCGACGCTCGCGGTCACTTCCAGACCGAGGGCCGGATCGACGGCCAGCGGATCGGCTTCATGGTCGATACTGGCGCCTCCGTGGTGGCGCTGAACGAGAAGTCCGCGGCGCGGTTCGGCTTTCGCCCCAACCGCAGCGATTACACCACGACCGTCTCGACCGCCAACGGCACCATCAAGGCGGCTCGCACGCGGCTCGCCATGGTCGAACTCGACGGCATCGTGGTGCGCGACGTCGATGCCATGGTGCTGCCCGATGAGGCCTTGTCGGAAAATCTGCTCGGCCTCTCGTTCCTGTCGAAGCTGAAGCGGTTCGAGTACGCCAACGGCAGGCTGGTGCTTGAGCAATAGGCAGAATTCGCTGCCAATCCGCCTTATTTAGTCGCCACAACGCCGATCCTGCCTTTCGCCGCGGCCGTGCATTCGCTATGGGTGCGGTGCCCTCTTTTTACCTTTCACCACGAGGCCTGAATGTTTCCGAAGCCGAAACCCGCGCTGGTTCCGAACACCTATGCCTATGAATCCGAGCCGATGGTGAAGGCGACCGGCTTTCGCGAATACGACGCGCGCTGGCTGTTCGGCAAGGAAATCAACCTGATGGGCATCCAGGCGCTGGGCATGGGGCTGGGCGCGCTGATCGCGGAGCTCGGCGTCAAGCAGGAAGTCGTCACCGGGCACGATTTCCGCGGCTATTCCGCCTCGATCAAATACGCGCTGATTTCGGGGCTGCTGGCCTCCGGCTGCAAGGTTCACGACATCGGGCTGTGCATGACGCCGATGGCGTATTTTGCGCAGTTCGATCTCGACGTGCCCTGCGTGGCGATGGTGACGGCGTCGCATAACGACAATGGCTGGACCGGCGTCAAGATGGGCGCCAACCGTCCCATGACCTTCGGGCCGGACGAGATGACCCGGCTGAAGGAGATCGTGCTCAACGCCGAGTTCAACAACAAGGTCGGCGGCTTCTATCAGTTTCACGAGAACTTTCCGGCGCGCTACATCGCCGACCTCACCAAACGCCCAAAACTGAAGCGCAAGCTGAAGGTCGTGGTCGCCTGCGGCAACGGAACCGCCGGCGCGTTCGCGCCGCAGGTGATGCAGGCGATCGGCTGCGAGGTGGTGCCGCTCGACACCGAGCTCGATCACACCTTCCCGAAATACAATCCCAATCCCGAAGACATGGAAATGCTGCACGCGATTCGCGATGCGGTGCTGGCGCACAAGGCCGATGTCGGCCTCGGCTTCGACGGCGACGGCGATCGCTGCGGCGTGGTCGACAATTCAGGCGAGGAAATTTTTGCGGACAAGGTCGGCGTCATGCTGGCGCGCGATATGTCGGCGGTCATCGCGAATGCGGAATTCGTGGTGGACGTGAAATCCACCGGCCTGTTCGTCACCGATCCGGTGCTGCAAAAGCAGGGTGCAAAAGTCACGTACTGGAAGACCGGCCATTCCTACATGAAGCGCCGCACCAACGAGCTGGGCGCGCTGGCCGGCTTCGAGAAATCCGGTCACTTCTTCTTCAACGCGCCGCTCGGCCGCGGCTATGACGACGGCCTGATCTCCGCGATTGCGATCTGCGAGATGCTGGATCGCGCGCCCGGCAAGTCGATGGCGGATCTGAAGGACGCGCTGCCGAAGACCTGGTCGTCGCCGACGATGTCGCCGCATTGCGCCGACGAAACCAAATACGGCGTCGTCGATGCCGTGGTGAAGCATTTCGAGGCGATGCAGAAGCAGGGTGAGAAAGTCGCCGGGCAAAAGATCCGCGATCTCGTCACCGTCAACGGCGTGCGCGTCACCGTCGAGGACGGCAGCTGGGGCCTGGTGCGGGCGTCGTCCAACAAGCCGGAACTGGTGGTCGTAGTCGAGAGCCCGGTCAGCGAACAGCGCATGCACGATCTGTTCGAGGCGATGAACGTGGTGCTGCGGACACATCCCGAAGTCGGCGCGTATAATCAGACGATTTGAGCACTTCCGTCGCAAGCAACGTAAGCGCGATACACACTCAACTCGTCATCCCCGCGCATGCGGGGATCCAGTACGCCGCAGCTTCTCGGCTCTGTCGTCGGCGTCTCTGGAATACTGGGTCACCCGCATTCGCGGGCGACGACAATCGTGGTTGTTCGCGAGCGCGGTCTACGCCGCGCGCACCGATCCGAGGAAGCTGGCGACCTCGAATTTCAGCCGTTCCGACTGCGACGATAGCCCCGTCGCCGCGTCCAGCAGTTTCGACGCCGAACTGCCGAGATCGCTGGAAGCCTCGGCGACGCCGACGATGTTCTCATTGACTTCGCGGGTGCCGTTCGCCGCCTGCTGCACGTTGCCGGAGATTTCGCGTGTCGCCGAACCCTGTTGTTCGACCGCGGTCGCAATGGCGTTGGAGATTTCGTTGATTTCGGCGATGGTGCCGCCGATAGCCTGGATCGCGCTGACGGCCTCGCCGGTCGCCGCCTGGATGCTCTGGATCTGCGACGAGATTTCTTCGGTCGCCTGCGCGGTCTGATTGGCCAGCGCCTTGACCTCGCTGGCGACCACCGCAAAGCCGCGGCCGTGCTCGCCGGCGCGCGCTGCCTCGATCGTGGCATTGAGGGCCAGCAGGTTGGTCTGGCTGGCAATGCTCTGGATCAGGGTCACGACCTCGCCGATCTTGTGGGTTCCGGCAGCGAGGCCCTCGACGACGGCATTGGTGCGGCGGGCCTCGTCGGCGGCCTTTCCGGTAACGGTGGCGGAGCGGGTCGCCTGCTGTGCAATCTCGCTGATCGAGGCGGTCAGTTGCTCGGCCGCCGAGGCCACGGTTCCGACATTGAGCGAGGCCTGGGTCGATGCGGCGGCGGCTGCCGCGGTCTGTCGCGCGGCTGCCCCGCTGCTGTTGCTCATCGACGAGGACATGCCCTGCATTTCGCGGGCGGCCACCGCGACGGCTTCGACGATATGGCCGACCTTGTTCTCGAATTCGGTGGCGAGCCGGCGCATGGCGGCGTCACGCTCCAGCCTGGACTGCTGCTCGGCCTGGCCGCGTTCGGCGGTGGCGCGGGCCTCGGCGGCGGTTGCGGCTTCGACTTCCGCGGTCTTTTGCGCCGTCGTCATGAACAGCCGCTCGAGTTGATAGGCAACCAGCACCAGCACGCCGGCTTCGAGGATGAGAATACCGGCGTGAAGCACCACGCGGCCAAAATCGGCGCCGCCCGGGAAGATCGCCGCCGGAATGATGAAATTCAGCGCCAGATGATGCAGGGCGACAGCAACGGTTCCGGCGAGGATCGGCCTGATGTCGCAATAGGCGACGAGACAGGCCAGCGCCGCGAAGAAGTACATGTGCATGTCGATCTGCCAGGGATGCCCTGCGAGCTCCCAGGTAAACACCGAAACCCCGCCCATCAGCGCGACGGCGACCACGAGGCTGGTCGAAAGTCCGTTGCCTGCGGCGCGCCACGACAACGTCGCCGCGGCGGCGAAGGCGGCCGTGAGAAGGGTCGGTATCAGCCAGGCGCCGCGCGCCATGCCGACGGCCATCGCAATCGGAACATGCAGCCAGAGCAGTGCGATCAGCGCCTTGCTGGCGGTTTCACGCAAAGCGTCGAGATCCTTGCTGCCGATATACATGCTCAGATTTCCTTCTCAGATTTCTTTGGCAGGGGTGTTGAAGCAGGCCGCAATGGCCTGGGGATCGATCGTCAGCCACGCGCCGGCCTGGCGCAAACGGCTCAGGCCTTCCTGATCGGTCGGCCTGACCACGACGATGGCTGCAAGGGCGGTGGTTCTGACGATCGCGGCGTCAGCGGAGGCGGCGGCCTCGAAAATTTGCTGGGTGTTCCACCAGGGCGGAAAGGCGACAGCCACGATTTCGGCGCCGGGCCGAACCTGGAGCGAGAGCGCGGCGACCGCGACGACGCTGGCAAGCAGCAAGGCTGTGGCATTGAGCCAGGCCGGCCAGCGAGAGGTGATGATATCCCGGTCCGTGCCCATACCGACTGGTTAGCGCGACAAAGCTAATTTCGGATGAACATCCGGAGGGAGAACTACGGAGGATGCCTGTCAGGCCACCGCCGGAACCGGCAGCGCCGTCACCGACTTGATCTTCTCCATCGCAAAGCGCGAGGTGACGTTCTTCAGCGGCACCGCGCTGATCAGCTTCTTGTAGAACACGTCATAGCTCGCCATGTCCGCGACCACGACGCGCAGCATGTAGTCGACGTCGCCGGCCATGCGATAGAACTCCATAACCTCCGGCATCGCGCTGACGGCGCCGGCAAAGGTCTTGAGCCAGGCCTCGGAATGATCGGCGCTCTCGACCGAGACGAACACCGTGATGCCGAGCCCGATCTTGTTCTGGTCGACCAGGGCGACCCGGCGCAGGATGACGCCGTCGGCCTCCAGCCGCTGGATGCGCTTCCAGCACGGGGTCGACGACAGCCCGACGCGGTCGCCAATCTCGGCGACCGAGAGCGAAGCGTCTTCCTGCAGCACGGTCAGGATCTTGCGGTCGATGGCGTCGAGGCGGCGGTTGGGCTCGGTGATCTGAGGGGCAATGTCGGTCATGAGAAGAACTTTGTTCCATCTGGGGAGCTAATCACCCTCATATAGAGAAAAATCTTCTATGACAAGCCTGCTATTGGCCGCCCTGGGCCGGAGCGGCAGGCTGGCTCTGGCTCAAAAGCTGTTCCACTTCAACACGTTGCGGGGCGGCAAAGGCGCCGCCATGGCGGGTACATTTCAGCGCCGCGGCGGCGGAGGCGAATCGCAGCGCCTGCCGCAATTCCTGCTTTTCGGTGATCGCGAGCGCGAACGCGCCATGGAAGACATCGCCGGCTCCCAGCGTGTCGACGGTGTGGACCGGGAAGGCCGGCGTCTCCTGCAGATGGCCCTGCTCGTCGAGCCAGATCGTGCCTTTCGGCCCGCGCGTCCCAGCCAGGAATGACGGCGTCAGTTTTGCAATCTTTTTCAGCGCCTCGCCGTCGTCGGCGATGCCGGCGGTCTCCTGTAAGGGCTCGCTCGAGAACACCAGATGCGATGAGGCATTCAGCAGGCCCTCGCGCAGCGACATTGCGCGGTCGACGTCCACCACCACGGGAATGCCGCGGCGGCGTGCCTCGGCGCACAAATCCGTGCAGAATTCCGCGGCGCGGCTCTCGGTGAGGATGGCGGCGCAATCCTCCAGCAATTTCTCGGGGCTGGGCAGCCGCACTTTCCAAAGCTCCGGATCGCGGAAGGTCACGATGGTGCGTTCGCCGCTGGGATCGACCATGACGGTCGAGATCGGCGTCACCAGCCCCGGCATGTGCATGATGTGCCTGGTCTCGATGCCTTCATGCGCGAGTTTTTCGAAGATGAAGCGGCTGGATGCTTCACGGGCGTCGCCCATCGGGCCGCAGATCGAGGCGCGCCCACCGAGGCGGACAATGCCGATCGCGGCGTTGAGCGCGTTGCCGCCGCAGATTTCGTCGAAATGAGTAGCGTTCTCCTTGGAACCGCGCGCCGGGACGCCGCTGACGCGGAACGTCAGGTCGCGCACCGGCATGCCGATGCAAAGGATGCGCGGCGGGATTTTTGGCGCGGCATCGTGAAAGTTCATGCGGGAATCCGTCATAGCGGCTCCGCGTTCTGCCGGAACCTGTGTCCGGGGGTAATGGATGGAACCATGACGTGTTCCCCGCTATGCGGGTGCGTCCGGGCCCTCATGCAGCCAGCGCCCCAGCAAATGATGGGCAATCGCGAACGGATGCGGGCCGGCGAGGCCGTCGGGATGCTCCCTCTTGATCATCAGCGTCGCCTCGGCGCGGTCGAACCAGCGGGCATCCTCGAGTTCCATGTGGTCGACGATGATGTCTTCGGTGGTGGCGCGCGCCGTGCAACCGATCATCAGGGATGACGGATAGGGCCAGGGCTGCGTCATGTAATAATTGACGTCGGTGCAGCAAATTCCGGATTCCTCGAAGATCTCGCGGCGGACCGCGTCCTCGATGGTTTCGGCGGCTTCGACGAAGCCCGCCAGACACGACCACATGCCCGCGGGAAACTGCTTCTGTCGCCCCAGCAGGCATTTCTCGCCCGAGGTCACCAGCATGATCACGACCGGGTCGGTGCGCGGAAAATGCTCGGCCTTGCAGCTCGGGCAGTCGCGCTTCCAGCCGCCTTCCTTCATCGCCGTGCGGGTCCCGCAATTGGCGCAATAGCCGTGGCGCTGATGCCAGCTCACCATCGATTTCGCCATCGCGATCGCCGAGAGCTGCTCGGGCGGCACCGCGCCCTGCATCGCCATGCCGCGCAGTTCGGTGACGGCGACGTCGTCGCGTGTCAGCAGCTTTTCAACCGAGGCCGCCGAGATGCCCATGCCGAACACCGCCGCGCCGTCGCGCAGGCCGAGAAAAATCGTGCCGGGGTTGGCGCCGTACTTCAGCGCCTCGTCGATGGTCAGCAGCACGCGGGGGCCGCCGGCGTCCTGCTTCACTACCAGCGAATCGCGGTGCACCACATAGGCGCGGGCGTCGCGATGCCCCTCCAGCGCGAACAATTTCTCGTCGCTGCCGCGCAGGTGCGCGGCGCGATCGAGAATGTTGGTGACGAAAGCGGGACGGCCGAGTGGAAAGGAATCGAATGCTGTCATGAGTTCAACCAAGCCAAATCTTGCGACGAAGCGCGCTGATGAAATTCTGGACCTCTTCCGCGTCATGCGCGAGCGGCGGCATCACCCCCCAGACCGGACGCGGCCACGCGGCATCGCTGGTGCGACGCGCGATGACATGGACGTGCAGCTGCGGCACCAGGTTGCCCAGCGCTGCGATATTCAGCTTGTCGCACTTGGTGACCTCTTTCAGGGCACGGGCGACACGGGACGTTTCCGTCATCAATTGCGCCTGCTCGACCTCGGCGAGGTCGATGATCTCGACGGCGTCGGCCCGGCGAGGCACCAGCAGCAGCCAGGGGTAATGCGCGTCCTTGATCACCAGCACCTTGCACAGCGGCAGGTCGCCGATATCGATGGTGTCTTTCTTGAGCTGGGAGTGCAGCGACCAGGCGGGAGCGTCAGAAGGCATGTGGGTTCTCGAACAAGCGCGGCAGCGTCGCAGAGACGGCAGCTGCAAACAACACCCGTCATGCCCGGCTTTATGCCGGGCATCCACGTCTTTTTTCGTGCGCCGCCGGAAAGAAGGGCGTGGACGGCCGGGCATGGGCGAGCGGAAGCGGCGCCGTCCCTTGGACGGCTAAGCCCGGCATGACGAATTGGGGCATTTTGGGCACCCCAGGGATACCCGATGCCCCGCTTGCTTTCCGGGGCTTTTGGCCCCAAATAAGGACCGGGAGATTGGCGGTGGACGAGCCACTCGCCAACCGGGTCAGGTCCGGAAGGAAGCAGCCCTAACGAGGTCCGGATCGGGTCGCTCGTCAGTCTCCTACCTGTTTTTTCGAGCGAATCGCGCTAGATGGGCCATCCCGTCATGCGCTTGATTCAGTTTCGTCGCGTATTCCGCAAAAGTGGGTACCGGTTTTGCGATCAGAATACGCGCCAAGTAATGTTCCGCAAGCCGGCTTCGAGAGACAAACATTGCGGATCGATCGATGACCGACGCTGGCACTCCCGTAACGCCATCAGGCGATCCCGAAAGCGTCCATCAGGGCGGTTTCGACCTTGGCGGCCCGCCGCAGGCCGGCAAGCATTACCGGGTGCTGGCGCGCAAATACCGCCCCTCCAGTTTCGAAGATCTGATCGGCCAGGACGCCGTGGTCCGCACCGTCTCGAACGCGTTCGAAACCGGCCGGATTCCGCAGGCCTGGATCCTGACCGGGGTGCGCGGCGTCGGCAAGACCACCACGGCGCGGATCCTCGCCCGCGCGCTGAATTACGAGCTGCCGGACGGATCGGCCAAGGGGCCGACCATCCACATGCCGGTGCCCGGCGTGCACTGCCAGGCCATCATGGAAAGCCGGCACATGGACGTGCTGGAAATGGACGCCGCCTCCCATACCGGCGTCGACGACGTGCGCCAGATCAACGACAGCGTGCGCTATGCGCCGGCCAGCGCGCGCTACAAGGTCTACATCATCGACGAAGTCCACATGCTCTCGACCGCGGCCTTCAACGCCTTCCTGAAGACGCTGGAAGAGCCGCCGGAACACGCCAAATTCGTGTTCGCCACCACCGAAATCCGCAAAGTCCCGGTCACGGTGCTGTCGCGCTGCCAGCGTTTCGACCTGCGCCGGGTCGAGGCCGACGTCCTGATGAAGCACCTTGGCAATATCGCGGGCAAGGAAAACGTCGAGGTCGAACCCGAGGCGCTCGGCATCATCGCCCGCGCGGCGGAGGGCTCGGTGCGCGATTCGCTGTCGCTGTTCGACCAGGCCATCGCGCATGCGGCCGGCCCGGTGCGCGCCGATGCGGTGCGGCAGATGCTGGGCCTCGCCGACCGCACGAGGGTGATCGACCTGTTCGATTCGCTGGCGCGCGGTGACATCGCCAGCGCATTCCGGGAATTCCGCGAGCAATACGATACCGGCGCCGACCCGATCGTGGTGCTGAGCGACCTCGCCGAATTCGTCAATTTCGTCACCCGGGTCAAGATCGTGCCGGCCACCGCCGACAATGTCGCGTTCGGCGAGACCGAGCGCGTGCGCGCCCGCGACTTTGCTTCAAAGCTCTCGATGCGCATCCTGTCGCGGATGTGGCAGATGCTGCTCAAGGGCATCACCGAGGTGCAGGCCGCGACCCGGCCGGCGGCCGCGGCCGAAATGGTGCTGGTGCGCATCGCCTATGTCGCGGACATGCCGACGCCGGACGAGGCGATCCGGATGCTGGACCAGAATGGCGGCGCCTCGCCGGTGGTCGCATCGAGTTCGGCGTCGGCGCGAGCCACCTCCGCATCGACGGTGTCTTCCATGTCATCTTCAGCGGCCCGCGCATCTTCCGCGCCGCGCGCCAGTGCCGAGGCATCCGCACGACCGCAGATGATGGCGCCGGTGGCCGATGCGCAGTCGGCTCCTGCGGCGATGAAAATCGCCAGCTTCCCCGAACTGGTGGCGCTGGCCGGTGAGAAGCGCGATCTCATGATCAAGGGCGCGCTGGAAGCCCATGTCCGGCTGGTCCGCATCGAGGACGGAAGGCTCGAACTCGCGCTGGAGCCCACCGCGCCGCGGACCCTGGTCAACGATCTCTCGCGCAAGCTGGAACAATGGACCGGGCGGCGCTGGACCGTGATCGTGTCCAACGAGCCTGGACAGCCGACGCTGCGTTCGCAGAACGAAGTACAGAAGAACCAGCGCGAGCGCGCCGCCGAAGCCGATCCGCGGGTGCAGGAGGTGCTGGCGCGGTTTCCCGGCACCAAGGTGATCGAGGTGCGCAAGCTTGCCCCCGAGACGCCGGAATCCGATGTTAACGGTGAAGACCCCGCCGAGACTCCCGACAACGACGATCTCTAGATTTTGAAGGAAGGCATTCATGGCTGATTTTCTCGGCATGATGAAGCAGGCGGCGCAGCTGCAATCCAAGATGCAGGCGATGCAGGAAGAGCTCGGCAACGTCGAGGTCGAGGGCATTTCCGGCGGCGGCCTGGTCCGCGTCCGCATGACCGCGAAGATGCAGGTCAAGGCCGTCAGGATCGATCCGTCGCTGATGAAGGCGGACGAGTGCGAGATCCTCGAGGATCTCTTGGTGACCGCGCACAACGATGCGCAGCGCAAGGCGGAAGCCGCGATGCAGGAGAAGATGCAGGCTTTGACCGGCGGGCTCGGCCTGCCGCCCGGACTGGGGCTCGGCTAGCCCACATGGCTTCTGCGGTTGCCGGTCCCGAAATCGAACGTCTGATCCAGCTGCTGGCGCGGCTGCCGGGGCTCGGCCCGCGTTCGGCGCGGCGCGCGGCGTTGCACCTGATCAAGAAGCGCGAGGCGTTGATGACGCCGCTGGCCGCAGCACTGCAGGTGGCGATCGACAAGATCCAGGTCTGCAAGACCTGCGGCAATATCGATACCCAAAATCCCTGCACGGTCTGCACCGATCCGCGGCGCGATCCCTCGATCATCGTCGTGGTCGCCGACGTCGCCGATCTCTGGGCGCTGGAGCGCGCGCATGCCACCAATGGCCTCTATCACGTGCTCGGCGCGACGCTGTCGCCGCTCGACGGCGTCGGTCCGCAGGACCTCACCATCGATGCGCTGGTGGCGCGCGCGCACGACCAGCGGGTGACCGAAATCATCCTCGCCCTGAATGCGACGGTGGACGGCCAGACCACCGCGCATTACATCACCGACCTGCTGCAGGAGGCCGGCGTCAAGGTGACGAGGCTGGCGCACGGCGTCCCGGTGGGCGGCGAACTCGATTACCTCGACGAAGGCACCCTGTCCGCAGCCATGCGGCAGCGCACGCTATTCTGACAATCGCAAACGGAAATGAACGACATGATGATTCGACGATTCGGCCAACGTCTTGCTTTGGTGACAACGATCGCGGCGGCATGCGCCGCGCCTGCCGCATCCGCACAGCAGGCCGAGCCTGCGCCGAAGCCGGGCCGGCTGATCAACGCCGGGGACGTGCTGTCGGGCGAACTCAACGCCATGAAGGTGCGCGGGGCCAAGAAGGGCAAGAAGGTCGCCACCTACCAGGTCACCAGCGAACCACGCCGGCTGCCGCCGCCGAACGGGCTCTGCAACCTGGAGACCGGACCGGAGACTTTCCAGCTGATCACGTCGAGCGACGCCCAGGCCGCGCAGCTCAAGGGTTTCATCGGCAAGGCAATCTCGATCAAGGTCGACGAAGTCGCCTGCGCGCAGGACGCCGGGCAGATGAGCGAAGCCGTGGTGACGAAATGGAGCGTGGTGACGAAGCATTGAAGTGCTTTGTGTTCGATGGGAGCAGCCACTGCTGCACAACCACTACTCGTCATCGCCCGACTTGATCGGGCGACCCAGTACGCCGGGCCGTCTCGGCTCTATCACCAACGTCTCTGGAATACTGGGTCCCCGCCTTCGCGGGGATGACGACTGAGGTTGTTGGCGCAGCGTTGCGTAAGCTTCGCAGCTAAACCCGCACCGGCCCCAGCTCGTCGAAATGCCCGCGCCGCTGCAGCCAGGCCAGCAGGATCAGGCTCGGAACCGCGACCACGACGGACACCACGAAGAACAATGGCCAGCCTGTCGCCTCGGCTACATAGCCCGAGCCCGCAGAGAGATAAGTGCGCCCGACCGCGGCAAGGGCCGTTAGCAGCGCATATTGGGTCGCGGTGTGCAGCGGGTTCTGGCACAGCGCCGAGAGATACGCGACGAAGATCACGGTGCCGATCGCGCCGGTGAAATTTTCCGCCGTGATGGCGACGGCCAGCGCCCATTGCTTGACGCCGACAAGGGCGAGCCAGCAGAACGCCAGGTTGGAGAGCGCCTGCAGCACGCCGCCGATCCAGAGGCTGGCGGCCAGCGAATAGCGCCGCGCCACATAACCGCCGGCAAAACCGCCGATCAGAGTCGCGGCGAGGCCGACGCCCTTGACGATAGCCGCATAGTCGACCTTGCTGAAGCCGATTTTGATCACGAACGACGCCGTCATGGCGCCGGAAAATGCGTCGGTGAGTTTGTAGAGCACGACGAAGGCCAGCACCGCCCAAGCCTGCTTACGCACCAGAAACTCAGAAAACGCTCTGACGGCCGCATGCATGACGCGTGAGAACGCGGCCTCGCCGCGGGTCGCGGCTTCCGCGCGAGCGGATTGTGCGGGCTCGGTGGCGGCAAGTGCGGTGATGGTGCCGATCAGCACCAGCGCGGCCATGGCAATAAAGCCCCACATCCACGCCGACGTGCGCACGATGCCTGCGCCCTCAAAGGCCGCGACCAGGAACAGCACGCCGGCGGTCGAGACCAGCATGCCGATCCGGTAGGCTGCGACGTAGGAGGCCATGCCCGCGGCCTGCTCGCTTTCGGGCAAGCTCTCGACGCGGAAGGCATCGACCACGATGTCCTGGGTTGCCGACGTCGTCGCCACCAGCAGCGCGCCTAGGACCACGAACAGCGGCGAGCGTACCGGGTCGGTCAGTGCCAGCAGCAGGATTGCACCGATCAGCAGCAGTTGCGAGAACACCAGCCAGCCCCGTCTGCGGCCGAAGGTGCGGGTGAAGAGCGGCACATGCAGCGCGTCGACCAACGGCGCCCAGAGAAATTTCAGCGTATAGGGCGTACCGATCAGCGCAAACAGCCCGATGGTGCGCAGGTCAACGCCGGATTCGGCCATCCACACCTGCAGCGTCGATCCCGACAGCGCCAGCGGCAGGCCGGAAGAAAAACCGAGCAGCAGCACGATCAGCACGCGCGGCTGCAGATACACCGCCCACGCCTCGCGCCACGAGGCGCGCGGGGTGGGGGCGATCGATGCCTTGGGCAAGCTGTCAGGTGCGCTGGTCATGCCGCAGTGCTAGCAGATTCGGGATGGTGAAATAATAATGATAATGTCATCGCCCGGCTCGACCGGGCGACCCAGTATTCCAGAGGCGGTAGATGGGTGCACGTACCTTCTACGTCTACATCGTCGCGAGCCGCATCGGCGGCACGCTCTACATTGGCGTGACCAACGACCTCGTTCGTCGAGTGTGGGAGCATAAGACGGGCGCGACCGAAAGTTTCACCAAAGACTATGACGTGAGTCGACTGGTGTACTTCGAATGCTTCGAGGACATCGAAGCTGCCATTCATCGTGAGAAGCGATTGAAGAAATGGACGCGCGCTTGGAAGATAGCGTTGATTGAGAAAGACAATCCGAACTGGATTGATCTTTATCCGGAGATCGCCGGAGGTTGAAGGCTATCAGCTTGATAGCGTCGTCCCAAGAACCACAAACAACCAAAGTTGTCGTCCTCCGCGAAAGCGGGGGACCCAGTATTCCAGAGGCGTCCGAGATCAATCGAGAGGCCGCGGCTTACCGGGTCGCCCGGTCAAGCCGGGCGATGACAGCATCATGTGTTGCGCCTGTGTACTCTCCATCGCGCCCGCCTACTCCCCCGCCTGCAGCTTGCGGGCCAGCGGGAACAGTTCGGCGCTGGCCGGCCTGGCGACAGGCGCCGTCTCGGCGGAGGCCTCGGCCTTGCTGAAGTCCAGCTCCTCGATCCGGCCCGCTCGCTTCTCGATCTTGTCGGCGGAGATCAGGATCTGGCGGACATCCTCGTTGACGTCGCCGAAATGCTTCTGCAGCTTCAGCACGCGGTCGCGCAGCCGGTTGAGATCGTCACCGAGGTTGAGCACCTCGGTGCGGATCTGGTCGGCGGCGTCGCGCATCCGCGCGTCCTTCAGGATCTGCTGCATCACCTGGATCGCCAGCATCAACAGCGACGGCGACACCAGCACCACGCGGGCGCGGTAGGCCTTCTGGATCACGTCGTCGAAGCCGTCGTGGATTTCGGCATAGACCGATTCCGACGGCACGAACATCAGCGCGGTGTCCTGGGTCTCGCCTGTGATCAGGTATTTCTCGGCGATATCGCTGACATGCTTCATGACGTCGGCGCGCAGCCGCTGCGTGGCGTATTTCTTTTCCTCGTCGGTGCGCGCGTCATGCAGCGCGGTCATCGCCTCCAGCGGAAATTTGGCGTCGATGCAGAGCGGGCGCTGGTCCGGCAGGAACACCACGCAATCCGGCCGCTTGCCCGATGACAGCGTGTACTGGAACTCGTAGGCGCCCTTCGGCATGCCGTCCTGGACGATGGCTTCCATCCGGGCCTGACCGAAGGCGCCGCGCGATTGCTTGTTGGCGAGCACGTCGCGCAGCGTGGTGACCTGCGAGGTCAGGTCGGTGAGGTTCTTGTGCGCGTTGTCGATGATGCCGAGCCGCTCATGCAGCACGCGCAGGGAATCCATGGTGTTGCGGGTGGTCGCTTCCATCGACTGGCCGACCCGGTGGGTGACCGAATCCAGCCGCTCGTTGACGGCGCGCGCCATGTCAGCCTGGCGGCCGGCCAGCGCCTGGCCCATTTCGTGGACCCGGCCGGTGGCCTCGGACTGGGCCCGCAGCATTTCGCTGACCCGCTCCTCCAGCTCGTCGGCCCGGATGGCCTGCGCCATCGCCACCGCCGCTCCCCGGCTGCCGGAGCGCGCGATGACGATGGCGATGGTCAGCAGCAGCACCAGCGCCAGCGCGCCGAAACCGAGCAGCGCCTCGCCGGTGTGGACCGGCACCTCGCCGACCATGAAAAGGATCTCGTTCATGCCGCCCTTGTAGCCGATTCGGCGGGAAACGCGAACGAAGAGGGAACGTTTATGGTTAATCGAAGCCTGATTTTCGTGGTTAAGTTTGCCTGAAGATTCATGGTTAGCGCGGGGTTAACGGGCTCGGCTGACGCATTGACCCCGGCAGATCGGCAGCTTAAATCGCCCCCGAAGGCACCCAGAAAGACCATGGCACTCAGAGAAATCATCATCCTGCCGGACAAGCAGTTGCGGCTGATCTCCAAACCTGTCGAAAAGGTCACGGCAGAGATCCGCCGGCTGGCTGACGACATGCTGGAGACCATGTACGACGCGCCCGGTATCGGTCTCGCGGCAATCCAGGTCGCGCAGCCGTTGCGGCTGATCACGATGGACCTCGCCAAGAAGAACGAGGACGGCGAGATCTCGCCGCGACCGCGGGTCTTCATCAACCCGGAGATCGTGTCGTCGTCGGAAGAGTTTTCAGTCTACGAGGAAGGCTGCCTGTCGATCCCCGAATATTACGAAGAGGTCGAGCGGCCGTCGCAGGTGCGCATCCGTTTCACCGACCTCGACGGCAAGGTGCATGAGGAAGACGCCGACGGCCTGTTCGCGACCTGCATCCAGCACGAGATCGACCACCTCAACGGCGTGCTGTTCGTGGACTATCTGTCGAAGTTGAAGCGCGACCGCGTGCTGAAGAAGTTTACAAAAGCCGCGAAGCGGGCGACGGAGTAGAGTTCTCTCAGCCGTCATGCCCGGGCTTGACCCGGGCATCCACGTCTTACTTTCTTCGCGGACCAAAGACGTGGATGGCCGGGTCAGGCCCGGCCATGACGAGTAAACTGAATTTGCCGTAGGGACTTCCGCGAATATGCCGCTCCGTCTGATCTTCATGGGCACGCCCGATTTCGCAGTGCCGACGCTGCTGGAACTCGTCGCCCATGGCCACGAGATCGCGGCGGTCTATACCCGCGCGGCCAAGCCCGCCGGGCGCGGCATGAAGCTGCAGCCGACTCCGGTGGAGCAGGAAGCTCGGCGGCTCAACATCCCGGTACTCACGCCCACCACCTTGAAGACGCCGGAAGCGCTGGAGGAGTTTGGCTCCCACGGGGCCGATGCCGCGGTGGTCGTCGCCTATGGCATGATCCTGCCCAGGACCATCCTCGATGCGCCGCCGCTCGGCTGCTTCAATCTGCATGCCTCGCTGCTGCCGCGCTGGCGCGGGGCCGCCCCGATCAACCGCGCCATCATGGCCGGCGATGCCGAGAGCGGCGTGATGGTGATGAAAATGGATGTCGGTCTCGATACCGGCGACGTCGCCATGGCCGAACGCCTGGCGATATCAGATGCCATGACGGCCGCCGATCTGCATGACGCGCTGGCGCCGCTCGGCGCCGACCTGATGGTGCGCGCGATGGGCGCGCTGGAGCGCGGCAGATTGCAGCTCACGAAACAGAGCGATGAGGGCGTGACCTACGCCGCCAAGATCGAAAAGGCCGAAGCGCGGATCGACTGGAACCGGCCGGCCCGCGAGGTACTGCGCCACATTCACGGGCTGTCGCCGTTTCCCGGCGCCTGGTGCGAACTGGCGATCGATGGCGAGCAGGTCCGGATCAAGATACTGCGCTGCGAACTGGCCAGGGGAGAGGGCGCGCCGGGCGATCTGCTCGATGACCACATGACGATTGCCTGCCGGGACGGCGCGGTCCGCATTCTCGACCTGCAGCGCGCCGGCGCAAAGCCGATGAAGGCGCAGGAATTTTTGCGCGGCACCCCGTTGCGACCGCCGCTGCGGCTCGTGTGATGCCCCGCTACAAACTCCTCATCGAATATGACGGCGCGCCGTTCTGCGGCTGGCAGCTGCAGGACAATGGCGCCACGGTGCAGGGCGCCCTGGAAGACGCGGTCAAGGCAATCTGCGGCGAGCGGGTGCGCGTGCACGGCGCCGGCCGCACCGATGCCGGGGTGCACGCGCTGGGACAGGTCGCGCATTGCGACATTGCCAAACATTTCGTGCCGGGCCGCTTTCGCGACGGCCTCAACGCGCATTTGCGGCCGCATCCGATCGGCGTGCTCAGTGCAGAGATCGTCCCCGACAGTTTCGAGGCGCGGTTCTCGGCCAGGAAGCGTCATTATATTTATCGCATCTCCAATCGCCGGGCCAACCTTGCGCTCGACATCGGCAAGGTCTGGCGGCTGCCGCGGCCGCTCGACAGCGACGCCATGCATGAGGCGGCGCAGCGGCTGGTCGGCAAGTTCGACTTCACCACCTTCCGCGATACCGAATGCCAGGCCAAATCGCCGGAGAAGACGCTCGACCAGCTCGACGTGGTGAGAGACGGCGACGCCGTCAACATCATCACCTCGGCGCGCTCGTTCCTGCACAGCCAGGTGCGCTCGATGGTGGGCTCGCTGGTCTGGGTCGGCGAGGGCCGCTGGAGCGCCGACGATCTGCAGAAGGCGCTCGACGCGAGAAGCCGCACCGCCTGCGGCCCGGTCGCGCCGCCGGACGGGCTGTATCTGGTGCGGGTGGATTATTAGCTTTCTTTACCTCTCCCGCTTGCGGGGGAGGTCGCGCGCGAAGCGCGCGGGTGGGGGAATTCTATCCGCTGGCGCCGGTGCTGTTGAAGCACCCCCACCCCGGCCCTCCCCCGCAAGCGGGAGAGGGGGAAGAAAACAGATCACCCAAAATACCTATCCAGCACGCCGCGATAGACCTTCGTCAATTTTTCAAGATCGGCAACCGGCGTCCGCTCGTCGATCTGGTGCATGGTCTGGCCGACCAGGCCGAACTCGATCACCGGGCAGTAGCTCGAAATGAAGCGCGCGTCCGAAGTGCCGCCGGAGGTCGACAGTTCCGGCTTGCGGCCGGTGACTTCCTCGATCGCGGCGACCGCGAGATCCGTGAAGGGACCGGGCTTTGTCACGAACACGTTGGAATTCGACGGCTCCCAAACGATCCGGGCCTTGATCCGGTTGCCGCACGCCTTGGTCATGCGCGCTTCCACCAACTCGCGCAGCGTCTCCTGGGTGTGGAGATCGTTGAAGCGGATGTTGAATTTCGCGCGAGCCTGGCCGGGGATCACGTTGCCGGCCTTGTTGCCGACGTCGACCGAGGTGAATTCGAGGTTGGAGGCCTGGAACTGGGCGCTGCCGTGATCGAGCGGCTCGTCGCTGAGCGCCACGATCAACCTTGAAATATCCGGCACCGGATTCGCCGCGCGGTGCGGATAGGCGACGTGGCCCTGGATGCCGTCGACATACAGCATGCCATGCAGCGAGCCGCGCCGGCCGACCTTGATGCAGTCGCCCATCACTTCCTGGTTGCTGGGTTCGCCGAGCACGCAGTGGTCGAATTTCTCACCGCGGGCCGCCGCCCATTGCAGCAGTTTGATGGTGCCGTTGACGGAGATGTCCTCCTCGTCGCCGGTGATCAGGAACGAGATCGAACCCTTCGGCTTTCCATCATGGGCTGCGAGATACTCCAGCACCGCGGCCACGCTGCAGGCGATGCCGCCCTTCATGTCGACGGCGCCGCGCCCGTACAGAAAGCCGTCCTTGACGTCGCCGGAGAACGCGCCATGGGTCCAGGCGCTCTCGTCGCCCGGCGGCACCACGTCGGTATGTCCGGCAAAGGTGATGTGCGGCGCCGAAGCCCCGATGCGGGCATAGAGATTGTCGATATCGGCGGTGCCGGGCTCGCCGAAGGTGACCCGGTGCACCTCGAAGCCGGCGGCCTGCAGGATGTTTTCGAGAACGCCGAGCGCGCCGGCATCAGCCGGTGTTACCGAGGGGCAGCGCAGCAGGTCGCGGGCGATGGAGAGAGCGGAGAGGGCATCATTCATGCACTCCGCTTAACATACCAAACCGGAGGTGGACCAGCCTTGTGCGGCACCATTTCGATTTCGCTCCGCTGCTGCCAGCCCGGCATTGCATCGATCGGCGCCAGCGGGTCGGGTCCGAACCGGTTGGTCTTGCGCGACCCCTTCAGGCAATACATCTCGACGAAGCCCCAGAGGTAGAGCACGAAGGTGGCAAGACCCAGCGCCATCGCCGCATGGGAATACTCGAACCGATCGGCGAGTTCGTTGAAAATGCCGGGCATTGCGAAGAACGGGACCATCCACCAGCCGCTCCTGTCGCGGTCATGCAGTCGCTTGATGGACGTCGCAAGGTAGACCCACAGAACCAGCGGTGTGCCGACCACCTTGATGAGCAGCAATGGCTGACCGGCAGTTCGCAACGACTGATATGAGTCGGGATTAAGCAGTTTGAAGAGATCCGAGGTGCTGAAACTGAGTGAACCTGTCGGTGCGGGGTTGCCGAACAGGCTCCCGAGCACGATGGCCAGCAGGCCCAGGAAGATCATCCAGGACAGGATGACCGGCACCGCGAGCCAGAGTTTGGCGCGATTGATGCGGCCGTCGAAGCTGAACAGAAACCAGTTCCAGTCCATCGGGAAACCTCCGGCGCGGGAGATCCCGCGGTTCGGCATATTGGTCGCACACCGCCCGATTTCGGTTCGAACCTAGGATCGCCGCCCATGTGCTGCGAGCGGCAAGCCGGCGTTGCGCACCAGAAAGGCCGGGACGTTGTCCTGAATTGGTCGCGAGGGCGCCGGAGCGCCGGTCGTGACCTGTGAAAGCGGATCGGGCCCGAACCGGTTGCGTCCATCTGACCCCATCAGGAAAAACAACTCGATGACGACCCAGGTTTGCAGAACGGGCAGGGCAACCGCCAGCATCACGAGCAGCAATTCCTTGCCGATCGAGATATCGACGCCGAAATAGAGGCCGATAAAGAGGCTGTAATACGCATAGGAAAGCAGGTTCACGAAAAGGACGGCAACCGCCCACCAGCCGCTCCGGTTGCGGTCATGAAGCCGCTTCGCCGTCGTGGCGGTGTTGAGCCAGAACATCGTGAGTGCGACGACCCAGTGCAGCGCCTCCGATTGCGGCGAGAGCTTGAGCCACAATACGAGCCAGGCGGTGAGGAGCGCCAACTGCACCACGAGATATCTGGCGCGGTTGAGGCGGCCCCTGAAGCTCAGGAGTAACCAGGCGTAGTCCATCGCGACCTCCGGACCGCCGGCAATGGCCGGCGGTTCCGGAAGATTGGTCGTGCGACGCCGAATTCGGTTCGAATTAATCCCGCAGCAGCTCGTTGATGCTGGTCTTGGCGCGGGTGCGCTCGTCGACCCGCTTGACGATCACCGCGCAGGCGGTGGACGGGCCGGGCTGGCCGTTCTTCAGGGGGCGAGCCGGCAGATTGCCGGGCACCACGACGGCATATTCCGGCACTTCGCCGATGAAGGTTTCGCCGGTGTCACGATCGACGATCTTGGTGGAGGCGCCGAGGAACACGCCCATCGACAGCACCGCGCCCTTGCGCACGATCACGCCTTCGGCGACTTCCGAGCGCGCGCCGATGAAGCAATCGTCCTCGATGATGACGGGTTCGGCCTGCAGCGGCTCCAGCACGCCGCCGATGCCGACGCCGCCGGAAATGTGCACGCGCTTGCCGATCTGGGCGCAGGAGCCGACCGTCGACCAGGTGTCGATCATGGTGGATTCATCGACATAGGCGCCGAGATTGACGAAGGAGGGCATCAGCACCACGTTCCTGGCGATGAAGGCCGAGCGGCGGACGATGGCGCCCGGCACCGCGCGAAAGCCGGCGTCGCGAAACCGGTTCTCGCCCCAGCCGTCGAACTTCGAGGGCACCTTGTCCCACCACGAGGCCTGGCCGGGGCCGCCTGATATCGCGCTCATGTCGTTGAGCCGGAACGACAGCAGCACCGCCTTCTTCAGCCATTGATTGACCTTCCACTTGCCGCTGACGTCGCGCTCGGCAACCCGGGCCTCGCCCTTGTCGAGTAGTTCGAGCGCCGAATCGACGGCGTCGCGGACTTCGCCCCTGGTCGCGGTCGAGACGCTGTCGCGGGCATCGAACGCGGTGTTGACGGATGATTCGAGGGAGGCGAGAGACATCGAGATTTCCTCAGGGCGCGCGGGATTGTCGGGGCGGCAATTGGGAGGCTTTTGTCGGGATTTGGCAGGGGAGAGTCAAGACTCTCCCAACCGTCGTCCCGGCCTCCGCGCCGGGACCCACACCGCGTGATCTTTCGGCACACGGAAGCTGTTTGACGATCTTTCGCAATCCCATTGGCCGGTGGCTATGGGTCCCGGCTCGGGGACCGGGACGACGTGTTGTTGGAGCTGTTCCTTACTACGTCGACAACACCTTCTGCAAAAACCCCGTCAGGTCATCCGTGACATGATCGACATGGGCGGCATCGCGGCCTTCCAGTTCCCAGTCCTCGCGGACCACTTCCTGTGAGCCGTCGGGCACCACCAGCACGGTGGTCATGCCGAGCTGGTGCGGTACCACGAGGTTGCGCGCCAGATCCTCGAACATCGCCGAGGTGGCGGGAGTCACGCCGTGATCCCTGAGGAATTTCTGATAGGTTTGCGGCGCCGGCTTCGGCTCCAGGTCCGCGGCGATAATGTCGAACACCGCCTCGAAGTGGTCGCCGATGCCGAGCCGCGCCAGCACCGCGCTCGCGTGGTCGGTGGAGCCGTTGGTCAGGATCAGCTTGCGTCCGGGAAGTCTGGCGATCGCAGCGCCCATCGCCGGGTTCGGCTCCAGCGGCGAATGATCGATCCTGTGCACATAGGCGAGATAGTCGTCGGCGCGCACGCCGTGCTCGGTCATCATGCCTCGCATGGTGGTGCCGTAGCGGCGATAATAGTCCTTCTGGATCACTCGCGCCTCATCCCGCGTGATCTTCAGCCAGGCGCTGACGAACTCGCCGATACGGGTATCGACCTGCTGCCACAGATTGACGTGATGCGGATACAGCGTGTTGTCGAGATCGAACACCCAGGTGTCGATGTCGGTGAAGCGGCGGGGAGTTGTCATCTCTCTCATCCCGTCGTCCCCGCGAACGCGGGGACCCATACGCCGCGGCGGCTGTCGTGATCACGGTGCGAGTTGAACGCGATTGTTGCGGGCATTTGCGATTCCAATTGGGGCCGGTGGTTATGGGTCCCTGCGTTCGCAGGGACGACGGAAGATCACGGCAATGCAAACCGCAGCGTCTTGCCGCCGCTGCTCATGTCGACGGCGGCAAAGCCGGTCACGGTGAGGCCGCGGTTGCCGCAGTCGTGCTGGTCGTTGACCTCGAATTTGCTCTCGCGGGTACAGAGCTGGGTGGCGCCGCCCCAGTTCAGCGGCCGGTCCCTGAACTTGAGCGCGCGGTTTTCGCCGTCGACCGCCTCGGCGAAACTGAAAATCTGCTTCGGCTGGCCTGACACGTCGGGATGCAGGCATTTGCCGGGATCGATGCGGTACCAGCCGCGGCTGATCACGGTCTTGCCGTCGTCGGTGGCTATCGCGGCCATGATCTTGTGCGGCGTGTCGTTGCACCAGGTCAGCCCGGTGGTGGACGGCGATTGCACCGCGTCGATCATGGTGGAAAAGAATTTCGGCGACTGCACCAGGTCGGCGGTCAGCCCGCGGCTTTTCAGGAATGCCGCCAGTGCGGCCTGCGTCTTCGGGCCGTCGAGGCCGTCGATCGGCGCCGCATCATAGCCCGCGATCACCAGCAGCCGCTGAATGGCGGCCAGCCGCGCCTGCTCGTCGTCATATTCGCTGCCTTCCGCCAGATACGCCACCAGATGGCCGTCGTCGGTCTTCGTCGGATTGATCTGGGTGAACGGCGCCGGGGTCTGTCCGGCACGGCACTGGCGGGCCGCGGCAATGACGAAATTGTCCGGCGCTATGCAGAGCGTGTCGTTGCCGCTCTGCGGCACCGGCGACGAGCCGTAGACGCCGAGCGCGCGGGCATTGAGCAGGATGCGGTCGGCGGTCAGCGTGCCCTGCGCGACGACGCGGCACGCCGCCGGATCGATCCGGAACCAGCCGCGCGTCGCGGTGGCGGCCTTGTCGTCGATGCCGATCGCGACCTCGACCACATAGCTCATGCGGTTGCAGAGTTTCAGGTCGGCATAGGCCGGCACGGCCGAGAAGAGGTAGGAGATCGCGGCCGCGGGCAATGAGATCAGCACATTTCGCAAGGCCGAGGAAGAAACCGGCGTAGCATCAAGTCCGTCATGCCCGGGCTTGACCCGGGCATCCACGTCTTCCCTGCGACCAGAAAGCAAGACGTGGATGGCCGGAATAAATCCGGCCATGACGGCTCTCACTTTCCTGGCCGCGTGGGTCATCACTTGTGGATCAGCGTGCCGGTGCCCTGGTTGGTGAACAGTTCGAGCAGCACGGCGTGCGGGGTCTTGCCGTCGATGATGACGACACCCTCGACGCCCTGCTCGAGCGAGTAGATGCAGGTTTCGACCTTCGGGATCATGCCGCCGGAAATGGTGCCGTCGGCGATCAGTTTTCGCGCGTCCTTCACCGACAGTTCCGGAATCAGCTTCTTCGACTTGTCGAGCACGCCGGGAACGTCGGTCAGGAGCAGCAGCCGTTTCGCTTTCAGCGCGCCGGCGACCGCGCCGGCAAACGTGTCGGCGTTGACGTTGAAGGTCTGCCCCGAGGCCGATGTCGCCAGCGGCGCCAGCACCGGGATCAGTTCATGGCCGATCAGCTGGTTCAGCAGCGTCAGGTCGACCTTTTCGGGCTCGCCGACGAAGCCGAGATCGACCACCCGTTCGATATGCGAATCCGGATCCACCATGGTGCGCGTCGCCTTCGAGGCGATCACCATGTTGCCGTCCTTGCCGCAGAGGCCGACCGCCTTGCCGCCGGCCTCGTTGATGTAGCCGACCAGCTGCTTGTTGATCGAACCGGCCAGCACCATCTCGACGATCTCGATGGTGGCGGCATCGGTGATGCGCAAGCCGGCGGCGAATTCGGACTGGATGCCGAGCCGCTTCAGCATGGTGGCGATCTGCGGCCCGCCGCCATGCACCACCACCGGATTGATGGCGGTCTGTTCCAGAAGAACGATGTCGCGGGCGAAGGCCTTGGCGGTTTCCTCGGCGCCCATGGCATGGCCGCCATATTTGATGACGATGGTTTCCTCGTCATACTGCTGCATGTGCGGCAGCGCCTCGGACAGGATGCGGGCCTGATCGAGCGGACTGATATGCGGCGCGTCGGTCATGAAGCAGGTCTCGTCAGATTTGGGTTGGCCGGGTTCTTATCTGATTGGCGGGCGGGGCGCAAAGCATGGCCGTTACCCCATCTACGATTTCTCGATGCGTCTCGGCCACGCCGCCGCCACCGCGAGCGCCAGCCAGCTTGCGATCAGCAGCGCGCCGCCGGTCGGTGCGGCCATCGGAAAAAGCCCGTGGCCGGCATAATGCCGCAGCGTCAGGTCGCCGGCGAACAGGGCGGTGGCGACGAAAAAGCCCCAGCCGGCCAGCATCCCGATCCCGAGATGAATGACGCCGCGCTCCGCCAGCGCCACGGTGCCCAGCAGCGCTGCGGCGTGAAGCAGCAGCATCGACGAGGCCGATGCCAGCCGTGCGGCGTCGGGCAGATGCGCCGAGGCCGCCGCCAGCATCACGCCGTCGGCGCCCATCACGCCGGCCAGCACGATCAGGATCCGGGGAAGGCGCGAACCCATCGTCAGCTCCGCTCGCCGAGCAGCCGCACCATGGCGGCGCGCAATTCCGGCATTCCGGCGCCGGTGCGCGAGGAGGTCACCAGGATTTCCGGAAAGGCAGCGGGATGTTTTAGCAGCGCGTTCCTGACGTCGGCGACGCGCTGCTCGAGCTCGGCCGGTTTCACCTGATCGGCCTTGGTGAGCACGACCTGATAGCTGACCGCCGACTTGTCGAGCGTGTTCAGCACGTCGAGATCGACCTCCTTGAGGCCGTGGCGGCCGTCGATCAGCACGTAGACCCGCGCCAGGCTGGCGCGGCCCTGCAGGAATTGGTGGATCAGCTTGGTCCATGACGCGACCTTGGCCTTCGGCGCGGAGGCGTAGCCGTAGCCGGGCATGTCGACCAGCCGGAAGCCGGCATTGTCGGGGCCTTCGAAGAAGATCAGCTCCTGGGTGCGGCCCGGCGTGTGCGAGGTCCGCGCCAGCGCGTTGCGGCCGGTCAGCGCATTGATCAGGCTGGATTTGCCGACATTGGAACGGCCGGCAAACGCGACCTCGACGCCTGCCATCGGCGGCAACGTCTCGATCGTGGGCGAGGCCCAGATGAAGGTCCATTCGCCGGCGAACAGTTTTCTGCCGAGTTCGAGCAGCTTCGCATCGGGTTCATCGGTCATGCGAAGGCTTCCGGTTGCGGTTCCTCATGGTGAGGAGGCGCTTTTTTAGCGCCGTCTCGAACCATGAGAGCCCCGATGGCTCATCCTTCGAGACGCGCGCAAGAGCGCGCTCCTCAGGATGAGGGCTCAGGTCTTCGACTCGGCCTTCTTCGAGGCGAACGTGGCCTTGAGATTGTCGAGCAGTTCCACCTTCACGCCGTTCTTGCGCATGATGTAGCTCTGCTGCAGCACCGAGAGCAGGTTGTTCCAGGCCCAGTAGATCACCAGACCCGCCGGGAACGAGGCCAGCATGAAGGTGAAGATCAGCGGCATCCAGTCGAAGATCATCTTCTGGGTCGGATCCGGCGGCGTCGGATTGAGCTTCATCTGGAACCACATCGTGATGCCCATGATGATCGGCCAGACGCCGAGCATCAGATAAGGACCGACCACCGGTCCGAGCGTCATGGGATCCCACGGAATGAGGCCGAACAGGTTGAACAGCGTGGTCGGATCCGGTGCCGAGAGGTCCTTGATCCAGCCGTAGAACGGGGCGTGGCGCATTTCGATGGTGACGAACAGCACCTTGTAGAGCGAGAAGAACACCGGGATCTGCAACAGGACGGGAAGACAACCGGCGACCGGGTTGATCTTCTCCTTCTTGTAGATCTCCATCATCTCCTGCTGCTGCTTCACCTTGTCGTCGGGGAAGCGCTCCTTCAGCGCGGCCAGCTGCGGCTGCACCGACTTCATCTTCGCCATCGAGGCGTAGGATTTGTTGGCGAGCGGGAAGAACAGAATCTTGATCAGCACCGTCACCAGCAGGATGGCGACGCCGAAATTGCCGAACAAATGGTAAAACCAGTCCAGCGCCACGAACATCGGCTTGGTGATGAAGTGGAACCAGCCCCAGTCGATCAGGAGGTCGAAGTGGTTGAGCCCGAGCTGCTTGTTGTAGCCGTCGAGACCGGCGAGCGGAAAATTGATGCCGACCACGCTGGCTTCCTTGGCGCCGGCGAACAGCCGGGCGTTGGAAGAGCCGGTGCCGCCGATCGCGATGGTCTGCGCATCCTGCAAATAGTCGGTCTGATAGGTGCGGGTGGCCCCCACCAGGTTGGACGAGAACCGGGCCTGCAGCTGCGCCGTGGAGTCCGGCAGCAGCGCCGCCGCCCAGTATTTGTCGGTGATGCCGAGCCAGCCGTTGGTGACCTTGAAGGTCTTCGACTTCTCTTCGTCGATCTTCGAGTAGCTGTATTCCTGCAGGCCCTGCTCGCCGAGATAGCCGATCAGGCCTTCATGCAGGATGTAATAGCCCTCGACCTTCGGGGTTCCGTGCCGCGAAATCAGCGCGAACGGATACAGGGTGACCGGCGCATTGCCGACATTGGTGACGTCGTCCTTGACGGTGAAGAGATAGCGCTCGTCGATCGCAATGGTGCGGCGGAAGGTGAGGCCTTCGCCATTGTCGTATTTCAGCGTCACCGGGCTGTTCGGCGCCAGGCTGCCCGAGCCTTCCTGCTGCCACAGCGTGTCGCGATCCGGCAGCCGCACGGTGGAGCCCGCGGCGGCGACCCAGCCGAATTCAGCGTAATAGGGCGTCGGCGAGCCCGACGGCGAGAACAGCACGACCGCCGGCGATTTGGGATCGACCGTGGTGCGGAATTGCGTCAGCGCCAGATCGTCGATGCGGGCACCTTTCAACGCGATGCTGCCGCTGATCTTGGGGGTCTCGATCTTGATGCGCGGCGCCGCTGCGATTGCGACCTCGCGGTTGACCACCACCGGTGCCGCTGCGGGCGGGGCAGCGGCTGGCGCATTGGGCGCGCCCGGGGCGCCGGCCTGCGGGGTGGCGGGGGTGCCGGCCGGGCTGCCGGGCTGCGGCGCCTGCTTGGCCTGCTCCATCTGGGCCTGCTGCGCGCGCTGCTTTTCCATCTGCGGCATGTTGAAGAAGTATTGCCAGCCGATCAGCACGAGGCCGGACAGAATGACGGCGAGGATGGTGTTGCGATTATCGGTCATCGTTCAAGGTCTCGTCATTCAATTCGGTTTGCGGCTGGCGCGAGAGTCTTTATTATTCGACGCGGTGTCCTGACGCGAACCGGTGCCCGCTTCGCGGCCAGGCGCTCTGGCAGGTATTTTTGGCGGTCTCGCCACCTGGTCTTTGGGCTGCCGCTCGAGGCGACCCAGCGCCGAGCGGAGATCGTCGAGCATGGTCTCAAAGTCGCGGTTCAGTGCGGTACGTCGGCCGACTAGCACATAATCACTGTGCGGTCGCATGGATATGACGTCCAGCCGTTTCACCAGTTCGCGCAGCCTGCGCCGGATGCGATTGCGCTCGGTGGCGGTGCCGTTCTTCTTGGTAACGGTGAAGCCGACCCGGATCGGGCCGTCATCGTCGCGCAGGCGGCCTTGCAGCACGAAACCAGCGCTGTTGGCCCGCGCGCCATTGGCAACGGCGAGGAAGTCCGCCCGCTGCCTTAGCCGATCCATGATGAAATCCCCGGGAAGCCCGGCTCAGGCGCTCAGGCGCTTACGGCCGCGCGCGCGGCGAGCGGCGAGAACTTTGCGGCCGCCGACCGTGGCAAGGCGGGCGCGGAAGCCGTGGCGGCGCTTGCGCACCAGTTTGCTGGGTTGATAAGTCCGCTTCACGGGTAGTTCTCCGCTGACAATTGGCAGGCTAAGCTGCAATTTGCCTGATGAATGAGGTTAGCCCGGTGATGTTGACCGGCCCGAAACGGGCCGTTTCCGGCCCAATTGAGCCGCCCCGGTCGAACCGGGCCATCGCGGACAGTTGGCGCGGCTTATACGGGAGCGACCTGTTTTCGTCAATGTTGCGCCATGCCGCATTTGAGGTTCCTCGAAACGACGCAATTGGCGCGAATATATCTGTTTTCGCGGGGTTTTTGTCGGTAGCGGGCGCGGCGGCGCCGGATCCGGATCCGGCCGACATTAGCGATCCGTAATTTGACCGGTTGCGGTGCAGAACGCATCCTCGAAACCCAAGGCATCGGGACCACCATCGTGTCCGTGAGCGACCAGCAGCCAGCTATCGAAACGGCGCAGTCCAAGGCGTCGCCAAGGCAGTTGCCAAGGCAGTTGCCAAGGCAACCGTCAAGGCAACCGTCGAGGCAACCGCCGAGGCTGCCGCGAAGGCTTGGCCTTTCCGGCAAGCTGCTGCTGCTGACCATTCCCCTGATCATGATCGCGGGAATGCTGATTTATGTGCCCTCGATCGCCAATTTTCACATGAACCGGCTGAACGACCGGCTGGCGGCGGCCAACACCGCCGCCCTGGTGCTGGATGCCGCGCCGCTCGGCATGGTTCCCGATTCGCTGTCGCGGCAAATCCTGAAAAGCATCGGCGCGCGGGCGGTGGCCATCAAGATGGGGCAGCAGCGCCGGCTGTTGGCCAGCGCCGATCTGCCGCCGGCGATTGATCGCGACATCGACGTGCGCACCATGACGGTGTGGTCGGGTATCCGGGATTCCTTCGAAATCATGCTGGAACGCGGCAACCAGGCGATCAGGGTGATCGGTCCCGCGTCCGGCGGCGGGCATTTCATCGAGGTGGTGATCGATGAGGCGCCGCTGCGCCAGGCGATGTACCGGTTTTCCCGCAATCTGCTGCTGGTCTCGCTGGGGATCGCGATGTTGACCGCCGGGCTGGTCTATCTGGCGCTGCATTTTCTGTTCGTGCGGCCGATGCGGCGGCTGACCGCGAGCCTGGTCGGATTCCACGAAAACCCCGAGAGTTCGGCCTATATCATCGTCCCCAGCCAGCGCGGCGACGAGATCGGCGTCGCCGAACGCGAATTGAGCGACATGCAGCGCGACCTGGTGTCGATGCTGCATCAGAAGAGCCGGCTCGCCGCCCTCGGTCTCGCGGTATCGAAGATCAACCACGATCTGCGTAACCTGCTGGCCTCCTCGCAACTGCTGTCGGACCAGCTTTCCAGCGTGCCCGATCCCCGGGTGCAGCGCTTCGCCCCCAAGCTGATGCGCTCGCTGGAGCGCGCCATCGCGTTCTGCCAGTCGACGCTGTCCTACGGCCGCGCCCAGGAGGCCGCTCCCGATCGCCGCATGATCCTGATCGAGCCCGTGGTCGCCGAGGTGCGCGAATCCGCAGGCCTCGCCACCGACGCCTCGATCGGCTGGATCAGCGCGATCGAGCGCGGGCTCACCATCGACGCCGATCCCGACCAGCTGTTTCGCGTGCTGCTCAACCTCGTGCGCAATGCGGCGCAGGCGCTGGAAAGCCATCCCAAGGGCGATGCCGCCACCTTCCAGATCCGCATCACCGGCCGCCGCGAGGGCTCGGTCGCCATCATCGAGGTCTCCGACACCGGGCCCGGCGTGCCCCAAAAGGCCCGCGAGCATTTGTTCGAGGCGTTCCAGACCTCCGGCCGGCCCGGCGGCAGCGGGCTCGGCCTCGCGATCGCCGCCGAACTGGTCCGCGCCCATGGCGGCGACATCCACCTGGTCGAAGGCACCATCGGCGCCACCTTCCGGATCGCGATCCCGGACCGGCCGGTGGAACTGCTCAGCGTGCGGAACGAGCGGGCACGGGCGTAAGGACAGCTCGATCCGTCATTCCGGGGCATCGCCAACGGATCCGGCCTGTGGCCGGTCCGATGGCGATGAACCCGGAATCCAGAGGTAATTTTGGGAGATTCCGGGTTCGCGCTGGCGCGCGCCCCGGAATGACGGCAATTTCCCTCCGGAATTGGCCGTCACACGCCGTCTTGCAGACCTTGCCAATCCCACCCGGAGCGGGTAGCTAAAGCGCTCTTTCGCGACCTTCCGAACACACCTCGGATGCATCCGGGCCTGCGCCCAAGATGCCCCGCGAAAAACGCGCCCGTAGCTCAGCTGGATAGAGCACTAGACTACGAATCTAGGGGTCAGGAGTTCGAATCTCTTCGGGCGCGCCATTTGCGTACAAAACTGCGAACCCCGTTCTTGCCGGCCTGCGAGCTGGCGATAACGGCTTGTTCGAGGCTTGATTTTGAGCCGTGGATGCGGATCACACGATCGTCGACTTCGATGGCATCGATAAACGAGCGCAGGTAGGCCTTGCGAAATGGAATGTCGCCTGTGGTGATACTCTGGCGCATCAGCGAGCCGAAGCGTTCGATTTTGGCCCTGTCGATACGGGCTGCCGGAGACTGGCCTTTGATCCGGTCGAGTGCGCTTCGCGCCTGGTCGCGATCGGCCTTGATGTCGGCAAGTCGGATTTTTAGAACTTCGTCGAGATCGGTGACACCGTCTTCAACGAGCGCGTAGAGGCGCCGAAGCTTATCGTCGGCTATGCTCGCCTGCCGGGATAGTTGATCAATCCGGTCCCGGACTTCGCCGCCGGCCATCGCCCGGCTCTTGACGATCTCGGCAAGGAGATCGGCGATACGATCGGCAACCAGGAGATAGTCGGCGATATGGCCGGTTACCAATTGGTCCAGCCTGTCCATCGGAATCGAGCGGCCCTTGCACGCGGTCTTGCCCATGCGTGCGGCGCCGGAGCAAGAATAGTAACGGTAGACCCGTCCGGTTTTCGAAGTTCCCGTGCGTAGTGTCATGGCGGAGCTGCAACTGGCGCAATAGGCAAGCCCGGTCAGCAAGATCGGCCCCGTCGTAATCCTTGGCGG
The DNA here is from genome assembly GCF_030654605.1 of Bradyrhizobium sp. Lineage (GTDB taxonomy): Bacteria > Pseudomonadota > Alphaproteobacteria > Rhizobiales > Xanthobacteraceae > Bradyrhizobium. Next base: position 117,993 of record NZ_JAURXB010000065.1, read on the forward strand.
CATTGATCGGGGATTACGTGCCTTGAGCGAGCGTCGTACCTGGTCGAAAGTCTCGCGCTCGATGATCGGCGGAACCTCTACCGCGATGACTTCGGCGACGGGCTTTTCTTGCCCGGTTTTTGCGTGCCGGCGGTTGAAGCGCCACTCGCCGATATAGAGCGGATTGGTCAGGATCAGATGCACCGGTCCGACACCGAAGCGTGCGCCAAGCCGTGTTCGGATGCCGCGCGTATTCAAGGCCTTGGCGACTTCCTTGACGCCGAGAGGACCACTCGCTCCGTCGCCTTCAAGGTAGAGCTTGAAGATCAACCGCACGGTCTCAGCCTCGACGGGATCGATGATCAGGCGCTTCTTGGTCCTGTGGCCGCGCTTTTCGACATCCTCGACCGCGTAACCAAGCGGCACGCGGGAGCCGTTGTAGAACCCCTGGCGGGCGTTCTCCTTCATGGCGCGCAGCACGTGTTTGGCGTTCTCGCGGCTCTGATATTCATCAAACAGCGCGATTACCTGTCGCATCATCACTTGCGACGGGTCGTCACCCAGCTCCTGTGTGATTGAGACCAGTCGCACACCATGCTTGGCAAGCCGGCGGATATACATCTCGAGCCCAAAAGCATCGCGGAAGAAGCGGCTGAAGCTGTGCACCACGATGACGTCGAATGGTCGATCGTCATCCGAGGCACGTTCGATCATGCGCTGGAATTCGGGGCGCTGATCGTCCATGGCGGAGGCGCCCGGCTCTATATAGTCGGCGACGACCTGCCAGCCTTGGCGCTCACAATAGGCCTTTGTCTGCGAGCGCTGATCGGGGATCGAGAGATCCACTTCCGCCTGCCTCGTGGTGGAGACACGCAGATAGAGCGCCGCACGCGAAGCGATCGACACCGGCAGATTCATGAAAGGTTCCTCCGCGAGCCGAGCTCATTTGAGAATATCATCCAGCAGCGTTCCCAGGAACGCCTCAATGACATCCAATTCGCGCGGAGATATGGCAATCTTGGCAGGGAAGTCGTCCGTGACAATAAACGAGTCGGATCGTTCGTCGCATTCCGCACTGCGCGCAGTGTGTGGGGGCAACGAGATCCCTGCATCCGATTTCTTGGCGGATGCGTGACGCTCTCGGGATAGATGACGGCGAGCCATCCCGCCAGAGAGTGCATCGGGTCGTAGGTCGCAATCAGTTCTGATCGAACTCGCAGAACAGCGTGCAATGACAGGCAGGCGGCGAGGTTTTGTACGCCGGCAAGTTCGTCAGGAAATGGCCAGCGTCCCTGTTCACCCTCGTTTGTCTTGCCGGCCATTTTGAGGCCAAGCGTGCAATGCGGAAAAGGTCCGACTGGCCGCTGGCGATATGGTTTTCCGCGCAGCGGACGCTGTCAATGATCTACGACCGTGTGCCACGGCGCGCTCCGAAGGGGAGCGCGTCATTGACAGCGTCCGCCGCACGGAACCGCTCGCCGCCAAGCGTTCCGACGGCGAAGTCTGGCCATCTCGCGATGCGTCTCCGCCGCGTTTCCAGTCGTGGATTTGTGTCACCGTGAGCACGGCGATGAGAGATTTTTTAACGCGCGTCACCTTTCCGGATGCATGCTCACAGCGGGCTGAGCGCGCGGTAACTGAAACTTTTACATGTATTCGGAACGCCATTTTTGCATTGAGCGGCGTGCCGTTTGTTGGCGTTCACCCATGCTCATGTAGCATTTGTTGCGAGGCGTTGATCGGACTGACGCTGGGCTGCCCGTTCTGAGTGCGGTCGTAGTTTTGCGTGGTCTGGCGGGAGATCGGCGAAGTTGAGGTGGAGGGCAAGATTAAAGCAAACTGACGTTTGCCCGAAGCCGTTGTCTGCACACTGGTTTTAGAGATCAGGTTTTGAGAGAGCGGCTTCATCCCCGCCAAACCTTTGTTTTTGTTGCCGGCAGTGCGCCGCCGACCTGTCTTCTGTTGTCTTCTTGATCGCGTGTGGTGACATCGCCGGCATGAGCGACGACAGTTCCGATTTTCGTCCACGCCCCGGACGTATCCGCGATCGGGGAGCTCGCATTCGTCGGCGACCACGCACTTTCGTTGCGGAGGTGATGAGAGCCGCCGCCAAGGCCAACGGCGGTCCGCTGACGTTGGCAAAGTTGCGCGGCAAAGCTAGGAGCTCTGCCGGTTCGACACGGCCCAGGAAGGGCCGCTGCTCGCGGATTGGCCGGGGTCAGGCCGCGGTCAATCGGTTGAAGCTTTCGGCAAGCCAGAGAGGCCCGGGCCAGCGCATGCGCCGCGTCGTGGTCAAGGCGCGCATCGTTCGCTTGAAGATCGGCAGCCGGGCAGCGCTGGCTCATATCAGCTACCTCCAGCGCGACGGTACGACCCGCGAGGGCGAGCGCGGCCAGCTCTATGGGCCAGACAACGACCGGGTGGATGGGCGAGCCTTCGTCGAGCGCGGGCAGGGGGATCGCCACCAGTTCCGGTTCATCGTAGCGCCAGAGGATGGCGACCGCCTCTCGGACCTGCGCGGCTTTACCCGCGACGTGATGCGGCAGATGGAACAGGATCTCGGCACCAGCCTCGACTGGGTCGCCGTCGATCATTTCAACACTGGCCATCCGCACAGCCATGCGGTGATCCGGGGCAGGGATGATCTGGGTAAGGACCTGATCATCGCCCAAGACTACATCACCGACGGGATGAGGCTGCGCGCCCAGGAGCGCGCGACCCTGGAACTTGGCCCGGAGACCGACCTGGAATTGCGGACAAAACTAGAGGCCGAGATCACCCATGAACGCCTGACCCGGATCGACCGCGCCATGATCGACGAGGCGAACCAGGGCTTTCTCGATCTGCGACCGGAGGCCGGCCAGCTCCGTGCCGATTTCGACCGCACCTTGCGTATCGGTCGATTGCAGGTCCTGGAGCGGTTTGGATTGGCAAGCGAGCCCCAGCCTGGGATCTGGCACCTGTCGGATCGGCTTGAGCCGACGTTGCGGGAACTCGGCGAGCGCGGCGACATCATCAAGTCGATGCACCGTTCGCTTGCACAGCTGGGGCACACCCGTGCCATAGAGGGCATCCGCCTGCACGGCGAGGGCGCATCGACCCCAGTCACCGGTCAGGTGATCGGCAAGGAGCTGATCAATGAACTGGACGACCGTGTCGGCCTGATCATCAATGGCATCGACGGGCAGGTCCATCATGTCACCATGGGCGGGACCGCCATAGAGGAGGAAATCCGGATCGGGTCCATTGTGGAGATAGGCCGCCCCCGCTCAGAGCCACGCCCGGCCGATCGTAACATCGCCGAGATCGCCCAAGCGACCGGCGAGTACCGCCCGAGCCATCACCTTGCTATCGCCGAGGTCGGCCGGGTCCGGGTCCCCGGCGGGGACTATGAGGCCTATGTCGAAAGCCATGTCCGGCGC
>NZ_JAURXB010000076.1 GCF_030654605.1 Bradyrhizobium sp.
ATCGTGAAGGTGTGGACCGGCGGCAGGAAGAAGAAATTATAGCACAGCGAGGCGACGACGCTGGCCAGCACCGACGGCAACAGGCCGTAACGGACGGCGGCGCCCACCACCGCCGTCAGAAAGACGAGGTCGACGTTCTCGATGCCGAGCCATGGATGAATCAGCAGGCCGGCGCCGAGCGAAATGGCAACGAACAGCAGCGATACCGCATACGGCACCGGATCGAACGGCTCCGGCCGCTCCGCCGTGCGTACGGTCTTCTTCGGCACCGGCTCCGCCGCGAGTTCCTCGCCGGCGATAACGTTGACGCTGATATTGCCGGCGCGCCGCACCAGATCATGCACCACCGAACCGCGCCTGAGTTCGAACCACCACGAGCGCGTCGACTTGCCGACGATGATCTGCGTGACGTTATTGGCCTGTGCGAATCCGATGACATCGTCGGCGATACGGCGGCCGACGCCGGGGATGGTGAGCGCCTCGCCGCCCAGCGCCTCCGCCAGCCGCAGCGTGTCGGCCAGCCGGTCGCGCTGCTCGTCGGTCAGTTGCAGGCTGCGGCGGGTCTCGATGCTGAGTGCGGTCCAGGGCGCGTGCAGCCGGTCCGCCAGCCGCTTTGTATTGCGCACCAGCCCGGCCGCGCGCGGATCTTCGCTTACGCAAACCAGGATGCGCTCGCCCGCGGCCCATGGGCCGGCGATCGCATTGGCCTGCATATGGGTCAACAGCTGCTCATCGACGCGATCGGCGGTGCGCCGTAACGCCAGCTCGCGCAGCGCGGTCAGGTTACCCGGCGAGAAATAGTGCTCGAGCGCGCGCGCCGCCTGTTTGGGGACGTAGACCTTGCCCTCCTTCAGCCGCTGGATCAGGTCGTCAGGCGTGAGGTCGATCAGCTCGATGGCGTCGGCGCCGTCGAATACCGAATCCGGCACGGTCTCGCGCACCCGGACATGCGTGATCTGGGCGACCACGTCGTTGAGGCTCTCGATATGCTGGATATTGACCGCGGTATAGACGTCGATGCCGTGGGAGAGCAGCTCCTCGACATCGAGATAGCGCTTGGGGTGGCGGCTGCCGGGCGCATTGGTATGGGCGAGTTCATCGACCAGCGCGATCTCGGGGCGGCGCGCGATCAGCGCATCGAGGTCCATCTCCTCGATGGTCTGGTCCTTGTAGTCGATGCGCTTGCGCGGCAGCACTTCGAGGCCTGCGAGCAGCGCCTCTGTTTCCGCCCGGCCGTGGGTTTCGACCACACCGACCACGACATCGGCGCCCGACTTGACCTTGGCGTGAGCGCTTTGCAACATCTCATAGGTCTTGCCCACGCCCGGTGCTGCGCCGACGAAGATCTTCAGCCGGCCGGCACGGCTGTCCTCGCGCCGGGCCGCTTCCAGCAGGGCTTCCGGCGAGGGACGTTGTTCGGGATCGCGGCGGGACTGGACCATATGGCGAATATAGTCCTCAGGTCGCGCCAAGCCTAGCTGGCGTCATTTCGGGCCTGCCGCATCCAGCGCCAGATTGAGCGCCAATACATTGACTCTGGGCTCGCCGAGCAAGCCGACGAAACGGTCCTTGGTGTTCTCGGTGACCAGCGCCCGGATACGATCTTCCGGCATGTTTCTCACTTTTGCCACGCGCGGCACCTGGAACAGCGCGGCTTCCGGCGAGATGTCGGGATCGAGGCCGCTGCCGGAGGTGGTGACGAGATCGACCGGGACGGTCGCCTTGGGGTTCTCGGCCTTCAATTTCTCGACGTCTTCCCTGATCCGGTCATTCAGCGCCTTGCTGGTCGGGCCGAGGTTGGAGCCGGAGGAGTTCGCGGCATTGTACGGCGCCGAGACGATCTTGGTGGAATCGGCCGGATCCGGGCCCGAGGTCGCCGAGGGCCGGCCATGGAAATATTTGTCTTGCTTGAACTCCTGCCCAATCAGGGCGGAGCCGATCACCTTGCCGCCCTTCTCGATCAGGCTGCCTTGCGCCTGCTTCGGGAAGATCATGCCGGCAATGGCGGTCATCGCGAGCGGATAGGCGAGCCCGGTGATCAGCGTCAGCAGGACCAGGACCAGGATGGCGGGACGGAGTTCTCTTAACATGGTGGGTCTCCAGAACGGTTCATCCGTCATTGCGAGGAGCGAAGCGACGAAGCAATCCACGCATCAGCACAAAGAAGGGAATGGATTGCTTCGCTGCGCTCGCAATGACGTTGATGGGGATCGTAATGACGGTTGGGTTCAGACGAGATGCAAGGCAACGATGATGAGGTCGATCGCCTTGATGCCGATGAAGGGAGCGATGATGCCGCCGAGGCCGTAGATCAGCAGGTTGCGCTTCAGCAGTGCGCCGGCCCCGATGGCGCGATAGGCAACGCCCTTCAGCGCCAGCGGAATCAGCGCGATGATAACGAGCGCGTTGAAGATGATCGCCGACAGGATGGCGCTCTGCGGGCTCGCCAGATGCATGATGTTGAGCGCGTCGAGCTGCGGATAGAACGCCAGGAAGATCGCCGGGATGATGGCGAAATATTTTGCCACATCATTGGCGATCGAGAAGGTGGTGAGCGCGCCGCGGGTCATCAGCAATTGCTTGCCGATTTCCACCACCTCGATCAGTTTGGTCGGGTTGGAGTCGAGATCGTCCATGTTGCCGGCCTCACGCGCCGCCTGGGTGCCGGTGTTCATGGCGACGCCGACGTCGGCCTGCGCCAGCGCGGGGGCATCGTTGGTGCCGTCGCCGCACATCGCGACCAGCTTGCCCTTGGCCTGCTCGTCGCGGATCAGCTTCAGCTTGTCCTCGGGCGTCGCCTGCGCCAGGAAATCGTCGACGCCGGCCTCGGCGGCGATCGCCGCCGCCGTCATCGGATTGTCGCCCGTGATCATGACGGTGCGGATGCCCATGCGGCGCAACTCGGCGAAACGTTCGCGGATGCCGCCCTTGACGATGTCCTTGAGGTGGACGACGCCGAGCAGACGGCCGTCCTTGGCGACGGCAAGCGGCGTTCCGCCGGCTTTCGCGATCTCGTCCGAAATCGCCTGGATCTCACGAGCGAGATCCGACGCGGACTGAAGCGACCGTACGGTGTTTCCGGCCGCCATGGTTTGCGCGGTGCCGCCGCCGACATAGTTCAGGACCGCATCGACCGCGCCCTTGCGGACCGACGATTGACCGGCATCGACGCCGCTCATGCGGGTCTGCGCGGTAAACGGAATGAACGCGGCGCTCAGTTCCGCCATGTCGCGGCTGCGAATGCCGTATTTCTCCTTCGCCAGCACGACGATCGAACGCCCTTCCGGGGTCTCATCCGCCAACGAGGCGAGCTGGGCCGCGTCCGCGAGCTCCTGCTCGGTCACGCCGCGGACGGGACGGAACGCCGTCGCCTGCCGATTGCCGAGCGTGATGGTGCCGGTCTTGTCGAGCAGCAGGGTATCGACGTCGCCGGCGGCTTCGACCGCGCGGCCCGACATCGCCAGCACGTTGAAGCGCACCAGCCGATCCATGCCGGCGATGCCGATCGCCGACAGCAGCGCGCCGATGGTGGTGGGAATCAGGGTGACGAACAGCGCCACCAGCACCACCACCGAGATCGAGCCGCCGGCATAGGCCGCATAGCTGGGAATGGTGACGGTCGCGAACACGAAGATGATGGTGAGGCCGGCCAGCAGGATATTGAGCGCGATCTCGTTCGGCGTCTTCTGCCGCTCGGCGCCTTCGACCAGCTTGATCATGCGATCGATGAAGGTGGAACCCTGCGCCGCCGTGATGCGGACGCGGATCCAGTCGGACAGCACCTGGGTGCCGCCGGTGACCGCCGAACGGTCGCCGCCGGATTCGCGGATCACCGGCGCGGACTCGCCGGTGATGGCGGCCTCGTTGACCGAGGCGACGCCCTCGATGACTTCGCCGTCGGAGGGAATATTATCGCCGGCCTCGACCAGAACGACATCGCCAACCTTGAGGCTGGTGCCGGAGACCAGACGATAGCTCCTGTCGGAACCGGTCAGCAGCTTGGCCTGGCTGTCGGTGCGGGTCTTCTTCAGCGACTCCGCCTGCGCCTTGCCGCGCCCTTCGGCGACCGCCTCCGCAAAATTGGCGAACAGCACGGTGAACCACAGCCACAGGATGATCTGGAAAGTGAAACCGAGATTCTCGCCGCCCGTCACCAGATCGCGTACGAAGATCACCGTGGTCAGCACGGCGACGACCTCGACCACGAACATCACGGGGCTCTTGATCATGAGCCTGGGATCCAGCTTGGCGAAGGCCGAGCCGATCGCGGGCATCATGATCTTCGGATCGAGCATGGCCGTAACAGGCATCCGCTTGTTCAGTTTTTGGACGACTTCCATGGACGTAACTCCGAAAATGAGATCGATCAGAACAAGGTGTTGGCGTTGCCGGCGAGATGTTCGACGATCGGCCCGAGCGCGAGCGCCGGGAAGAAGGTCAGACCGCCGATGATCAGGATGACGCCGACGACGAGACCGACGAACAGGCCGCCCGTGGTCGGCAGCGTGCCGGCCGACGGCGCAATCGACTTCTTGGCGGCCAGCGACCCCGCCAGCGCCATCGCCGGGATGATCATCAGGAAGCGGCCGACGAACATCGAGCTGGCCAGCGTGAGATTGTAGAAGAAGGTATTGCCGGTGAGCCCGCCGAAGGCCGAGCCGTTGTTGCCGGTCGCCGAACTGAAGGCGTACAGCACCTCGGTAAAACCGTGCGGACCGGAATTGGCCATTGATGCCACGGCCGGCGGATAGACCACGGCCACCGCGGTCCAGCCGAGGATCATCAGCGGCAGGATCAGGATGGCAAGCATCGCCATCTTGACCTCGCGCGCCTCGATTTTCTTGCCGGCATATTCCGGGGTGCGACCGACCATCAGCCCCGCGACGAAAATTGCCAGCACCACGAACAGCAGCATGCCGTAGAGCCCGGCGCCGACGCCGCCGATGATGATCTCGCCGAGCTGGATGTTGATCAACGGGATCATGCCGCCGAGCGCGGTAAACGAGTCATGCATGGCGTTGACCGCGCCGCAGGACGCCGCCGTCGTGATCACCGCGAACAATGAGGACGCGACGATCCCGAAGCGGACTTCCTTGCCTTCCATGTTGCCGCCGGTGAGCCCGAGCGAGCTCAGTGCCGTGGTGCCGCCCGCTTCCGCCCAGTAGGTGACGGCTACGCCCGCGAAGAACAGCACGCCCATCACGGCCAGGATCGCCCAACCCTGGCGCTGGTCGCCGACCATGCGGCCGAACACATTGGTCAGCGCCGCGCCGATAGCGAAGATCGAGAGCATCTGGATGAAATTCGACAGCGCCGTCGGGTTCTCGAACGGATGCGCGGCATTGGCGTTGAAGAAGCCGCCGCCATTGGTGCCCAGCATCTTGATCGCGACCTGCGAGGCGACAGGCCCGACCGCGATCGTCTGTTTGGCGCCCTCCAGCGTGGTGGCGTCGACATAGGGCTGAAGCGTCTGCGGCATGCCCTGCCAGACCAGGAACAGGGTGTAGACCACGCAGATCGGCAGCAGGACGTAGAGGGTACAGCGCGTCACATCGACCCAGAAATTGCCGATGGTGCGCATCGAGGACCGGGAGAAGCCGCGGATCATGGCCACTGCCAGCGCGATGCCGGTGGCCGCCGACAGGAAATTCTGGTGGGTCAGGCCGAGCATCTGCACGAGATAGGACAGCGTGCTTTCGCCGCCGTAGTTCTGCCAGTTGGTGTTGGTGATGAAGCTGATCGCGGTGTTGAAGGCAAGGTCGGGCGCCACCGCGGACATCTCCTGCGGATTGAGCGGCAACACCGCCTGCAGACGCATCAGCGCATAGAGAATGAGGAAGCCGCCGACATGGAACAGCAGCATGGCGACCGCATAGGTCAGCCAATGCTGCTCGCGTTTCTCGTCGACGCCGCCGATCCAGTAAAGCCCCGCTTCGACCGGCCGCAGCACCGGAGAGAGGAAGGTGCGTTCGCCATTGAAGATGCGCGTCATGTACCAGCCGAGCGGCTTGGCCAGCGCGACGATGATGGCGCAAAAGAGAATGATTTGAAACCAGCCAATGGCGGTCATGGTCGTGTGCCTTCCGGGTATATGCGGGATCGGTGCCGAAGCGCGGTCAGAACCGCTCGGGCCGCAGCAGGGCGTAGGTCAGGTAAAACAGCAGCCCTGCGGAGACGATGGCGGCGAGGGAATAGTCGAAGGTCATGATCGTTCTCCCCCTAAAGCCGTTCGCAGGCATAGGCGTAGCCTATACCCACCGCGAACAGGCCGAAGCCGAGGGCCAGCATGACGATGTCCAGCATGAGGTGCTCCTATGCGCTGCAATTCACGGAGCGAGGCCGACGGCCTTCCGCGCTTGTCGGGACTGAAATGCCAGCCGGCGCATAGGTTTTCGAGATGCGAGCTACCGCAACATTATAGGAATCTCATAAGTGCTCTGGTCCGGCGAGCGCAGCTGGGCCTCACTTTGAAGCACAGCCCAACGAACCACGTCCCGGAGTATGGCATCTCATCGCTTGTTGGGCGACCTACTCAACTGCCTCATGGTGAGGAGCGCGTTGGGCAGCGCCCTTGCGCTGTCCGGCGCGCGTCTCGAACCATCGGGCACACTGCCTGCTGCCATCCTTCGAGACGCCGCGCGAAAGTGCGCGGCTCCTTCAGGATGAAGTCGGTATTCACTCACGGACTCTCAGGCCTGCAGACCGGCGGCGGCTATTCCGCCGCGACCAGGGCCTCGGCGCGCTGGGCGCGCACGGCGCAGAACTTGAACTCGGGAATCTTGCCGAACGGGTCCAGCGCCGGATTGGTCAGCAGATTGGCCGCCGCCTCCGCGTAGCAGAACGGCATGAACACCATGTTCTCCGGCACGTCGCGATCGGAGCGCACCTTGACCTCGACCGCGCCGCGGCGGGTTTCCAGCCGCACCTTGTCGCCGGGCCAGACTTTCAGCCGCCGCATGTCCTTCGGCGACATGAAGGCGACCGCTTCGGGCTCGATCTGGTCGAGCACACTGGAGCGCCGCGTCATCGAGCCGGTGTGCCAGTGTTCGAGCACGCGCCCGGTCGAGAGCACCATCGGATATTCGGTGTCGGGCAATTCGTCCGGCGGCAATACATGCGCCGGCACGATCTTGCCGCGGCCGCTGGCGGTCGGAAACCCCGTGGTGAAGATGATCTCGTTGCCAGGCAGATGCGGATCGTCGACCGGATAGGTCACCGCACCCTCCCGCACCAGCCGCTCCCAGGTGATGTTCTTCAGCGAATGCATCACCTCTGTCATCTCGGTGAACACGTCGGCCGGGCCGGTATATTTCCAGTCGAGCCCCATGCGGTTGGCCATCTGCTGGATGATCCACAGATCCTGCCGCGCGTCACCGGGCGGCTTTATCACCTCGCGCGCCAGCTGCACGCGGCGGTCGGTATTGGTGAAGGTGCCGGATTTTTCCGCGAAGGCCGAGGCCGGCAGGATCACGTCCGCATGGAACGCGGTTTCGGTGACGAACAGGTCCTGCACCACCAGGTGCTCGAGCTTTGCCAGCGCACCGCGCGCGTGCTGCAGATCGGGGTCGGACATCGCGGGATTTTCACCCTCGATATACATGCCGGTGATTTCGCCGGCATGGATCGCGTTCATGATCTCGACCACGGTGAGCCCGCGCACCGGATCGATTTCCTGATGCCAGAGTTTTTCGAACGGTGCGCGCAGATCGGTGCGCCCGACCGGCTGGTAGTCGGGCAGAAACATCGGGATCAGGCCGGCATCGGAGGCGCCCTGCACGTTGTTCTGGCCGCGCAGCGGATGCAACCCGGTGCCGGGACGGCCGATCTGCCCGGTGACCAGCGCCAGCGCGATCAGGCAGCGCGCATTGTCGGTGCCGTGGATGTGCTGGCTGATGCCCATGCCCCAGAAGATCAGCGAGGCGCGCGAGCGCGCATACATCCGCGCAACTTCCTTCAGGGTCTCGGCCGGAATGCCGCAGATCGGCTCCATCTTCTCCGGCGGAAAATCCTTGATGCGCTCCTTGAGGTCGTCGAAGCCTTCGGTATAGCCGGCGATGTATTGCTGGTCCGTCAGCCCTTCGGTGATGATGGTGTGCAGCATCGCGTTGAGCATCGCGACGTCGGCGCCGGGCTTGAACTGCAGATGCGTATGGGCATGGCGCGACAACGTCTGCCGCCGCGGGTCCATCACGATCAGCTTGGCGCCGCGCTTGACCGCGTTCTTGATGAAGGTCGCGGCGACCGGATGGTTCACGGTCGGATTGGCGCCGATCACGATGATGACTTCGGCGTCCATCGCGGCGGCGAACGGCGCCGATACGGCGCCGGAGTTCAAGCCTTCCATCAGCGCCGCGACCGACGAGGCGTGGCACAGCCGGGTGCAGTGATCGACATTGTTGGAACCAAAGCCGGTGCGCACCAGTTTCTGGAACAGATAGGCTTCCTCGTTGGAGCCTTTTGCGGAGCCGAAGCCGGCCAGCGCCTTGACGCCCTTGTTGTCGCGAATCTTGACCAGGCCTTGCGCCGCGATGTCGAGCGCCTCTTCCCACGAAGCTTCGCGGAAATGCGTGAAGGGATTGGCGGGATCGACCTGGTCGTTGGCGTCCTTCTTCGCATTCGGCAGCCGCACCAGCGGCTTGGTCAGGCGATGCGGATGATGGATGTAGTCGAAGCCGAAGCGGCCCTTGACGCAGAGCCGATTGTGATTGGCCGGGCCGTCGCGGCCCGCGGCATAGATGATCTTCTCATCCTTGACTTCATAGGTGACCTGGCAGCCGACACCGCAGAACGGGCACAGCGAATCGACCTTCCTGTCGGGATAAACCGTGCGGGTCTGGTTGTCGTCCAGCATGACAGACGGCATCAGCGCGCCGGTCGGACAGGCCTGCACGCATTCGCCGCAGGCGACACAGGTCGACTCCCCCATCGGATCGTCGAAATCGAACACGATCTTGGATTCGTGGCTGCGATAGGCCATGCCGATGACGTCGTTGACCTGGACCTCGCGGCAGGCGCGCACGCACAATCCGCACTGGATGCAGGCGTCCAGATTGACGCGCATCGCGGGATGGCTGGAGTCGCCCTGCCACCGCTCGGCGGCCGGAAAACGGCTTTCGGTGACCTCGACCTTTTCGGCCCAGTTCCAGAATTTCGAATCGGGATCGTGCGAGGTGGCGCGCGCCGGCTGGTCGGCGACCAGCAATTCCATCACCATTTTTTGTGCGGCAGTCGCGCGCGGGCTTTCCGATTTCACCTTCATGCCGACGCTGGGCGTGCGCTTGCAGGACGCCGCCAGCACCCGCTCGCCCTCGATCTCGACCATGCAGGCGCGGCAATTGCCGTCGGGCCGGTAGTCCGGCTCGGGCGAATAGCACAGATGCGGAATCTCGCGGCCCTGCCGCTTCGCGACCTGCCAGATGGTCTCGCCGTTGATGGCCTCGACCTGCTGGCCGTCGAGTTCGAACTGGATCCTGGTCATTCCGCCGCTTCCTTGAACTCGCCGGGGAAATATTTGATCACCGTGGTCAGCGGATTTGAGGCCGCCTGGCCCAAACCGCAGATCGAGGCATCGCGCATCGCCTGGCTCAATTCCTCCAGCAATGCCCGGTTCCACACCGGCTTCTGCATCAGCAGCGCCGCCTTCTGGGTGCCGACGCGACACGGCGTACACTGGCCGCAGCTCTCGTCCTCGAAGAAGCGCATCAGATTGAGCGCCGCCCCCTTCACGCTGTCCTGCTCGGACAGGATGATGACGGCGGCCGAACCGATGAAGCAGCCGTATTTTTCCAGCGTGCCGAAATCGAGCGGGATGTCGTCCATCGACGCCGGCAGGATGCCGCCGGACGCGCCACCCGGAAGGTAGGCGTGGAATCGATGGCCGTCGGCCATGCCGCCGCAGAATTCGTCGATCAGTTCGCGCACCGTGATGCCTGCCGGCGCCAGCTTCATGCCGGGATTCTTCACCCGACCCGACACCGAATAGCTGCGCAGACCGTGGCGGTCGTTGCGGCCATGGCTCTTCCACCATTCCGCACCCTTCTCGACCACGTCGCGGACCCACCACAGCGTCTCGATATTGTTGATCAGCGTCGGCAGCCCGAACAGTCCGACCTGAAACGGGTATGGTGGCTTGTGCCGCGGCAGGCCGCGCTTGCCCTCGATGCTTTCCAGCAGCGAGGATTCCTCGCCGCAGATATAGGCGCCGGCACCGCGCCGCATGTGCAACACGGGGCCGCCCGGCGGCAGCTTGGCGATTTCGCGCGCGAGAATTTCGCGGCTCGCCGGATATTCGTCGCGGATGTAGATGTAGACCTCAGACGCTTCGACCACATGCGCGCCGATCAACATGCCCTCGATAAAGCGATGCGGATCGGTTTCCAGGTAATGGCGATCCTTGAACGTGCCGGGCTCGCCCTCGTCGCCGTTGATGGCCATCAGCCGCGGCCCGGGCTCGCCGAGCACGGCGCGCCACTTTCGCCCGGTGGGAAAGCCCGCGCCGCCGAGCCCGCGCAGCGAGGCGTCGTCGAGCGATTTCAGGAGATCTTCTTTTGTCAGCGCGCCGGAGCGCAGGCGATTGAGCAGCTTGTAGCCGCCGCCGGCGACATAGGCGTCATAGTCGATATATTCTGGCAGATGCGCATGGGTATCGCCGCCCTTCGCCGCCGCCAGCACATTCGCGACCGTGGCATGATCGACGAAGTGATGGCCGACTTCGGCCGCCGGCGCAGTGTCGCAACGGCCGACGCAGGGTGCGCGCACCACGCGAATGCTGGGGCCGGCGGAGGACTGCAACTCATCCAGCAATTTTTCCGCGCCCAGCATGGCGCAGGTCAGGGAATCGCAAACGCGAATGGTCAGCGGCGCGATGTCGGCCTCGCCTTCCTTCACCACGTCGAAATGCGCATAGAAGGTCGCGGTCTCGAATACCTCGGCAAACGCCAGTTTCATCTCATCGGCGAGCGCGGCCAGATGCGCTGCGGAGATCTGCCGATATGTGTCCTGGATGAGGTGCAGATGCTCGATCAGGAGGTCGCGCCGCCGCGGCCGGTCGCCGAGCAAAAGCGCAATCTCTTCAGCGGCCTGCGGATCGATCTGGCGGCCCTTGGGGGTCGACTTGGCCCGCTTGCGGCCCTGGCCTGGATGTTCGAAGGAGCGGACTGTCTGGTCGGCGTGATTCATCGAAGTTTCAATTCCGCTTTTGCCCGCTCTCGTTTTGACGAACTCTAATTCGTGGCATACCACATGCCAAGGACAAATTCGAGGGAGAGCAAGGCCGTGTCGCGGTCATTCCCCTCGCGACAGGGCCATGGCGATCAGAACGAGAATCGATCCAAAGATCAATAAAGCCGTCCCGTGCATTGATAGGGAAACCGTATCGATCGGAAATCGAAATCGATCGATAGGAATTCAGAATAGGCCATGCAGAGAACCGCGCTCAGTCGGCGAGCTTCGGAGCGACCTCGCGCGCGGTGTGGACCAATGCCGCGACCATCGGCGTCATCGGATCGCGCAATGGCACCACCAGCCCGATGCGGTAGGTCACTAGCGGATCGACAATCGGGATTGATCTGACGGCATCCGACAGGCCCAGGGTATCGGCAAGCTTGGCCGGCATCACGCTGGCCCAGCGCCCGGTCTTCACATGAGTGTAGAGCACGATGATCGAGTTCGACGTCAAGGAGGGTTTCGCCTGGGTTCCGGCCGCGAGCAGTGCGCGGTCGATGATGCGGCGGTTCTGCATGTCGGGCGTGAGCAGGCAGAGCGGCACCTCGCCCACCTCCTTCCAGGTCACCTGATCGCGGTCCCCGAATTGACTGTCGGGTGCGGTGATCAGGCGATAGCTCTCGTCGTAGAGCGGAATGGTGCGCACCTTGCCGAGCGGCTCGTTGTCGAGATAGGTCAGGCCGGCATCGACCTCGAGATTCTCAAGCAATCCCAGCACTTCGATCGACGTGCAGGACACGATGCGAAAGCGCACATTGGGGTGACGGGCCCGGAATGGCGTGGTCAGCGATGCCACCATGCCGAGCACGGTGGGAATCGCCGCAATCCGGATTTCGCCCGATAGCCCGGCCTTGAGCGAGTTGATTTCCTCGCGCATGCCGCGCACGTCGCCGACGATGCGCCGCGCCCAGTCCAGCGTGCGCTCCCCCTCGGGCGTAAAGCCGACGAAGCGCGAGCCGCGCTGCACCAGCATCACGCCCAGGATTTCCTCGAGCTGCTTCAGGCTGGTCGACATCGTCGGCTGGGTAACGCCGCAGGCTTCGGCGGCGCGGCCGAAGTGCCGTTCCTTTGCCAAAGCCAGCAGAAGTTCGAGTTTGTCGATCAAGCCGTCAATCCCTGTGAATCAACCGCAGCCAGGGGCCGCGTGGTTTGTCCAGTTTTGCCAGCTTGGCCGCGGCAATGCCAGCGAGGTCTCCGCCCCGGCACGGCCCGGATCAGAAAATCCTGACCGCGCTCTGCAGTGTCTTCCAGACGCCCCATGCCAAGGGTACCCCGACCAGGGCCCAGAACAACGCCGCCTGAACGTCGAGGCCGCCCTTGCCGATGCCGAACGAACCGGGCTGTGCCGCGGCCGCGCTGTGGGCACCCGCCGCCTGCAGCTTGGCTACCGCCTCGGCGCTCATGTGCCATTTGGGGTCGACCGGCCTGATCATGGCGTTGCAGACGAGGCCAATGACCAGCATGGCGCACAGGATGTACATGGTGGTGTTGTAGAGGTGATCGCGCGGCACGCCGGCGGCGAGCTGCGCTTCGCGGATATAGTTCACCACCACAGGACCGATGATGCCGGCGGTGGACCAGGCCGTCAGCACCCGGCCGTGAATGGCGCCGACGAACTGGGTGCCGAACATGTCGGCGAGATAGGCCGGCACCGTGGCGAAACCACCGCCATACATCGACAGGATGATGCAGAAGGCACCGACAAACAGCAGGATCGAGCCCCAATTGGCGAAGGTCGGCGCCAGCGCGTAGAGCGCGATGCCGAGGATAAAGAACGCGTAATAGGTATTCTTGCGGCCGATATAGTCGGACAGCGACGCCCAGAAGAAGCGGCCGCCGATGTTGAACAGCGACAGCAGTCCGGTGAAGCCGGCGGCGATCACCGCGATGGCGGCCTGTTGTTCGGTCGAGAGCGCGTTGAACTTGACGCCGGGTTGATCGATCAGCGAGCCCGCAAAAATCTCCTGCAACATCGGCGACGCCATGCCGATCACGCCGATGCCGGCCGACACATTCATGCAGAGCACGATCCATATCATCCAGAACTGACTGGTCTTGTGCGCGTCATTGAGGTGAACGTTATGCTGCGAGATCATGGCGCTGGCCTTGCCGGACGGGGTCCAGCCGTCGGGACGCCAACCGGCCGGCGGAATCCGGTAGCGGAACGCGCCGATCATCATGAAGACAAAATAGATCGCGGCCAGCGCGACGAAGGTTTGCCAGGCCCCGACCGAATTCGGGGTCTCGAAATAGTTCATCAGGAGATCGGCGAGCGGCGCGCCGATCATGGCGCCGCCGCCGAAACCCATGATCGCCATGCCGGTCGCCATGCCGCGGCGATCCGGGAACCATTTTACCAGCGTCGACACCGGGGAGATGTAGCCGATGCCGAGGCCGATGCCGCCGATCACGCCGCAGCCGAGCCACAACAGCCAGAGCTGATGCAGGTAGATGCCCAACGCGCCGATCAGGAGGCCGCCGACCCAGCACAAAGCGGCGACGAAGCCGGCCTTGCGCGGGCCGGAGCGTTCGAGCCAGCCGCCCCAGATCGCGGCGGAAACGCCGAGCAGCACAAAGAACAGCGTGTACATCCAGCCCATGCTGGCGACGCGCCAGTCGCAGGTGGTGGTGAACAGCTCCTGCAGCAGCGACATGTCCGGACAGGTCTTCGGCGCGTCGACGCCGAGGGCGCGCGACAGCGGCAGCCAGAACACGCTGAAGCCGTAGGCCATGCCGATGCACAGGTGAATGCAGAGCGCCGCCGGCGGCACCAGCCAGCGATTGAACCCGGCGGTCGCAATCGTCCGCTCGCGGTCGAGAAGGCCGGCACCGGCTCCGGGCGTCGCGCTCATCCGGCTTGCGTCCCGGCGGCATCAGCCTTTTCGATCAGGAACACGATGCGCTTCTCGGTGCGCTCGGTGATCTCGACCTTGTCGCCGGTCTCCCGGATCAGGTTGGGAATGTCGATCACCGATAGGGGGTCCGTGCAATGGACTTCCAGGAGATCGCCGGGTTTCACGGACTTCAACGCCTTGCGCGTCTTCAGCGCCGGCAACGGACATTTCAGGCCGGTGAGATCGAGTGTTGTCTGGGTCATGGCGCGAACATGACGAAGCGGGGTCGCAGCGTCAACGATGCAGTGTGTAGGGTGGGAAAAGCCGGCGGGTCGCGCATATGCGCGCGCCGCTGGCGTGCCCACCATCTCAAACCGACTACGTTGCGGCATGGTGGGCACGGCGCAAAGCGGCGCCTTTGCCCACCCTACTCATCACATCAGCCTGGCATAGCTCAGGAATCCAACCATCTGGCCCGGCTCAACCTGCGTGATCTCTTCGCCGAGTTCGACCAGCCCGTCGGTATCGACCAGCGACGACAGCAATCCCGCGCCCTCGCGCGGAAACTTCGTTACCTCAAGCATGCCACCGTCGCCCTTGTGCAAGGTCACCCGGACATATTCGCGGCGGCCGATCTTCTTCCTGTAGGCAAAGGCGGAGCGGACGGGCATCGGCAGCAATGGCTGCTGCGCTGCGCCCATCAGCGCCAGCACGGTAGGCCGCACCACATGCACGAAGGTGACAAAACTCGCCACCGGGTTGCCCGGCAATCCGATCAATGGCGTGCCGCCGATAATGCCCATGGCGACGGGACGGCCGGGCTTGATCGCCATTCGCCACAGCACCAGTGTTCCAGCACTTTCGACGCTGGCCTTGACGTGGTCCTCGTCGCCGGTGGAGACGCCGCCGGTGGTCAGGATCAAATCGTGGGCGCTGGCGACCTTCTTCAGGCCGTCCGCCATCGCGGCGCGGTCGTCCCTGATGATGCCGAGATCGCTGACCTCGCAGCCGAGCCGCGCCAGCATCGCCGCCAGCATGAAGCGGTTGGAATCGAACAGTTGCGAAGCCGCGCGCTGGCCGCCCGGCGAAACCAGCTCGTTGCCGGTCGAAAATACCGCGACGCGAAGCCGTCTCGTCACATCGACATGGGTCAGACCGAAGGCGGCGGCAAGCGCGACATCCTGCGGCCGCAGCCGGCTGCCTGCCTTCAGCGCCGCTTGGCCGAGCGCAATGTCTTCACCTGCGGGGCGCACATTGGCGCCGGGTTTGAGGCCAGCCGGGAGAACCACCCTGCCCGAATCATCGATGCGGACATCTTCCTGCATGAACACGGTGTCGGCGCCGTCGGGCATCGGCGCGCCGGTAAAGATCCGAACCGCTTGGCCCCCCTGGACCGCCTCGCCTGCCGACGCGCCGGCCTGAATGCGACCCACGATCTGAAACGCCCGCTCCTGGCCTTGCGGCAGGTCGCCGCCGCGCACGGCATAACCGTCGACGGCGGAATTGGTGAACGGCGGCAGCGGCAGCGGCGCCTGAAGATCGCGGGCGAGAATCCGCCCATCGGCCCGGGTGAGCGAAACGCGCTCGACCTCAGGCACCGCGGCTACCCGCGCGGCGATGATGGCAACGGCCTCATCGACCGACATCATCGGCCCGCCGAAGGCGAAGCAATCGTCGGACAGTTGCGCCATCCTGCTTCCTAGCTTTCGACCGCGCTGGCAGCCAGCACGTCCTCGACTGAAATCGCGAGTTTCCGCATCATAGCGGCGATCGCCGGGATGTCATCGAGATGAACCACCGGCAGCGTGGTTTCCAGCTCCGTGTCGGTTGCAATGCCCGATATCGCGGGATCGTCGGGGAACAGCATCGGCTTGCCATTGGCCAGCCGATGCACCTCGATCTTGCGATGGGGCTCCGACTTGAAGCCCTCGACCACCACGAGATCGACCCGCGACAGCTTTGCGAGCAGTTCCGGCAGCCGGGGCTCAGGGGCGCCACGCAGTTCGTTCATCAGGGCCCATCTTTTGCCGGAGGAGACCAGCACCTCGGCGGCGCCGGCCTCGCGATGCCGCCAGGAATCCTTGCCGGGAACATCGACATCGAACGCATGATGGGCGTGCTTGATCACGGAAACGCGCAGGCCCTCGCCGATCAAATGCGGGATCACCCGCGTCAGCAGGGTGGTCTTGCCGGCACCGCTCCACCCGGCGAGGCCAATCACTTTCATCAAAATCTCCGCTACAGGCCGGAACCCGCATCCCTCACCGTCATTGCGAGCGCAGCGAAGCAATCCATCGCGCCACAAAAAGAGAGAATGGATTGCTTCGCTGCGCTCGCAATGACGTGGTTAAACCCATTTTCGCCCCTGCTGTCAGATGCTTTATATCGGCTAACAGCGAATGTCATGCTAGCCTGCGGGATGATGATGAAGATCGACAAAGCGCCCGTCCCCCTGATCGTCCCGAATCCGGGGGATCACCGGCTGACCGAACGCGTCGCCGGCACCGACCAGACCGGGGCGGTGGTCGAGATCAACGTCCCCGTCGAACGGCCGCTGACGCTGTATTTGAACGCGCAGGAGATCGTCACCATGATGACGATCGGCGATTACCCCGAATATCTGGCGCTCGGCTATCTGCTCAACCAGAACATGCTGAAATACGACGACGTCGTCACCGAGGTCGAATATGACGATGATCTGCAGGTGGTGGTGGTGCGCACCGAGCACCACACCAATTTCGAGGCAAAACTGAAGAAGCGCACGCAGACCTCGGGCTGCGCCCAGGGCACGGCGTTCGGCGACCTGCTGGAAGCGGTGGAAAGCGTCGCCCTGCCGAAGGCGGAGTTGCGCACCTCCTGGCTCTACCAGATGACGCACGCCATCAACACCATGCCCTCGCTTTATCTGGAGGCCGGCGCGATCCATGGCTGCGTGCTGTGCAGGCAAGGCGAGCCGGTCTGCTACACCGAGGATGTCGGCCGCCACAACGCGGTCGACAAGATCGCGGGCTGGATGTTCCGCCACGGCGTCGATCCCGCCGACAAGATTCTCTACACCACGGGACGGCTGACCTCCGAAATGGTGATCAAGACGGTGCGGATGGGAATTCCCATTCTGGTGTCGCGTTCCGGTTTTACCGCCTGGGGCGTCGATCTTGCCCGGCAGGTCGGGCTGACGCTGGTCGGACGCGCGAAGGGCAAGCGCTTCATCGCGCTGGCGGGCCAGGAGCGCATCGTCTACGACCAGAACCTCGCTTTCGTCGCCGAGGAATCCGCGCGGCACAGGCGCAAGGGCGGTGAAGGTGACGAATAATACCCCAGGCGTACTGCTCGCCGGCGGCCTCGCCCGTCGGATGGGCGGCGGCGACAAGCCGATGCGCCAGATCGGCGGTCGCACGATTCTGGATCGCGTGATCGCACGGCTGGCGCCGCAATGCGATGGCCTGATTCTCAATGCCAATGGCGATCCGGCGCGCTTTGCCAGTTTCGGGCTGCCGGTGATTCCCGATGGCGTCGCCGATTTTCCCGGACCGCTCGCCGGCATTCTGGCGGCGCTCGACTGGGCCGCGGCGAACCGGCCCGACGTCGCGTGGATACTGAGTGCCGCGGCGGATTGTCCATTCCTGCCGCGCGACCTGGTCGCGCGCCTGCATGCGGCACGGGCTGCTGAAGATGCACAGCTCGCGGTGGCGGCGTCCGACGGCCAGTCGCATCCGGTGATCGGGTTGTGGAGCGTGGCCTTGCGCGAAGAACTTCGTCACGCGCTGGTGGTGGAAGACATCCGCAAGATCGACCGCTGGACCGCGCGCTACCGGCTCGCCACGGTGGAATGGGTGGTCGATGAACTCGACCCTTTTTTCAACGCCAACACCATGGACGACATCGCCGAGGCCGAGCGGCTGGCGGCGCTGGATGGGGGCTGATTTTTCCACGCGGAGGGAATTCTATCATGACCATCCAGCCCGATCTGAACGGCCACGTTGCCCTGGTGACGGGCGGCTCGCGCGGCATTGGCGCTGCGATTGCGATGGCGCTGGCCGAGGCCGGCGCCGCCGTCGCCGTCAATTTCCTGGAACGTGCTGCGAAAGCCGACTCGGTGGTCGCGAGCATCAAGAGCAAGGGCGGCCGCGCGATCGCGGTCGCCGCCAACGTCTCACAGGCCGCAGCCATCGCCGAGATGGTCGATCATGCCGCGTTCGCGCTGGGCCCGATCGACATTCTCGTCAACAATGCCGGCATCGCGATCGTGCGCGGCATCGATGAACTGACCGAAGCCGAGTTCGATGCCACCATTGCCGTCAACCTGAAGTCGGCCTTCCTCTGCACCCAGGCTGTGCTGCCAGGCATGCGCGCGAAGCAATGGGGCCGCATCGTCAACATCTCGTCCGGTGCTGCACGCGGCGCCGGCGCAATCGGCGTACACTACAATGCGTCGAAGGCGGGCATGGAAGGACTGACCCGCGGCTACGCGGCGCGCCTGGTCAAGGAAGGCATCACCGTGAACGCGGTGGCGCCGTCGCTGATCGAGACCGACATGATGCGCGGCCGTTCGGAACTGGCGGCCCGCATCCCGCTGGGAAGGATGGGACAACCCGATGAAGTGGCACAGGCGGTGCTGATGGTGCTCGGCAACGACTACATGACCGGGCAGACGATCATGCTGAACGGCGGCATGGCATTTATTTGAAAGACCGTCGTCCCGGCCAGGCGAGCCCTTGCGAGCGCGAGCCGGGACCCATACCGCGTGATCCATCGTTGGAGCACTACGTCTGACAGCTTCCGTAACAACTACGGCCGCGGAGTATGGGTCCCTGCGTTCGCAGGGACGACGAGGGATGCGAACAATGACGGCTCACGCCGGCCGAAACCCCGCCCGCTCCAGCGCAGCACGCCCTTCGTCCGACGCCAGCGCCGCCAGGAACGCCTGCACCGCCAGGCGCTGCTTGCGCGCCGTCACCAGTGCGAAATCATAATGCTCTTCGGCGAACGGAATGAACCCGAGGCCCGCGGCATGCGCCACCGGCGCAATCGTCATGCCCCAGTCGGCGCGGCCCTGCGCCACGGCGGCGGCGACCGCGTTGTGCGAGCGCGGCTGGTTCCAGTAGCCGTCGGGCCTGATATCGCCGAGCAACCGGTCGATCAGGATGCGGGTGCCGGCGCCCTGGTTGCGGTTGACCATGATGCAGGTGGGATCGGCGAGCGCTGAGCGCACCGCATCCTGCGCGCTCAGGCCTTCGAAGCGCGCATCGCCTGATCGAAATACGATGCCCTGCATCCGACGCCAGCCCGGCACCAGTTCAAGCCCATCCGCGACATACGGCGTGTTGTAGCTCTCGGTCTTTTCATCGAACAGATGGATCGGCGCAAAATCGCATTCGCCGCGCCTGGCCGCAGCAAGGCCGCCGAGGCTGCCGACCGCGATCGAGCGGACCACGAGGCCCGCGCGCGCCAGTGGCGCGGTGACGAGATCGAGCCCGGTGCAGTGGCTGCCGACGATGACGAGATCCGGCACCCGCACATGCGGCGTGAACAGCGTCACTTCGGCGTCGGTGCCTGCCGGCATCTGGTCGGCCAGCGCATCGATCTTCAAGAATCCGTCGGCCTGCGCGAAGGAGGTGATGGCGCCAGATCCCTTGCCGGAGGGATAGGCGATCAGGCCGCCATCGCCCTCGACCAGCGACACCATGACGAATTCGGTACGGCCGAGTTCGCTGGCGATTCGCACCGGGACTCTTGCGAACACCTTGGCATCGGACCGCGGCGGCAGTCCCGCCATGCGGCGCAACACCGGCACGATCATGTCGTGGAAGGTGAACATCGCCGAGGTCGGAAATCCCGGGAGGATCACCACCGGCTTGCCGTCGCAAACCGCCAGGCACAGCGGTTTTCCGGGCTTTAACGCAACGCCGTGCGCGATGATGCCGGGCTTTCCGAGCCGCGCGATGATGCGATGCGACAGGTCGCCGGCGCCCTTCGAGGTGCCGCCTGACAACACCAGCATGTCGCTCGATTCGAGCGCGCCACGCATCGCGGCTTCGAGCTTGGCTTCGTCATCGGCAATGGCGCCGAGAAACACCGCGTCGCCGCCGTTCTCGCTGACCGCCGCGGTGACGATGGCGCCGTTGGTGTCGTAGATCGCCGCCGGGCGCAATTCGTTCCCGGGCTGCACCAGCTCGTCGCCGGTCGAGATCACCGCGACGCGCGGCCTTCGCGCGACCGACACCACCGCGATCCCGCAGGCCGCCAGCATGCCGATCTCGCGCGAGCCGATCACGGTGCCCGCGCGCAGCAGATTCTCGCCGCGCGCGATGTCGGAGCCGGCATAGGACACGAACTGGCCGGGCGAAGCGGCGCGGCGGATCTCGATCGCGCGGGCGCTAACGGGCTGGGTGTGTTCGACCATGACAATGGCGTCGGCGCCGCGCGGCACCGGGCCGCCGGTTGCGATCGAGGTCGCGGTGCCCGACAGCACCGGCCGCGCCGGCGCAATTCCGCAGGCGATCGCTTCGTCATTGAGCATCAGGCGGACCGGCGTGGCCTCGCCGGAGGAGGAAAGATCGGCGGAGCGCACCGCAAAGCCGTCAACATTGGAACGGTCGAACGGCGGTACGTCGATCGGCGCCACGATGTCCTCCGCCAGCGCGCAGCCGAGCGCGTCGGCGAGCGGCCGTTGTTCCGCCGGAACCGGGCGCGGGAACAGCGCAGCTTCGAAGCGCGCCAAGGCCTCTTCGCGCGACAGGATGGTCAGAAACTGGTCCTGCTCCAGGTCGTCGCGGGTCTTGTTCAGATTCTTGGGCTGCTGCGGATTGGTCATGCCAGAGCTCTTATCATTCCCGCAGCATATAGCCATCGACCGTCGCACCCGCAGCAAAACCTTCGGCGCCGCCGGGCACCACCAGCCAGGCCTCCGCGCGGGCGATGGCATCGAGCGAGAGGTCGCCGACCGCCAGCGTCACCCAGGCGCCCTGCTTGCGCTGCAGCAGCACGATCTCGGCAATGCCGACGCCGGAGGCGATCTTGCGCGCCAGCGGCAGCTCGAGCGATTTGCGCGGCCGCCGCCCCGACAGCCGGTCCAGCACGGGCAGCGCCAGCGTCCACCACGCCGCGAACGCCTGGTCCGGCGCGCCCTGCAACGCAATGACCGGAATTCTGTCGATCCGACCGACCGCGGTGGTGCGGCCGGGCTGCAGCGCGATGCCATGCGCGATCACCTC
>NZ_JAURXB010000085.1 GCF_030654605.1 Bradyrhizobium sp.
CGCCTGCAGGAAGAAGCCGCGCAATTGTTTCCGGACGCGCGCACCATGGTGCTGTCGAGCGACCTCATCACCTCGATCGAGACCATGCGCAGCGAGTTGAACGAGATCGCGGCCGGGCGCGTGGACATCATCATCGGAACGCAGCTGGTGGCAAAAGGCCATAATTTTCCGCGCCTCAATCTGGTCGGCGTGATCGACGCCGATCTGGGCCTCAGCAACGGCGATCCGCGCGCCGCCGAGCGGACCTTCCAGTTGCTCAACCAGGTGATCGGCCGCGCCGGCCGCGAGCAGGGCCGCGGCGTCGGCTATTTGCAGACCCATCAGCCCGAACATCCCGTGATGAAAGCGCTGGTGGCCTGCGATCGCGAGGCGTTCTACGCCAGCGAGATCGACGCGCGCGAACGATCAGGCTATCCGCCGTTCGGCCGGCTCGCCAGCCTGATCATTTCGGCGGGCGACCGCCCCACCGCGGAAGGTTTTGCGCGAAAACTGGCGGCGATCGCGCCGATCGACGAACGGATCCACGTGCTGGGTCCCGCCGAAGCGCCGCTCGCCGTGATCAAGGGCCGCTATCGCTTCCGGCTATTGGTAAAGTCGCTGCGCAATGTCGACCTGTCGGAATATCTGCGCGAATGGCTGGCTGCGGCGCCGAAGACCAAAGGCACGCTCAAGCTCGAGGTCGACGTCGATCCGCAGAGTTTCTTGTAGACAGGTGATTGCGCTCGCAATGACGCTGAGAGGGCGGCGCGCACAAAAAAAGCCTGCCGTCATGGGTGACGGCAGGCTCTGCTTCGGCACGCAGGAAACTCTGCGGCCGTACTCTGACGCAACGCTTACTGAACTTTCAGGAAACGATGGGCGCTCAAAACGCCCGAAGCGGTTACATGACCTCGGCGACCACTCGGCCGACGCCGCGGCTGGTCAGACCGACGGCGCGCGCAGCGCCGGTCGACAGGTCGAGCACGCGTCCCTTGATGAACGGGCCGCGGTCATTGATGGTGACGACGACGCTCTGGCTGCCATGGGTGACCTTCACCCTGGTGCCGAACGGCAGGGAGCGGTGAGCGGCGGTCATGGCGTTCTGGTTGAAGCGCTGGCCCGACGCGGTCTTGCTGCCGGACTCGTTGCCATAGAAGGAAGCCATTCCCGAGAAGCTGCGTCCGGAACCGGACGAAGGCGCGATCGCCGCATTGGCGTTGAGCAGGGACGCCTTCGATTTGGCCCCGTGGTGGGAATGATGATGGTGATGTTTTTTGGATTTGGCGGCGGCTTCGGTGACGCCTGCGCCGAGCAGGAGAGTTGCGGCGAAAAGAGCTAGCGCCGTGCGCGACCGGGTTATTTTTCCCAGTGTCGGGTTATTGGAAGTCAGCATACAAACAGTCCCTCAAGATAGTAATGCCACATATGTGGCAAGTGGAACCCCCGTCCCAATGTGAGTGGCTGCCGTTTGGTGGGCTAATAAGGCGTAAGCTGGGCAGTAGTCCGTTTTCTATTCAACCTGAAACATCTTGTGACCTAATTCAGGTAATCAATAAATGTTCCGTAATCTTACGGGTTAATAATTTATTTACCATTTATTACTTTGAAATACTGGCAAGCAAAGTCATCGTCAGTCCCGGCGGGGATTGCGCAAGTAATGACCAGCACTGAATGGCTCGGGAGCCGCTGCCGTTCCTGCCGGTCAGTCATGGGAGCCATGCAGCTGCCGCAGGGACGAATGGGTACTCATGAGCAGCGCGCTGGCGGCAGGAAGGATGGCCGCCAAATTTGCGGCGCCGGATTCGCCGCAAAATGCCTTCGGCGATCACGTCAAAAGAACCTGCGACAAGGCATCGCCAGTCGCCGCGGTCATGTTGCACCTGCGCTCTTGCTATGTTAGCAAAGCCGCGATTTTAACGAGCCCGGTGCTGTCAGTGCCGGTCGTAAATCGAAGTCCCGCTTGAATTCCAAGGGCTTGGATCGCTAGGCGCCGCATCGTGGCGACGGTTTTTCCCTTGCGAGTTTGACAGCAAAAAAGAGCGTGCCAGTGGCTGCTGAAGATCCGTCGGTTTCGGGAGTGTCCGGTCGTTACGCAACGGCTCTGTTCGAGCTGGCGCGCGATGAAAAATCCATCGATGCGGTCAAGGCCGATCTCGAAAAATTCGAGGCCATGCTGGCCGATAGCACCGATCTGAAGCGGCTGGTCCGCAGCCCGGTTTTCTCGGCGGGCGAGCAGTCGCGGGCGCTGGCCGCCGTGCTCGACAAAGCAGGAATTTCGGGCGTTGCCGCCAGGTTCCTCAAGGTCCTTACCGCCAACCGCCGGCTGTTCGCCGTCACCGACGTGATCCGCGCGTTCCGCGCGCTGGTGGCGAAGTTCAAGGGCGAGGCCACCGCCGACGTGACGGTCGCCGAAAAGCTCAGTGACAAGAATCTCGACGCCCTGAAGACCGCCCTGAAATCGGTAACGGGCAAGGACGTCGCGCTCAACGTGAATGTCGATCCCTCGATCATCGGTGGCCTGGTCGTCAAGCTTGGCAGCCGCATGGTGGATAGTTCGCTTCGCACCAAACTCAATTCGATCAAGCACGCGATGAAAGAGGCAGGCTGATGGACATCCGCGCCGCGGAAATTTCCGCGATCCTCAAGGACCAGATCAAGAATTTCGGCCAGGAGGCTGAGGTTTCCGAAGTCGGACAGGTGTTGTCCGTCGGCGACGGCATTGCCCGCGTCTACGGCCTCGACAACGTCCAGGCCGGCGAAATGGTCGAATTCGAGAACGGCACCCGCGGCATGGCGCTGAACCTCGAAACCGACAACGTCGGCATCGTGATCTTCGGCGCCGACCGCGAGATCAAGGAAGGCCAGACCGTCAAGCGCACCCGCGCCATCGTCGATACGCCGGTCGGCAAGGGCCTGCTCGGCCGCGTCGTCGACGCGCTCGGCAATCCGATCGACGGCAAGGGCCCGATCCAGGCCGACAAGCGCATGCGCGTCGACGTCAAGGCGCCCGGCATCATCCCGCGCAAATCGGTCAACGAGCCGATGGCAACCGGCCTGAAGGCGATCGACGCCCTGATCCCGGTCGGCCGCGGCCAGCGCGAGCTGATCATCGGTGACCGTCAGACCGGCAAGACCGCGATCGCGCTCGACACCATTCTGAACCAGAAGCCGCTCAACGCGCAGACCGACGAGAAGATCAAGCTGTATTGCGTCTATGTCGCGATCGGCCAGAAGCGCTCCACGGTCGCCCAGTTCGTCAAGGTGCTCGAAGAGCAGGGTGCGCTGGAATATTCGATCATCGTCGCGGCCACTGCGTCCGATCCGGCACCGATGCAGTACATCGCGCCGTTCACCGGCTGCACCATGGGCGAATATTTCCGCGACAACGGCATGCACGCCGTCATCATCTATGACGATCTGTCGAAGCAGGCCGTCGCCTACCGCCAGATGTCGCTGTTGCTGCGCCGTCCGCCGGGCCGCGAAGCCTATCCCGGCGACGTGTTCTATCTGCATTCCCGCCTGCTCGAGCGCGCCGCCAAGCTCAACGACTCCCAGGGCTCGGGCTCGCTGACGGCGCTGCCGATCATCGAAACCCAGGCCAACGACGTGTCGGCCTACATCCCGACCAACGTGATCTCGATTACCGACGGCCAGATCTTCCTGGAAACCGACCTGTTCTTCCAGGGCATCCGTCCGGCGGTGAACGTCGGCCTGTCGGTGTCGCGCGTCGGATCGTCGGCGCAGACCAAGGCGATGAAGAAGGTCGCCGGCAAGATCAAGGGCGAGCTGGCGCAGTACCGCGAAATGGCGGCGTTCGCGCAGTTCGGAAGCGATCTCGACG
Source organism: Bradyrhizobium sp. (assembly GCF_030654605.1). Classification (GTDB taxonomy): domain Bacteria; phylum Pseudomonadota; class Alphaproteobacteria; order Rhizobiales; family Xanthobacteraceae; genus Bradyrhizobium. The sequence goes on from NZ_JAURXB010000085.1 coordinate 3,821, forward strand.
CCTCGACGCAGCGCCTGCTGAACCGCGGTTCGCGCCTCACCGAGCTCCTGAAGCAGCCGCAGTTCTCGCCGCTGAAGATGGAAGAGCAGGTCGTGGTGATCTACGCCGGCGTCAACGGCTATCTCGACACGCTGCCGGTCGCCAAGGTCCGCAGCTTCGAAGACGGCCTCTTGTCGCTGCTGCGCGGCAAGAACGTCGACATCCTCAATACCATCCGCGACAGCCGCGATCTCAGCGACGATACCGCCGCCAAGCTCAAGGCCGTGGTCGAGAGTTACGCCAAGACGTTTGCTTAAAAAATGCCGTCATGGCCGGGCTTGACCCGGCCATCCACGTCTTGGGGCGTGGATGACGGCAAGACGTGGATGCCCGGCACAAGGCCGGGCATGACGAACGAAGGGTTTGCGGTCAGATCGAGTATCGGATCGCCGGGGTGAACTGAGAATGGCTTCACTGAAAGACATGCGGGTCCGCATCGCCTCCACCAAGGCGACGCAGAAGATCACCAAGGCCATGCAGATGGTCGCAGCCTCCAAGCTGCGCCGCGCGCAGAGCGCCGCCGAGGCGGCGCGGCCCTATGCCGAAAAAATGGATGCGGTGATTTCCAACATCGCCAGCGCCGCCGCCGGTTCGCCCGGCGCCCCGGCGCTGCTGGCCGGCACCGGCAAGGATCATGTGCACCTGTTCCTGGTCTGCACCGGCGAGCGCGGCCTGTCCGGCGCGTTCAACTCGTCGATCGTGCGGCTCGCCCGCGAGCGCGCGCTGGCGCTGATGAACCAGGGCAAGGAAGTCAAGTTCTTTTGCGTCGGCCGCAAAGGCTTCGAGCAATTGCGACGCACCTTCGAGCGGCAGATCGTCGAAAACGTCGAATTGCGCTCGGTCCGCCAGCTCGGTTTCGTCAACGCCGAGGATATCGCAAAGAAGGTCATCGCGCGCTTCGGTGCCGGCGAGTTCGACGTCTGCACGCTGTTCTATTCGCGCTTCAAGTCGGTGATCTCGCAGATCCCGACCGCACAGCAGATCATTCCGCTGGTCGTGGAAGCGCCCGCCGCCAATGCCGGTCCGGCGACATCCTACGAGTACGAGCCGGAAGAAGACGAGATCCTGAGCGGCCTGCTGCCGCGCAATCTGGCGGTGCAGATTTTCCGCGCGCTGCTGGAAAACAATGCTTCGTTCTACGGCGCGCAGATGAGCGCGATGGACAACGCCACCCGCAACGCCGGCGACATGATCCGCAAGCAGACCCTTATCTACAACCGCACCCGTCAGGCGATGATCACCAAGGAGCTGATCGAGATCATCTCCGGCGCCGAGGCGCTTTAAGTTTTCGGACTTCAAGGAGAGAGTTTTATGGCTACACCCGCCAACCAGACCGGACGCGTCACGCAAGTCATCGGCGCCGTCGTTGACGTGCAGTTCGAAGGACATCTGCCGGCGATTCTCAGCGCCATCACCACCATGAACGGAACCAACCGTCTGGTGCTCGAGGTTGCGCAGCATCTCGGCGAATCCACGGTGCGCACCATCGCGATGGACACCACCGAGGGTCTGGTCCGCGGCCAGGAAGTCAACGACACCGGCAGCCCGATCCAGGTGCCGGTCGGCGCCGGCACGCTGGGCCGCATCATGAACGTGATCGGCCAGCCGATCGACGAAGGCGGTCCGATCGCCTCCGAAGGCCTGCGCCCGATCCATGCGGAAGCGCCGACCTATACCGACCAGGCCACCGAAGCTGAAATTCTCGTCACCGGCATCAAGGTCGTCGACCTGCTGGCGCCCTACGCCAAGGGCGGCAAGATCGGCCTGTTCGGCGGCGCCGGCGTCGGCAAGACCGTGCTGATTCAGGAACTGATCAACAACGTCGCGAAGGCGCATGGCGGCAACTCGGTGTTCGCCGGCGTCGGCGAGCGAACCCGCGAAGGCAACGACCTCTATCACGAGTTCATCGAGTCCAAGGTCAATGCCGATCCGCATAATCCCGACCCGAGCGTCAAGTCGAAATGCGCCCTGGTGTTCGGCCAGATGAACGAGCCGCCCGGCGCCCGCATGCGCGTCGCGCTGTCGGGTCTCACGGTAGCCGAGCATTTCCGCGATCAGGGCCAGGACGTGCTGTTCTTCATCGACAACATCTTCCGCTTCACCCAGGCAGGCTCCGAAGTGTCGGCGCTGCTCGGCCGTATTCCTTCCGCGGTGGGCTATCAGCCGACGCTGGCCACCGACATGGGCGCGCTGCAGGAGCGCATCACCACCACGCACAAGGGTTCGATCACCTCGGTGCAGGCGATCTACGTGCCGGCCGACGACTTGACCGATCCCGCGCCCGCCACCTCGTTCGCGCATCTTGACGCCACCACGGTGCTGAACCGCGCGATCTCGGAAAAGGGCATCTATCCCGCGGTCGACCCGCTCGACTCCACCTCGCGCATGCTGTCGCCGCTGATCGTCGGCGAGGAGCACTACCAGACCGCGCGTATGGTCCAGCAGGTGCTGCAGCGCTACAAGTCGCTGCAGGACATCATCGCCATTCTCGGCATGGACGAATTGTCGGAAGAGGACAAGATCGCGGTCGCCCGCGCCCGCAAGATCGAGCGCTTCCTGTCGCAGCCGTTCCACGTCGCCGAAATCTTCACGGGTTCGCCGGGCAAGTTCGTCGACCTCGCCGACACCATCAAGGGTTTCCGCGCCATCTGCGAAGGCAAGTACGATCACCTTCCGGAAGCCGCCTTCTACATGGTCGGCGCCATCGAGGAAGCCGTCGAAAAGGGCAAGAAGCTCGCGGCGGAAGCAGCTTAAGGGGCAAATGGCGTATGGGGAGTAGCGAATAGCTCCTCTCCCTTCGCCACTCGCTATTCGCCACACACCATTCGCAGGTTCTTCATGGCTACCTTCCACTTCGATCTCGTCTCGCCCGAAAAACTCGCTTTCTCCGGCGAGGTCGATCAGGTCGACGTGCCCGGCATCGAGGGCGATTTCGGCGTGCTCGCCGGCCATGCGCCCGTGGTGGCCGCGATCCGCCCGGGCATCCTGACGGTGACGTCAGGCGGCACGCAGCAGAAGATCATCGTGCTCGGCGGCCTCGCCGAGGTCTCCGAAAAGGGCCTCACGGTGCTGGCCGACGTCGCGACCTCGATCGAGGATCTGGACCGGGCGCAGCTCGCCGACATCATCGCCGAGATGGAAGCCAAGCTCGCCGAAAAAGACGGCGAGGGACTCGATCGCGAGATTGCGCGGCTCGATCATTTCAAGAGCATCCAGCATCAGCTCAGCGCAACCGCGATGCACTAGGGTCCGATCAGCTCGGAATCCGACCCGTCGTTTAGCCCTTCACCGAGCACATTCTTTCCCGAAAACCGCTTTCGGCTTTTCGGGCTCAGTCCCGGTGCCGGTCGCGCCCCGCTCGCACGCCCTCGCCCGCTTGCGGGGGTGGGTTGGGGTGGGGGTGTCTCCGCAAGTGCCGGCGCCAGCGGATAGAGTTCCCCCACCCGCCGCGCTTCGCGCGTCGACCTCCCCCGCAAGCGGGAGAGGTAAGAAAAAGCCAAGCCGCTTCGTTACCGGGCGAACTTAGCGAACTCCCGCGCCACCGTCCGGTACACCTCGCGCCGGAACGGCACCACGAGATCGGCGACGCGGTCGAGTCCTTCCCAGCGCCACTGGTCGAATTCTGCCGGCTGGTCGTTGCGCGGCGTCAAGGGATCGATGTCGGCGTCGTCTCCCGCAAAGCGCAGCGCGAACCATTTCTGGCGCTGGCCGCGGAATTTTGCCAGCCGGTGCGACGGTGGTCCGTCATAGGCCGGAAACTCGTAGGTCAGCCAGCCGGTTTCGCCGAGATAGTTGGCGTGCCTGACGCCGGTCTCTTCCCATAATTCGCGCATCACCGCGTCGCGCGGATTCTCGTCGGCGTCGATGCCGCCCTGCGGCATCTGCCATTCCAGGCCAGGAAGAATGATCTCCGGTCCGTCGTCCCTGAAACGCCGTCCGATCAGAACCTGACCGGCGTCGTTGAACAGCGCGATGCCCACATTGGGGCGATAGGGTTTGCTCTCGGACATCCGAACCTAGCTGCCGGCCAGGTCGGAAAATTCCTTTACCACGCGCTCATAGACCGGGCGCTTGAACGGAACGATCAAATTGGGCAGATTCTTCATCGGCTCCCAGCGCCAGTTGACGAACTCCGCCTTGTGGCCGCCGCCGGGGCTCGCGACATTGATCTCATTGTCCTTGCCGGTGAAGCGGACCGCGAACCATTTCTGGCGCTGGCCGCGATAGCGTCCCTTCCAGGTGCGGCCGGCCACGGTGCGCGGAATGTCGTAGATCAGCCAGTCCTGGATCTCGCCGAGCTTCTCGACCGAGCGGACGCTGGTTTCCTCGTAGAGTTCGCGCTTCGCCGCCTCCCAGGTGTCCTCGCCGGGATCGACGCCGCCCTGCGGCATCTGCCAGACGTGGGTCTCGTCGACATGTTCGATGCCGCCGGCGCGGCGACCGATAAAGACGAGCCCCGCTGCGTTGATCAGCATCATGCCGACGCATGTCCGATAGGGCAGGTCTTCGTAGCGCGCCATTCCGTTCAAGCCCTTTGCAAACCTCTTGCAGTCACTGGTGTTGAGCTGGCGGCACGACCCCGGGTCCGAAGCCGCGCCAGCCGGTCATCAGCCCGATCTTGATTTCAGCATCGCCGTTGTCAATGGCACAAGCATGATGCCACGGCTCTCGAGTGCCTTGCTCCAGACGCCGATCCGCTCGATCGAAATCGGCAGCGCCGAGGCGACGCCGATGGCGGTCCCGCGCTCCTTCGCCAGACTCTCCAGCTTGGCGAGCGCCCGGTCGATCTCCGCCGCGGTAGGCACCGCGTCGATGGCGAAATCGGCCTTGGCGAACGGCATCGCCTGGGCCGCCGCCAGAGCCGGCGCGGTGGAGCGCGGCGCCGAGCCGTCGTCGAGATAGCCGAGCCCGCGCTTGGCGGCCTCGCGGATGATCGGCTGCATCACGGCGTCGGTGACGACGAAACGCGCGCCCATGAAATTGGCGATTCCGGCATAGCCCTGAAAGCGGCTGAGATGCCAGTACAGCCGGTCCAGATTGGCATCGGCCGAAAGCGTCGTGAGCAGGGTTTGCGGACCGGGGTCGTTGTCGGGATAGTCGAACGGCTCCATCGGAATCTGCAGCAGAATCTCGTGACGCTGCGCGCGCGCCCGTTCGGCCAGTTTGGAGGGATCCGAGCCGTAGGGCGTAAACGCCAGCGTCACCGCGGATGGCAGCTTCATGATCGCGTCGGTGGTCTTGGCCGCGCCGACCCCGAGGCCGGCGACGACGATCGACACCACGGGCATTTTGGCCGCCTTGGCACGGTCGGTTTCGGCGGCGTAAACGGTGAAGGGCTTTTGGCCTTCGAACATGGTCGGGATCATGCCGTAGCGTGATTTTTCAAGCAGGCGCTGTTCCACCCCGGCCATCATGGCGGGCGCCTTGTCGGCGGCGTCGCCGCCGATCACGACATCCTGGCGCTTGCCGCTGGAGCCGTCGATGATGGTGACGGTCTTTTGCTCGGCTGATGCTGCCTGTTTGGAAGCGGATTTGGCGGGCTCGGCGACGCCCGGGGGCGCCATGGCGGATTTTTCGCCCTGGCCGGGCGGCGTGGCTGGTGGACGCAGCGCGATGCGCACCACCGGCTCGCCGCCCAGCGGATTGTCGCCGAAGATGGCGAAGCCCGCAAAGACAGCCAGAAACAGACCCAGCAAGCCGGCAAGTGCCTGAATACCGGTAAACGGCAGCCGGAAACGGCGCTTCCGGCGCGCCGTCTGCTGTCCGAGCGGTGTGCTCAGATCGTCGGCCGTCTCTGCCATAGGTCTCCCCGAATCAACGGGGTCGACGATACCACGGCGAGGCGAGACCGCGGCAGATGCGCTACGCCGAGCGTCCGGCGAAAGACGCAGTCAGGACGCGGCCGGGAACCGGTGGAGCCCTCCAGCAAAAAGGGCGGCCCGAAGGCCGCCCTGTTCGCAAATCCCCGTGAGAGGGGCCCAATCAGTTCGCCACCTTGCTGGCGGGCTTGTCGATCGCTGCCTTGTCGCCGGTCGGCGCGCTGGCATTGACCTTGATGCCGTGCAGCAGGTCGGCTGCCATCTTCAGGGCCTTGTCGTTCTTGGCGTCCGGCGGCACGTAGGATTGCGAGCCGGTCTTCTCGTCGCCCTCGGACTTCAGATGGCCGCGCAGTGAGGCCTCGCCCTTGGTGTCGGTTCGCGACTTCAATTCGTCCGGCACGTCCTGCAGTACCTCGATATCGGGAACGATGCCCTTGGCCTGGATCGATTTGCCCGATGGCGTGAAGTAGCGCGCGGTGGTGAGACGCAGCGCGCCGTTGCCGCTTCCGAGCGGAATGATGGTCTGCACCGAGCCCTTGCCGAACGAGCGGGTGCCGACCAGCGTCGCCCGCTTGTGGTCCTGCAACGCGCCGGCGACGATTTCCGATGCCGATGCCGAACCGCCATTGATCAGAACGATCACCGGCTTGCCCTTGGTCAGGTCGCCCGCATGGGCGGCGCGGCGCTGGGTTTCCTCGGCATTGCGGCCGCGGGTCGAAACGATCTCGCCGCGCTCGAGGAAGGCGTCGGAAACGGTCACCGCTTCTTCCAGCAATCCGCCGGGATTGTTGCGCATGTCGATGATGAAGCCCTTCAGCTTGTCGGCACCGATCTGCGTGGTGAGGTTGCCGATTTCCCGCTTCAGGCCTTCGGTGGTCTGCTCGTTGAAGGTGGTGATGCGGATATAGCCGATATCGTCGCTCTCGGTGCGGGCGCGGACCGAACGGACGCGGATGTTGTCGCGCACCAGGGTGACCTCGATCGGATTGTCCTGGCCCTTGCGGATGATCTTCAGCCGGATCTTGGTGTTGACCGGGCCGCGCATCTTCTCGACCGCCTGATTGAGGGTGAGGCCCTGCACGGCTTCATCGTCAAGGTTGGTGATGATGTCGTTGGCCATCACGCCGGCCTTGGAGGCGGGCGTGTCGTCGATCGGCGAGACCACCTTGATCAGGCCGTCTTCCATCGTGACTTCGATGCCGAGACCGCCGAATTCGCCGCGGGTCTGCACCTGCATGTCGCGGAAGCTCTTGGCGTCCATGTAGCTGGAATGCGGATCGAGGCCGGTCAGCATGCCGCTGATGGCGGATTCGACCAGCTTGCCGTCGTCGGGCTTCTCGACATAGTCGCTGCGAACCCGCTCGAACACATCGCCGAACAGATTGAGCTGGCGATAGGTGTCCGATGTCGCGGCACGCGCGCTCGATCCCATCAGGACGGCGCGGGGCTGGGTCACGAACAGCGTCAATGCCGCGCCGGTCGCGGCGCTAAGGAGAATTACAGAAGTCTTGCGCATCATCCGCGAACCTTTTCGCCTTCATTTGCGGCCCACCATGGACCTGAATCGATTGGAGTGCCGTCCTTGCGAAACTCGACATAGAGCACGGGCTGACTCGCATTGGTGGCAAGGATGGATGCAACCTGGGATCTCGTTCCCATGGTCGCGACCGGCTCCCCCGTAAGTACAAACTGGCCGATGTTAACCGAAATGCGCTCCATCCCGGCGATCAACACATGATACCCGCCCCCGGCGTTGAGGATCAAGAGTTGTCCGTAGCTGCGGAACGGTCCGGCGTAAACAACCCAGCCGTCACACGGTGTTGTGACCTGGGCGCCGACCCGGGTTGCCAAAGAAATGCCTTTTTCTACGCCGCCTGCACCGTCGGAACCGCCAAATTCGCGAATCTTGCTGCCATTAACCGGCATTGCGAATAAGCCCTTGGCGGACGCAAAGGCAATGGCCGGGCTCATCCGGGCGGGGTCCTTCAGCGCCCCCAGATTGGGCTTGCCGGTCGGTGCGCCCTGCAGATTGGCGGTCGCGGCCGCTTTCGCGGCACTCTTCAGATCCTGCTCCATTTTGCCGATCAGGCCCTGCAGGCTGTCGACCTGTTTGGAGAGGGCGATGGCGCGGGCGCCCTCCGCCTCCATGTCCTTTTCGGTCGCGCTCTGCTTGCGCTGGCGTTCCTCGACCAGGGCGGCCATCCGGGTCTGGTCGTCCCGCAGCTTGTCGCGGTCGGAAGCAAGCCGGTCGCGCTCGGTGGCGATGGTCTTGCGCAACGCCACCAGCTCGGCGAGGTCGCTGGCCAGTTTCTCCGCGCGCCCGCGCAGTTCGGGGACCACGGATCCCAGCAGCATGGCGGTACGCAGCGATTGCAGCGCGTCTTCCGGTCGCACCAGCAGCGCCGGCGGCGTGCGCCTTCCCGCGCGCTGCAGCGCCGCCAGCACTTCGATGATTTCGGAACGGCGCGAGTCCAGCGAACCGCGCATTTGCTGCTCGCGGCTGTCGAGCGGGCGGAGCCGGGCTTCGGCATCGCCGATCCTTGTCTCGACGCCGCGCACCTGGGCGGCGATGTCGATCAGCTGCGCATTGAGCTTGCTGCGATCCTGTCCGATCGCCGCGATATCGGCCTTGAGCTTCGCCTGCAATTCCGCGGCGCTCTTCTGCTGCGCGCGGGTGGCTTCGAGTTCCTGCTCGCGCTGCTTGATGGCGTCGGGCGAAGTTGCGACGGTCTGCGGCGGGGTTGCTGCGACCTGGGCGGCCGCGGGCTCAAGGTGGAGGCCGGCCGTCAGCAATGCGATGGAAAGCGGTATGCGGACCGAACACAGCTGACCGCGACGGACGGTGCCTGGGTACGATTGAATGTTCCGCGTTGGCTGCATCAATCCGATCGGTGCTCTCTAGGCGCGGTGATAGGGGTGGCCCGCCAAAATGGTCGCGGCCCGGTAAATCTGTTCCAGAAGCATCACGCGAACCATCTGGTGCGGCCAGGTCGCGGCGCCGAACGCAACGCAGAGTTTAGCCTTGCGCCGCAAATCGGGCGAAAGTCCGTCCGCGCCGCCTATCGCGAAAATAGTGTTGGCGAGGCCCTCGTCGCGCCAGCGGCCAAGATGCCGGGCGAAGGCGGCGCTGTCGATGTTGTCGCCGTGCTCATCCAGCGCCACCAGCACGGATTTCTCCGGGATTGCGGCCGAAATCGCCGCGGCTTCCTCGGATATCCGGGTTGCGGCGTCGCGCGCGCGGCTTTCCGGGATTTCATGAATCTCGAGCCCGCGGAAGCCGAGTTTGCGGCCGATGTCGCCGAACCGCTCGCGATACCGCTCAGCGAGTTCCCGCTCCGGACCTTGCTTCAGCCGGCCGATTGAGACGACGACGAGGCGCATATCTGCATTTCCACGCGCATTCGCGCGTCCACGCGCGTCGGCGCGCCGCACGCTACCGTGCGCTCAGCCGATCTGCATCGGCGCAACCGATCGGCCCAAACCGATCGGTCTACGTCGCCGCCGCCGTCGGGCCCTGGGTCCACAATCTCTCGAGATTGTAGAATTCGCGCACTTCGGGTCGGAATACGTGCACGATCACGTCGCCGGAATCGATCAGCACCCAGTCGCAATTGGGCAAGCCCTCGATGTGAAGCTTCTTGATTCCGTTTTCCTTGAGGCCCTTGGCGACATTTTCCGCGATCGCGCCGACATGCCGGTTGGCCCGGCCGGTCGTGACGATCATGTAGTCGGAAAATGCCGATTTGCCGCGAAGGTCGATGGTGACCGTTTCTTCCGCCTTCATGTCGTCGAGGCGGGAGAGGATCAGGTTCAGGGTCTTGTCGGCGTCGGGTAGCGCCTTCAAGGCGACAGCTTTGGTCGATGTCTTACGCGCGGTTTTGGGTGCGGTTTTTTCGGCCGTTTTCGCAACCTTGGGTAAAACAGACTTGGACAATACAGATGTGGTCAGGGACCATTCCTTTCACTGTATCGCGAACACCGAATCTTGGCATCCACGGGCTATTCTAGGCATGTGGGGTTAATGGTTTCAATATTCCAGTGAACCCCGGCTCTCACTTCGACTCCGACTGTTACTTCTTTGCCTTCCAGCTGCCGTCCGGGTTCCGCAGGCCGGTCGATGACAGGTTCAGCTTCATGCCGGTCAGAAACACCCAGGCCGGCGCGCGCTGGTCGGCCAGCCGGCCTGCCTGATTCTCGGGCAGGCGATAGCGCGCCAGCGCCTGGGCCGCGGGTGCTGCGAGCGCACGAAAGCTTTGCGGCGGACGGTCGATCACCGCGATCGGCATCTCGGAGGCGATCCGCCGCCAGTTCTGCCAGCGGTGGAATTGCGCAAGGTTGTCGGCGCCCATGATCCAGATGAAGCGCAGGCCGGAAGCGCGGCGGCGCAGGTAGCTGACGGTATCGACAGTGTAGCGCGTTCCAATGACGGATTCGAGACAGCTGATATCGATGCGCGGATCATCGGCCATCTCTCGCGCCGCTTCGGCGCGCGCGTCGAGATCATGCAATCCGCCGTTTTCCTTGAGCGGATTGCCCGGAGTCACCAGCCACCAAACGCGGTCGAGCTTCAGACGCTTGATCGCGAACAGGCTGATGGCGCGATGCGCGAGATGCGGCGGATTGAACGAGCCGCCGAGCAGGCCGATGCGCATGCCGTTGCTGTAGAGCGGGATGGATTGGGCGACCGAAAGCGCTGCGACTGAGCTCAACGGGGCCACCGCGCCAGGAAGAAGCTGGGCAGGCCGCCTGCAACAACAAGACTGTCGTCGCCCGGCTTGACCGGGCGATCCATTACGCTGCGGCCTATCGGTTGAACCCGACCGTCTCTGGAATACTGGGTCGCCCGGTCAAGCCGGGCGATGACAGCGGTATTTGCCTCATTCATCAGGGCGGCCCCAAGCCGGTGCCGAATTTGCAAGAAGGCCTTCACGGCCGCGTCTGTCCGGTGCCGTGCACGCGATACTTGAAGCTGGTCAGTTGCTCGGCGCCGACAGGGCCGCGGGCGTGGAATTTGCCGGTGGCGATGCCGATTTCCGCGCCAAACCCGAACTCGCCGCCATCGGCGAACTGGGTCGAGGCATTGTGCATGACAATGGCGCTGTCGATCTGCGACAAAAAACGCTCCGCTGTTGGCGTGTCATCGGTGATGATGGATTCGGTGTGTTGCGAGCCATAGCGCCTTATATGCGCGATGGCTTCATCCACCCCGTCTACAATGCGAACGGAAATGATCGCGTCCAGATATTCCGTCGTCCAGTCGGCCTCGGCCACCGGTTTGACGCGCGGATCAAACGCCTGCACATCCTCCGCGCCGCGCACTTCGCAGCCAGCCCCGATCAGATCGGCTACCAGCGCCGGCAGATGCGTTGCCGCACAGCGGCGATCAATCAGCAAGGTTTCCGCCGCGCCGCAAATTCCGGTGCGCCGCATTTTGGCGTTGATCACAATCCTGCGCGCCATTTCCAGATCGGCCTTGCCATCCACATAGACATGCACCAGCCCATCCAGATGGCCCATCACCGGCACGCGGGCGTCGCGCGTCACGCGCTCGGTCAGGCTGCGCCCGCCACGCGGCACGATCACGTCAATATATTGCGTCATATTGCCCAGCATATAACCCACCGCCGCACGGTCGATGGTCGGCACCCGCTGCACCGCGCCTTCGGGAATTTTCGCGGCGTTCAGGCCTTCCACAATACAGTCATGAATGGCGCGGCTGGAATAATAGCTTTCCGAACCGCCGCGCAAAATCACCGCATTGCCCGCGCGCAGGCACAGGGCGGCCGCATCCGCCGTCACATTGGGGCGGCTTTCATAAATGATGCCGATCACGCCCAGCGGCACGCTGATCCGTTCAATATGCAGCCCATTGGGACGATCCCAGCCGGTCAGCACCTGGCCCACCGGATTGGGCATGGCGGCGATTTCATCCAGGCTGCGCACCATCGCGGCAATGCGCGCATCGTCCAGCTTCAGCCGGTCGAGCATCGAGGCGGGCAGGCCAGCCGCCTGCGCCGCCGCCATATCTTTTGCATTGGCTTTCAAAATCAGATCCACATTGGCGCGCATCGAGGCGGCGGCGCAATACAGTGCGGATTCCATCGCCTTGCCGTCCCGATTGGCCAGATGCGCGGCGGCTTCGCGCGCGCGGCGGCCGATTTCGTCCATGATGGTTGCGATTTCGATAGCGGAAAGCTCACGCGACGGCCTGGCGGAAGCCGCATCTGCCTTACGCTGCGG
>NZ_JAURXB010000096.1 GCF_030654605.1 Bradyrhizobium sp.
GCGCCATCCGCCGAATTCCGCATTCCGGAATGCTGGACCTGCGCGCCACCAGCCTCTATCTAGGCCGTCATGAACCCTTTACCGGACGCGCCGCAGGCGCGCTTCTACCAGTCCCACGGACTTCGGCTGCACTACACCGACTGGGGCAACGCATCGGCGCCGCCGCTGTTGCTGGTCCATGGCGGCCTCGATCACTCCCGCAGCTGGGACCATGTGGCGCAGGCGTTGCGGGCGAATTTTCACGTCATCGCGCCCGATTTGCGCGGTCATGGCGATTCCGAGTGGGCAAAAGGCAGCAGCTACAGCCTGGCCGATCACGTCTACGATCTGGCCTGCCTGGTGAAGTCCGAAGGCCTGGAAAACCTCGCTATCGTCGGCCACTCGATGGGCGGCATGGTCAGCCTGACCTTTGCCGGAGCGTTTCCGGAAAAACTAGCGCGGCTGGTCGTGCTCGACGGTGTGACCAATTTTCCGGCGCGACGGGTGAAGCCGATCGATATCAGGATCGCGGACTGGGTCGGTGATCTCGACAAGACGGCGCAACGGAAGACCCAGCGCTATGCGTCGGTGGCCGATGGCGCCGATCGCATGTCGGGGCGCAATGCGCGGCTGACCCGCGAGCAGGCGATGCATCTCGCCACCCATGCCCTGAAACAGAATGCCGACGGCGGCTACAGCTGGAAGTTCGATCCGTATCTGCGCGCCCGCGCGCCGTACCGGCTGTCGCTGGAAGACAACATCGCGCTGTGGTCGCGCATTACCTGTCCGACGCTGCTGGTGGCCGGCAGCGAGAGTTTCTTGCCCGATCCCCAAACCGCCGGCGTGCTCGGGTATTTCAGGCAGGCTGAACTGGTGAAGATCGAGGGCGCCGGGCACTGGGTGCAGCACGACAAGCCGGCCGAGATCATCGACGCGCTCAAAACGTTCCTTGAGGCGCCGGTGACGGGCGAAGCGGCGATCCTCGGACCGTCACCCGTTGCGTGATCCGAACGCCAGATCGCGGCTGCGCAGCCGGCCGCGGCGGATCGACCATCGCTCCTGATTGTGTTGCATGGCTTCGCTCAGCGTCGCACGCGGGTTCAACTGCCGTTCCGGCAGGCAGGCGATGATGGCATTGCGGTCCTCGATGCCCTGTTCGTCGACGATCCAGACCCGCATGCTCTCGCCGGCGAGCCGCGCCGCGATACGGTCGGGCAGCGGATCGATGTCGTTCATGACCGTCACATTCATCACGATGCGGCCGCCCGGCGCCAGCCTGGCGCGGATCGCATCGCAGGTTTCGACATCGAATTCCTCGTTGAAGCGAAAACCCGGGCCGCCGATATCGATGGCGATGCCGTCGTAAAGCACGTCGTCCTGAAAGATGAATTTACGGAAATCGGACACCATGCAGTGGAGATCGTCGGGCAGCCCGAAGAACTTCTGCGCGATCACGAAGCTGATCGGGTTGTTGTCGACGATGGTCAGCTGTTTTCCCAGCCGGGCCAGCCGCGTGGCAAGGTTGCCGCCGCCACATCCGAGCACCAGGATGCTGGCAGACCGGTGCAGCAGCTCATCCATCAGCTTCACATAGGTGAAGACGCTCTCGCCGTCGGGTGTCGCCTGGCTCTGCCGAACGCCTTCCTCAAAATAGATCCGGGTGCCATCCCACGAGCATTCGACGATCTCGATCTCGCCGCTTCTTCCCTGATAACGTCCCAACAGCCGCACAGCCGATTCCTTATCGAGTTCATGCATCAAATAGCATGCGGCGACGCTCGCCTGCATGATATACTGCACCCGTAAATCGATGCTTGAAGCAGTAATTTATATGTTATAAACATTATCTGGCCGAAACCGGAGCGACCCTCATGATTACCGCCAATCAACTCAGGGCCGCGCGCGCGCTCCTGAACATCGATCAGCGGCAAACCGCGGATCTGGCGGGCCTTTCGGTGCCGACGATCCAGCGCATGGAAGCCAGCGCCGGCGTCATCCGCGCCAATGTCGATTCGCTGATGAAACTGATTTCCGCGCTCGAGAATGCCGGCATCGAGTTGATCGGTCCGGGAGTTGCGAGCGCCACCGGCGGCCGCGGCGTCCGCCTCCGCGAGCACGTTGCAAAACCGAAGACGGTCCGGCCACCGAAAGCGCGCGCGCTGGAGCGGGCGCGATAAGGTCGCGGCCCCCGCATCGACGATCGCTCTCCATAGCGGCAGCTGGCATATATGTTCAAGGCGTAACGGCATTGCTGTCAACCCGTTCGAGCAGCGCGAGGAGACCCCGCAGCATGGCCGTCGGCGTCGGCGGACAGCCGGGGATGTGCAGATCGACCGGGATCACGCCGGCGACGCCGCCGACCACCGCATAACTGCCGGCGAAACAGCCGCCGTCGCGGCCGCAATCTCCGACCGCGACCACCCATTTCGGGTTGGGTGTCGCATGCCAGGTGCGCTCCAGCGCCTCGCGCATGTTTCTGGTCACGGGCCCGGTTACCATCAAAACGTCGGCATGGCGCGGCGACGCCACGAATTTGAGGCCGAAGCGCTCGACGTCGTAATAGGCGTTGTTGAGCGCGTGGATTTCCAGTTCGCATCCATTGCAGGACCCGGCGTCGATCTCGCGGATCGAGAGACTGCGGCCGAGCCGCCGCCGCGCCGCGCGGCCGACCGCGCCTGCAAGTTCGGTCACCGCGGCGTCATCAGGCAATGGCGGCAGTTCGGTGAACGGCCGGCGAAACAGGCTTTCGAACAGCAATTTGCGCATCGCTAGAGATCCTGGCCCGAATAGGAACAGTTGAACGACTTGTTGCAGAGCGGAAAATCCGCGACGATGTTGTTCTCGATCACGGCTTCCAGCAGCGGCCATTGAAACCATGAGGGGTCGCGCAAATGGCAGCGCTCGATCAGGCCGTCCCTGAGGCGGAGCCAGACCAGCACGTCGCCGCGAAAGCCCTCGACGATGGCCATGCCTTCGCGCGTCTCGCGCCGGTGCGCCGCATGGGTGCCGAGCGGGCCCTGCGGCAGCCGGCTCAATATCTGGTCGATCAGGGCAAGCGACTGTTCGACCTCGCGCACGCGAATCCAGACCCGGGCATTGACGTCGCCCTCGTTCAGCACCGGTACCTCGAAGCGCAGGCTGTCATAGGGCGGATAGGCGAGGGCGCGGCGCGCATCGAACGACCGGCCGGAGGCGCGGCCGATGGTGCCGCCGGCGGCGTACTGTCTCGCCAATGCCGGCGTGAGTATGCCGGTATCGACGGTGCGGTCCTGCAACGATGCGGTGTTGTCGTATAATTCGATCAGGGCCGGGAAGCGTAGCCGGATGTTGTTCAGCACGGTCTGGATGGCTTCGGTCCCTTGCTCGCTGATGTCGCGGGTGACGCCGCCGGGCACGATAACGTCCCGCAGCAGCCGATGGCCGAACGCGCTGTGCGATGCGCGCAGCACGCTCTCGCGCAGCACGCTGCAATGGGCGTGCATCAGGCTGAAGGAGGCGTCGTTGCAGATCGCGCCGATGTCGCCGAGATGGTTGGCGAGCCGCTCGAGTTCGGCCATTAAAGCGCGCAGCCACACCGCGCGATCGGGCACCACCAGATGCAACGCCGCCTCGGCCGCGCGCGAAAATGCGTAGGCATAGGCGACGGTGCTGTCTCCGGAGACGCGTCCGGCAAGCGTCGCGGCGCGCTCGAGACTGGCGCCCGACATCAGCCCCTCGATCCCCTTGTGGGTATATCCCAGCCGCTGCTCCAGCCGGACCACGGTCTCGCCGCTGGCGGTAAAGCGGAAGTGGCCAGGCTCGATGATGCCCGCATGTACCGGACCGACCGCGATCTGGTGCATGCCATGGCCCTCCGCAGCCAGGAAGCGATAAGGTGCGGCCTTCGGCGGCGCGTCGATGCGGTCTCCGAGCGGAAAGCGAACGCCCCATTGATCGTGATCGAGCCAGGGGCGGGGATCGGGCAGGTCTTCCGCCGCCAGGCCGAACAGGTCGCGGATGCTGCGCTCCAGCCGGAGCGCCGGCGGGTGGTGCAGGCCGACCGAAGGATAGACGCGATCGGGGCAATCCAGGCTGACGACGGCGATCCCGGCGGTCTGGCCGTCGATGATTGCCATGTGCACCGCCGACGGCTCGCCCCAGAGACCGAGCAGGCTCCAGCGGCCATGCGCCAGTTCGCTCATGGCAAAATTCCAGACGGGCGCATCGACTACGGCGCGCGGCCACGGGCCGTGATGCGCCACGCCGCGGCCCTCCAGCATGAGATCGATCAGCGACGGCATATCCGGTTAATCCTTTGGACTATCCAAGCAGGCGAGCGACATTCTGGAACCAGGCCACGAGCGGTGCGGGAAGATAGATGCCCGCAACCAGCACCAGCGCGAGATGGGCGAACATCGGAACGTAGGAAGCCTCGGCCGGTGCCGAGCTGCCGCGCGGCCGGCCGAATGCGACGCTGGTCAGCCGCAGCAGCAAGGCGCCGAACGCCAGCAGGATCCCGAATACCAGCACGATCGCAAGCAGCGGCTGCCGCGCAAAGGTGGAGGTCACCACCAGAAACTCGCTCATGAAGATGCCGAGCGGCGGCAACCCGGCGATCGCGGCGACGCCGACCACCAGGCCCCAGCCGAGCGCCGGATGCGTTACCGTCAGGCCGCGGATCCGGTGGATCCGCTGCGTGCCCTTGATCTGCGAGATGTGGCCGACCGCAAAGAAGATCGCCGACTTGGTCAGGCTGTGCATCACCATGTGCAGCAACCCTGCAAAATTGGCGAGCGGGCCGCCCATGCCGAAGGCAAAGACGATGATGCCCATGTGCTCGATCGAGGAATAGGCGAACAGCCGCTTGATGTCGCGCCGTCGGTACAGCATGAACGCCGCGAACACCACCGAGACCAGCCCCATCGTCACCATCAGCGGGCCGGGCGCAATCGCAGCCGGATTGGCGGCGAGCAGGATCTTGAAGCGCAGCAGCGCATAGAGCGCCACGTTCAGCAGCAGGCCGGACAGCACGGCCGAGATCGGCGTCGGACCTTCGGCATGGGCGTCGGGCAGCCAGGCATGCAGCGGCGCCAGGCCGACCTTGGTGCCGTAGCCGAGAAACAGGAACACGAAGGCGACGTTGAGCAAGGCCGGGTCGAATTTTGCGGCATGCTCGATCAGCAGCGTCCAGATCATGCCGTCCTGGCCTTCGCCGACCACCGGTCGCGCCGCCATGTAGACCAGGATGGTGCCGAACAGCGCGAGCGCGATGCCGACGCTGCCGAGGATAAAATATTTCCACGCCGCTTCCAGCGCGGCATGGGTGCGGTAGATGCCGACCATCAGCACCGTGGACAGCGTGGCGATTTCCACTGCGACCCACATCAGTCCGATATTGTTCGACACGAATGCCAGGTTCATGCCGAACATCATGATCTGGTACATGGCGTGGTAGAAACGCAAGTAAGTCGGGGTCAGCCGGCCGGTATCGAGTTCGTGGGCGATGTAGCTGGCTGAGAAGATGCTGGTGGTGAAACCGACGAAGGTGTTGAGCACGATGAAGACGATGTTGAGATCGTCGACCAGCACGTAGGGCCCGGGCGGCGGGCGGTCGATCGCGAACAATGAAAGCGCGGCGAGAAATGTCGCCAGACTGGCGACCACGTTGAGGCGCGCGGTCAATCGGTAGCCGGGAAGTGCGGCCAATAGCGCTGCCGCGCCGATCGGAATCAGCAGGACGGCCGTGACCGGATCGAAGGAAGCCGGATTCATCGCCGCTCGCCCCTGAAGTCGTCGAGGGCGGAGACGTCGACGGAATCGAAGCGTTCGCGGATCCGGAACAGGAAGATGCCGATCACGATGAAGGCGATCAGGATCGAGAACGCCACGCTGATCTCGACCACCAGCGGCATGCCCTTGGCGCCGGTCGCCGCCAGCACCAGCCCGTTCTCGAGCGACATGAACCCGACCACCTGGCTGACGGCGTTGCGGCGCGTCACCATGACGAGCAACCCGAGCAGCACCACCGACAGCGCGAAGGCGAGATCCTCGCGCGCCAGCGGGTCGGCGTCGGCGGTCACCCGCAGCATCAGCACCATCGAGAGCGCGACCAGGCCCATTCCGGCCAGCATGGTCATGCCAATTCCCACCGCCGATTCGATGTCGCGGTGAATGCCGAGCTGCTTGACGATGCGGTGTAGTCCCACCGGAATCACGATCGCCTTGAACACCAGCGCGATGACCGCGGTGACGTAGAGATGCGGTGCGTCCTGGATGTAGGCCTGCCAGGCGACGGACAGCGCCAGCACCAGGGCATGCAGGGCGAACACGTTGAGCAGCGAATAGAGCCGGTCCTGGTACAGCATCATGAAGCTGATCAGCACGAGGCCGCCGGCCAGCGTATGGGAGACGTCGAAGGCGAGGCTGTGCATCTGCATCAGAAGCTCCTTGACACGAACAGCAGGAGCGTCCCGAGCAGGCCCAGCATCAGGGCCGCCCCGAGAAACTGCGGAACGCGAAACACCCGCATCTTTGCCGTGGCGGTCTCGAACAGCGCCAGCAGCAAACCGGCGACCGCGAGCTTGACGACATAGGCGGCGGCGCCGACCGCGTAGGCAAGCGCTCCGGTGCCGAACAATGCGATCTTCCACGGAAAGAACACGCAGGCGATCAGCGAGACATAGAGCAGCAGTTTCAGGAACGCTCCGAATTCGATCATTGCGAGATGGCGTCCGGAATATTCCAGCACCATCGCCTCATGCACCATGGTGAGTTCGAGGTGCGTGGCCGGATTGTCGACCGGGATACGCGCATTCTCGGCCAGCGCCACCATGAACAGCGCGATAATCGCCATGCCCAGC
>NZ_JAURXB010000073.1 GCF_030654605.1 Bradyrhizobium sp.
GCGAGATGGCGTCCGGAATATTCCAGCACCATCGCCTCATGCACCATGGTGAGTTCGAGGTGCGTGGCCGGATTGTCGACCGGGATACGCGCATTCTCGGCCAGCGCCACCATGAACAGCGCGATAATCGCCATGCCCAGCGATACCCGCAGCCCGACGTAGGACGAGCCCATGAAGTTGGCGACGGTCGACAACTGCGTCGAGCCGGCGACCAGCGCCATGCAAAACACGATCAGCAGCATCGCCGGCTCCGCCAGTGCCGCGATCATGACCTCGCGGCTGGAGCCGATGCCACCGAAACTGGTGCCGACGTCCATCCCCGCCAGCGCCAGAAAGAAGCGTGCGCTTCCCAGCAGCGCCACGATCGCAATCAGGTCGGCGGTCCAGTTGAAGAGAAGGCCGGTGGCGAATGTCGGCACCAGGGCTGCGGCGACCCAGATCGCCGCGAAGGTCACATAGGGCGTGACGCGGAACAGCCATGAGGCGTTGTCGGCCAGCACCACCTCCTTGCGGAGCAGCCGCAACAGGTCGCGATAGGGCTGAACCATCGACGCGCCCTGGCGGCGGACCAGCCGCGCCTTGATCTTGCGCACGAAGCCGGTCAGCAGCGGCGCCATCAGCAGCACCAGCAGCATCTGCAGTCCCTGCACGATGATGTCCGAGATCACGACCATATCGCGAGCACCAGAAGCAGGGTGACGAGGGTGGCGAACACCAGGCTGAGGTAGCGCCGGATGGTCAGGAACTGCAGAGCATTGAGCCGGTCGGCGGAGAACCCGACCGCGCTGCTGACCGGCTGATACAGCTTCTCCCAGACCAGATCGTGCAATTCGATCCGAAGCCGCGCCGGCCTGGTATCGCCGGGAGCCGGCATGTCGACATGGTCGCGGGCGTGGAACAAGTTCGTGCCGAACACCCGGCGGATCGGCTGCGCGAAGCTGCCGCCGGAATACTGCGCGGCGGGGACGGCATCGGGAAAGCCGCAGCCCCAGGCCGGCGCGCGGCGCAGCGCATGCGAGGCGAAGCGGTGGATGAAATAGACCGCCAGCGAAGCCGAGATCGCGATGAACACCATCACCAGCAATCCGTTATAGGAGCCGCGGCTTTCGCTGACCGGCACGATCGACAGCCAGGGCACATGGGCCTGCACCGGCAGGCGGCTGCCGAGGATTTCGACGGCAACAGGTGAGAGCGCGTCCATCACCGGTCCCGGCAGGATTCCGGCCAGCAGGCAAAGCGCTGCGAGGATGAACATCGCCGCCAGCGAAATGCGGTCGACCTCGACGGCGGTTTCCGCCGCAGGGCTGCGCGGCCGGCCGAGGAAGGTCACGCCGAACACCTTGACGAAGCATGCCGCGGCCAGCGCTGCCGCCAGCGCCAGCATCGCGCCGACCGCGGGCACCATGATCTTCAGCGCCCATTGCGGCAGCTCCGGACTTTGCAGCACGGCCTGGAAGATCAGCCATTCCGAGACGAAGCCGTTGAACGGCGGCAGCGCCGAGATCGCGACGCAGCCGATCAGCACGACGAAGCTGGTCAGCGGCATGCGGTGGATCAGGCCGCCGAGCTTGTCCATGTCGCGCTCGCCGGTCGAGGTCAGCACGGCGCCGGCGCCGAAGAACAGCAGGCTCTTGAAGAACGAGTGGTTGAGCACGTGAAAGAGTGCGGCGGTGAAGGCGAGCGCCGCTGGCAGCTTCTGGCCGTTGGCCTGAAACGCCAGCGCAAGCCCGAGGCTGACGAAGATGATGCCGACGTTTTCGATGGTGCTGTAGGCCAGGAGGCGCTTCAGGTCGGTTTCCATCATGGCATAGAGGATGCCCATCACGGCGGTGATGCTGCCGAGGCCGAGCACGATCACGCTGGCCGGCCAGGTCGGCGGGCCCAAGAGATCGAACACGACGCGGATGAAACCGTAGATCGCGACCTTGGTCATGACGCCGCTCATCAGCGCCGAGACGTGGCTCGGCGCCGCCGGATGCGCCAGCGGCAGCCAGACGTGCAGCGGGACCAGGCCGGCCTTCGAGCCGGCGCCGATCAGCATCAGGATCAGCACCAAGGCTGCGACGTACGGCGTATGCGGCGTGTTGCGGATGGCGGCGAAGCCGTAGTCTCCCGCAGGGCCTGCGAGCAGGCCGAACGCCAGCAGCAGCGCCAGTGTGCCGAAGCTCGCCATGACAAGATAGATGTACCCCGCCCTGGCGTTGCCGGCCTCGCGGTGGTGCGCCATGACAAGCGCCCAGGAAGCCAGCGACATGAATTCCCAGCACAGCAGATAGGAAAACGCGTCATCCGCCAGCACCACCAGGTTCATGCCGGCGAGGAAGGCGGGGAAGAACGGCAGCACCCGGTGCGGCGACGATTCATGGTGTCCGTAGCCGAGGCCGTAAAGGCTGGCCGCCGCGCCGCCGAGATTGACGACGACGAGGAAAAACGCGGCCAGCGCGTCCATGCGGAAATGCGCGCCGAGCCACGGCAATCCGACCGGCAGGATCAGGCCGGCGGCATCGGCCGGGCCGCCGAGCAGCGCGCGCAACGACCCGGCCAGCGCGGCGAGGCAAACGATCAGAGTGGCGGTGTAGACAACCGCGGTCGCGATCTTGCTGCGGCTCAGTGCGATCGCCAGAACCGCCAGCCCAAGCAATCCGGCAACACAAACCATTTGCAGGGCGACCGCCGACATCATCTGCGCGCCCTCGTTCCGCTCGATGCCTTGGTCTCGATCTGATGGTCCAGATAGGTCCGTGACGATCCGGAATTGACCTTCAGCCGCACTCCGCGTCCCCCGGCGCCGCTGACCGCGCCTTCGTCGATCAACTCGATGCCGGCGCCTTCGAGCGCCGTGATCAGCTTCACCAGCGAATCGACATTGCCCCGGACCATCGATTCGCTGGCCTCCATGCGCTGAATGGTCGGCGCGGAAAGCCCGGACAGCTCTGCGAGCTGGCGTTGATCGATGCCGAGCAACACCCTGGCAGCCCGCAATTGCGCCGCAGTGATCATCCCCTTGCCTCGCTGCCGGGACTTCAGCCGATATCAAACATCACCACTGCATCATAACTAATGATGTTAAAGTGTCAATAAGTGATATGTAGGATATCTATTCTAAGGGATGCCTTCGAGGCGATCCGGCAACCGTGCCGCAAAGCCGGCTGATGTCGTGCCGGTCCGATGCGACGGCCGGACGGAAGCGGAAGCCTGGCGTTGAAGGATTTCAGCCCGCGCGCGAGGCGATCGCCGTCATCAGCTGTGGCAGCAGAAGCGGCGTGCCGTCGGAATGCCGCTGCACCCTGACGTCGATCTCGAACACCGTTCGGATCAGGTCATCGGTCACGGTTCGCTCGGGGATGTCGTCGGCCACCTTGACGCCCCGGTGCAGCACGACGATGCGGTCGGCGAAGCGCACCGCCAGATTGAGATCGTGCAGGATCGCGACGACGGCGGTGCCATCAGCCGCGCGGCGGCGCGCGGTCTCCACCAGGTCGATCTGGTGCCGCAAATCGAGGCTCGAGGTCGGTTCGTCCTACAGCAGCAGGCCGGGTCCGTGCACGGCCTCGCCGCAGGCGAGCTGGACCAGCACGCGGGCGAAATGCGCGCGCTGCTGCTCGCCGCCCGAAAGTGTCGGCAGCTTGCGATGGCGGAATTCTTCAAGGCCGACTTCGTGCAAGGCGGCGTCGACCAGCGGCCGGGCGAACGCGCTGCCGGCGTCGCCGGCGCCCATGTGAACGATCTCTTCCACCGTAAAGGGAAAGCTGACGCTGACATGCTGCGACAGCATGGCGCGATGCAGGGCAAGCTGATGCGACGAATATCCCTGCAAATCGCGCTGTTTCAGCCGCACTGCGCCGCTGCTGGCGCGCAGGTCGCCGGAGATCAGCCGCAGCAGCGTCGACTTGCCCGCGCCGTTCGGCCCGACGATGGCGACCGTCTCGCCGGCCTCGACGCGCAAATCGACATGATCGACCAGCGTGGCGCCGCCGATGTCAATCGAAACCGCGCGGGCTTCGAGCAGGGCGGTCACAGCGCCACCAGCCCGCGCTGGCGCAGCAGCATGTAGAGAAAGAACGGCGCGCCGATCGCCGCGGTCAGAATCCCGATCGGCATTTCGGCGGGCGCCACGATGGTGCGGGCCAGCGTGTCGGCGCCGACCAGCAGGATGGCGCCGAGCAGAGCGGAGGCCGGCAGCAGCAGCCGGTGCGCCGGTCCGATCACCAGCCGCAGCAGATGCGGCACCACGATGCCGACAAACCCGACCACACCGCAGATCGAGACCGCGACGCCGGTCATCGCCGACACCAGCACGATCGAGATTCGTTTCAGCCGCTCGACGTCGACGCCGCTGTGAAAGGCCTCGGCTTCGCCGAGCACCAGCACATCGAGCCCGCGCGCGATCCACAGGCACGCCGCCAAGCCGAGCACCAGCACCGGTGCGATGGTGGCAGTCTTGGCCCAGGTCGCGCCGCTTAACGACCCCAGCAGCCAGAACGTGATATCGCGCAACTGGCGATCGTCGGCGACGAACACCAATAGCCCGATGCCGGCATTGGCGATGGCGGCGATCGCAAGGCCCGCGAGCAGGAAGATCGCGATCGAGGTACGGCCGGCGCGGCTGGCGATGGCATAGAGGATCACGGTGGTCGCCAGCGAGCCCGCGAACGCCGCCAGTGGCAGCAATTCGTTCTGCATGAAGCGAAGGCTTTCGCCGAGCCGGCTGTCGGTGAACACGATGGCGGCGGCGGCAAAGAACGCGCCGCCGGAGGATACGCCGACCAGCGCCGGATCGGCCAGCGGATTGCGAAACAGGCCCTGCATGATGGCGCCCGACACCGCGAGCAAGGCGCCGACCATGGCGGCCGCAGCTATCCGGGGAATCCGGATCGACCACAGCACCAGCTGGTCGCGCGACGTCAGCGGATCAACCGGGTGCTCCGGCCAGAAGCCGAGGGCGGCGGGGAGGCGGCTGAGCGGAATGCCCGCGGCACCCACCGTCAGCGCGACGAGGGCGGCGCCCGTCAGCGCGGCGAGCAGACAAACAAGTGTCAGCAAAGCGGGAGGGCGCAGCGACCGTCGCGCGGGCGCCGTCGCGCGGTTGGCTGCCGCAAGCGCGGTCATTGCCGGCAATTGGCCGTGAGTACGGCAGGCGCGAAGGTTTCGGCCTGCGGCGCCAGCGCCGGATAGAGCTTTACCGACAAATCGCGCGCCGCTGCAGCGGTGCGCGGCCCGAAGCCGAGCAGGTAGAGACCGTCCATCGAGATGAAGGCCTTGTTGGCCACGACCGGGGTCATCGCGAAGGCCGGGTGGGCGTAGACGGCTTCGTCCTCCAGCGAATCCTTTCCGCGCTGGATCGACAGCACGACGTCGGGCCTGGCCGCGACGATCGCCTCGTCGTTGATCATCTTGTAGCCGTCATAGCCGTCGATCGCGTTGACGCCGCCGGACAGCCTGATGATCTCGTCGGCGGCGCTCTTGCGCCCGGCGACCATCGCGCGGCCGCTCAGCAGCGATATCACGAACATCACCCGCACCGGTTTTGTCACCTTGGCGCGAAGCTCGCGCAATTGCTCCAGATCGCCTCCGACCACGGCGGTGAGGCAGGCCGCGCGCGCGTCCGCGCCCATGGCGTGGCCGATCAGCCTGATCTTGTCGAGCAGCCCTTGTTCCGAAATGATTTCCGGCACCAGCACCAGCGGCACTTTCGCCGCCTCCAGCACATCCATGGTTTCCTTCGGACCGGACCCCTGCATCGCCAGCACCAGCGAGGGATTGAGTCCGAGCACCCCTTCCGCCGAAAGCTGTCGCATGTAGCCGACATTGGGCTTGTCGCGCAGCGCCGCGGCCGGAAACAGGCTGGTCGCGTCGACGCCGGCGAGGCGGTCTTCGAGGCCGAGCGCGTAGAGAATTTCGGTGATGGCGCCACCGATCGAAACGATGCGCGCCGGATTCTCGATGGTCACGTCGCGGTCGCGCGCGTCGTGCACCGTAACACCGGCGGCGAGTGCGGCGCCGCCGCTCGCGAGGCAACCGGCCACGACCACGGACCGGATCACCGGAAGCATATGATTGCGACAAAAGCTCATTGCCGGTCTCACTTGGTCAGGATCAGTTTGTTTTGGGACGTCAGCCGCAGACGATAGGCGTCCTCGCCATGCGCAATGATGATCTCGCGCTCGCCCGAAAACAGATCGCGGCTGTCCAGTCGATTGCCGGTGACGGTCAGGGATCGCGTGGCGGGAGAGGTGGTGACGGCATGTTGGCCCCCGCGCTCCAGGTCGTCTCGAGAAGCTGCGGACATTTCGTTGCTTGCACCTTTGCACTGGCCGATGGGAGCTGCAGTCTTACAGGTCGATCGAACCGCAATCCAAGAGTTGCAATTTACAATCGATATAAACTGCGCAGTCTTTTTCTTGACCGTGCAGACGCCGGCTCGTAACCAATGATGGCGAGATGCGGGCGGGGTGCCCGCGCCTCGAATTGGTAGCCAGCAAGCAGCTGCATTCGGATGCAGCGCCCGCCAGCCGAGCCCACAACAGATAAACAGGGTTGGGGTTATGATGGCTGACGGGGCTGGGCGTTCGCGCGCCTTGATTTTGGGCGCGTCGATATTTTCATTGTCATTGGGTTTTGCAGATGCCGGATTCGCGCAGACCGCAGCCGCGGATGGCGTCGGCCGTTCGCCGGACCGGCAAAAACAAGCGCAGAAACAATCCAGGCGCCAGCCGAAGCCGCAGAATGTGGAGGCCACGCCCGCGCCGGTCCTGAACGCGCGTGCCCAGATCGGCGGGACGCCGGTGCAGTCGCTCGACACCATCACGGTCGCGGCCTCGAAGACCGAAGAGCGGGCCATCGATGCGCTGGCTCCGGTCAGCGTCGTGACGCTCGAGCAGATCCAGGGGCTGCAGCCGAAGCGGCTGGCGGATATTTTCTACAACGTGCCCGGCGTGTCGTTCCAGGATCGCGGCGACGATCCGGCGACCGCGATCAACATTCGCGGTCTGCAGGATTTCGGCCGCGTTGCCGTGGTGGTCGACGGCGCACGGCAGAACTATCAGCGCTCCGGACACAACGCCAACGGCTCGTTCTTCCTCGATCCGGAACTGGTCGGCGGCGTCGACATCGTGCGCGGCCCGACCGCCAACATCTACGGCTCCGGCGCGATCGGCGGCGTGGTCTCGTTCCGCACCAAGGATATCAACGACGTGGTTCGCCCCGGCGAGCGCTGGGGCGTGGATATGACCGGCTCCTATGGCACCAACAAGGATCGCTGGCTGGGCTCGGTATTCGCAGGCGTTCGCGCCGATCCGAACGTCGATATATTCGGCGGCGCGGTCTATCGCAAACAGTCCAACTACAAGGATGGCAGCGGCGCTGAAATCGGCAACACCGGCAACGAAATCGCCGGCGGCCTGATGAAGCTGACGGTGCGCCCCGCCGAAGGCCATGAGATCAAGCTCGGCACGGTGTTTCAGGACTACCAGTACGACATCGGGCAGTTCAACCGCGGCCCCGTGCTGACGGCGGCACAGCGCGCGCTGTACCAGGGCTCCTCGGTCTATGCGTCCGATACCAGGAACTATACCGGCACGCTGACCTGGAAATACTCCAAACCCGACGACATGTGGTTCGACTGGAACGCCACGCTGTACGGCAATCGCACCGAGAACGACCAGGTCAAGACCTATCACAACAGCACCGCCGGCGCCGCGCTGTGCGGGGCGGGAAATTTCGGCAACAATATCTCCGGTTGCGTCGGCGACAGGCGTGGCTACGTGCTCGACACCATCGGGATCGACGTCAACAATACCACCCGCTTCAATGTCGGCGATTGGCGCAATGCCCTGACATACGGCGTCGATGCGTTTCAGGACAACGTCAAGACCAGCGACAGCCGCGGCAATTCGAACATCACCACGCCGGGCGGCTTGCGGACGGTTTCCGGCGGCTTTGTCCAGTTGAAGAACAATTATTCGACCTGGCTCGAGGTCGTCAGCGCGATTCGCTACGACCGTTACGACCTGGATTCGGCAACCGTATCGACGGGCGGCGATCGTTTCTCGCCGAAGATCACCGTCGGCGTGACGCCGGTGGCAGGCTTCACACCCTATGTCAGCTATGCCGAAGGTTATCGCGCCCCCTCGATCACGGAGACGCTGATCGCTGGCGCGCACGCCACCGGTGGGGGTCCCGCGTTGTTCGTCTGTCCCGGCGGCACCACCGGATTGTTCTGCTTCCTCCCGAATCCGAACCTGCGGCCGGAGGTCGGCAAGAACAAGGAAGCCGGTCTCAATCTCAAGCGTGACGGAATCTTCACCGCCAACGACAGCTTCCGCGGCAAGTTCAACGTGTTCCGCAACGACGTCGAGGGTTACATCGACCTGGTCGGGTCGGCGCCAGTTCCAGTGCCGCCGTTCGGTTCATTCATCCAGTTCTACCAGTACCAGAACATCGCCCATGCCAGGATCGAGGGCTTCGAAGCCGAGGCGATGTACGATGCGGGCACCTGGTTCGTCGGCGTCGCCGGCCACCTGATCCGCGGCAAGAACACACGGACCAATGTTGGCCTGGCCACCATTACGCCGCGCAAGGTGACGACCACGGGCGGTGTCAGGCTGCTCGACCGCAGGCTGGTGCTGTCGGCGCAATGGTCGTCGTTCGGCGCCAACAACGATCTGCCGACAGGCTATCTGCCGTCGACGGGTTACGAACTGGTCAACCTGTACCTGAGCTGGCAGGCGACCAAGGACATCGTCTTCACGGCGTCGGTCGACAATCTGTTGAACCAGTACTACCGGCCCTATGCGATCCCGGGATCCTCGACCGACGGCACCACGCAGAACGACGTGCTGTTCTCGAGCCCCGGTCCCGGCACGGTCTACAAGGCCGGACTGAAAGTTCATTTTGGCGGAGCATGACTCGGACGGACTGAAATTTCAGAACTGATCGCTCCGGCGCCGCGCTGATGTCCCCAGCGCGGCCTCGGCGCGTTCTGGTTATCGCCGACCAGCCCCATTCGTTCCATCGGGCGATGATGCCCCACAGCAGGAGAGTCTTGATGTTTATCGCAATGAACCGTTTCCAGGTGAAGATCGGCTCTGAAAAGGCCTTCGAGACGATCTGGGCGACCCGCGAATCCTATCTCGGCAGCATGGCCGGCTTCGTCGAGTTTCATCTGCTGAAGGGCCCGGTGGCCGACGACCACACGCTGTATTCGACGCATACGACCTGGATCGACAAGGCCGCGTTCGAAGCCTGGACCAGGTCGGATGAATTCCGCCGCGCCCATGCCCGCGCCGACAACAAGACCGGCGAAAGCGTCTATCTCGGCCACCCCAAATTCGAGGGGTTCGAGGTGATCCAGAGCGAGCGCAAGTCGAGCGCAGCGGCCTAGACAAGTCGAGCGCGGCGGCCTGAAGCCACGCGTCGATCCAGAGACCAGCACAAGGAGTTGACCATGTTGAGCACGGACCTCGCCGACCTCAGGGCCCATATGGCGCAAAATCCGGGTGCGGTCATCGAGGACGTGGCGCGGGAGCGTAAAATCGCGCCCCGCGCCGTGATCGAGGCGCTGCCCGCTGAAATGGTGCGGATCGGCCGCGGCGATGCGTTCGTCACCGCGATGCAGGACATCGCGCAGTGGGGCGAGGTGACGCTGATCGTGCACACTGACGACGCGATCTTCGAATTCACCGGCGCGATACCTGCCGGCGAAATCGGCCGCGGCTACTTCAACCTGATGCAGCCGAAAGGCCTGCACGGCCACCTGCGGCACGAGCGCTGCGGCGCCGTCGCCTTCGTCGAGCGGCCGTTCATGGGCAAATCCTCGGCGTTCATCGCGTTCCTCAATGTCGATGGCGGCGTCATGTTCAAGGTGTTCGTCGGCCGCGACGAGACCCGGGCGTTGCGGCAGGACCAGCTCGCACGGTTCAGGGCGCTGGCCGGGCAGATCGCCGCGCCCGCCATCGCCTGAAGGCCGAACCAGGCCGCCGGCCTCATTCGCGGAGCAGCCCCATGCAGCCAACCATGATCGACACCACCCTCGGCCGGATCCGGAAAGCCGTCGCCCTGATCGCGTTCGGCACAGCCTCACTGCCCGGTGCGGCCTTCGCTGCCACCGATAACGTGCTGCTGCCGCGCAACCTGTCGCCGTGGGGCATGTTCGTGAACGCTGATATCGTAGTGCAGGCGGTCATGGTCGGGCTGGCGGTGGCGTCGCTGATCACCTGGACGGTATGGCTGGCCAAGACCATCGAGATCAGCCGGGCGACATCGATCGCGAGGCGAAGGCTGGCCCAGCTCGAGAGCGAGTGCCTGCTGGCCGATGTCGGGCATGACAGCCGCGACGGAAGCGACGCCGTCGCGCAGATCATCCAGTCCGCGGCGCGCGAGGCCAGCCTGTCGGACGGCGGGACCGACGACGGCTTCAAGGAACGCATCGTGCTGCGGCTGGAGCGGGTCGAGGCCGCGATGGCGCGCCGGATCGCGCGCGGTACCGGCGTGCTCGCCACCATCGGCGCCACCGCACCCTTCGTCGGTCTGTTCGGCACGGTGTGGGGCATCATGAATGCCTTCATTGGCATCTCCGAGGCGCACACCACCAACCTCGCGGTGGTCGCGCCCGGCATCGCCGAAGCGCTGCTGGCGACCGCGCTCGGCCTGGTCGCGGCGATCCCGGCGGTCGTGATCTACAACCATCTCGGGCGGTCGATCGGGGCCTATCGCGCGCTGCTCGGCGACGCCTCGACGCAGGTGATGCTGCTGATATCGAGGGAAGGCGACCGCCGCGGCTTTCGCCTGTCGCGGGCGGCGGAGTAGATCATGGGCGCGAGATTTGGCACCCCATCGGGCGGATTCGGCGGACGTCGGCGCGGCGGCGACGACGATCTGGCCGAGGTCCACGAGATCAACGTCACGCCGTTCATCGACGTCATGCTGGTGCTGCTGATCATCTTCATGGTGGCGGCGCCGCTCGCCACCGTCGATCTCGGCGTCGACCTGCCGGCCAGTGCCATCGAACCGGCGCCGCGGCCGGACAAGCCGGTGTTCGTCACCGTCAAGCCGGATCTCACGGTGGCCGTCGGCGAGGACATCATCGCCCGCGATGCCCTGACCGGCACGCTCGATACCGCCACCAACAACAAAAAGGACGAACGGATTTTTCTCCGCGCCGACAAGGCCGTCAGCTATGGCGACCTGATGGAGGTGATGAACCTCCTGCGCAATGCCGGCTATCTCAAGATCGCGCTGGTCGGCCTCGACGGCCGAAGCTGACGGTCATGAACTGACTGACATGAACGCTTTCGTTCTGCACGATACATCCGACGCGACCGCGACCCTGCGCTGGGGCACCTCCGCGACCCTGATCGTGGCCGCGCATGCGGTGCTGATCGGGCTCGGCATGGCCTGGTACACGCAGCGGCCG
This sequence comes from Bradyrhizobium sp., assembly GCF_030654605.1. Lineage (GTDB taxonomy): Bacteria > Pseudomonadota > Alphaproteobacteria > Rhizobiales > Xanthobacteraceae > Bradyrhizobium. The sequence goes on from NZ_JAURXB010000073.1 coordinate 11,414, forward strand.
CCGCCGGGGGTGTCGATACCGACCATCATGGTGGACATGGCACCGGCGACGGCGTCGCCGCAGCCAACGCCGATGGATATCGCGCCGGGGCCCGAGATGCAGGAGGCCGACGCCTCGCCGCCGGTCGAGCAGGCGAAGCCGGAGACGGTGCAGGAGCAACTTGAAGCGACCCCGCCGCAACCGACACCCGAAGTGGTAGCGCCGCCCGAACCGAAGCCGGACCTGATGCCGCCGAAGCCCGACCCGGCCAAAATCGTCCCGGAACCTGTGAAGCCGGTCCCGGTGCCGGAGAAACCGAAGCCGGTTCGCAAGGAAGCCAGAAAGCCGACGGAGGCCCCGCCGGCGCCGCGCACCACCGCGGCGCCCCGGGCCGAACGGCGGGCGCCGGCGGCATCCGCCATCAGTGCGGGGGCCAGCGCGGCCGCGGTAGCCTCCTATAACCAGATGGTCGCGGCGCATCTGCGGCGCTTCAAGCAGTATCCGCCTGCTGCCAGGGCCGCCGGCCAGCAGGGTGTCTCGCGCCTGCGATTCAGCCTCAGTCGGAGCGGCCAGGTATTGTCGAGCGGGCTCGGGGGATCGTCCGGCCACGCGGCGCTCGATGCCGAGACGCTGGCGATGGTGCGTCGCGCTCAGCCGTTCCCGGCGTTCCCGCCCGATATGAAGCAGGCCTCGATGAGTTTCAGCGTGCCGATCCAGTTCTCGGTCCGCTAGCGCGCGAATTGCTCCCCGAAAATAAGACCAGCCCGGTAACCTTGCCGGTCAATAACGGCTGGACTTACCCGTCGCACTTCCTAAATGGGGTGTAGGGTTCTTTTCGGGTATTCAGGAGGCTCGCATGGGCCTGAGCAAGATTTTCGCTGCTATTCTCGGCGCCACGCTGGTGGTGTGGAGCGGCCTGTCGGCCGCGGACGAATACCGTCCGGGCGAGCTTCTCACGCTCGACCTCACCAAGGCGGTGCTTTCGCCAAAACCACTGGGACCCGCCACGCAATTCGCGCCGGTCCGGATCGAGGCGCGCGCCGAACGCGCCAACCCGGCGCCGTCAGCCCGTGTCGCACGCGGCATCCCGGCGAAAACCCATATCGCGCATCAGAACGTGGACAAACCGCGCGGGGCCTCGCGCACGAAATTGGCCCGGCGGCACGGCAATCCGCTCGATGCGCAGGCATCCGATACGCGGATTCAGGTGTGGCCGTGCCGGTCAGGCGCCATCTGCAACTGGAAGTGATGCATCGCCGCAGTCAGGCGCACGCTTATCAGGGCGCCACGAACAGATAGCCGGCGAGCACGAGCAGCACGGACAGCACCGTGATGACGCCGAGTACGGCGGCGGCGATCGCAAGCAGTCCGTGGGAATCCAGCCATCGTTGTAGTGCGTTGCCCATTCTCATTGCTTTGCGACCCGATCCCGATTTGCAGTTTGGCTGGCGGGCAGGCTATCAAACAGAGCGCCCGGTGTCCTAGATTATCCTTCAACCACTTTCCCTCAACCGCCCTTCCATCGAGCGGCATCGCGGCTTGCCGATCGGCGGTTTCAGGTCGTCAGGAGCACTCCATGGAATATCTGCAAACCCAGGGCATCAGCCTGCCGCGGCTTGGCCTCGGCACCTTTCGCCTGCAGGGCGATGCCTGCCGCGTGGCGGTCGAAGGCGCGCTCGGCCTCGGTTACCGGCATATCGACACCGCGGAAATGTACGGCAACGAGGAAGCCATTGGCGATGCCATCGCCGCATCCGGTGTGGCGCGGGAAGATCTGCACGTCACCACCAAGGTCTGGCATGAAAATCTCGCGCCGGATGGCATCCGGCACGCCTTCGACGCCAGCCTGAAAAAGCTGAAGCTCGACCATGTCGATCTTTATCTCGTGCACTGGCCGTCGAAGCGCATGAACCTGCCGGCGATGTTCGAAACCCTGGCCATGCTGAAACAGGAGGGATTCACCCGCGCCATCGGCGTCGCCAATTTCAACCTCGCGCTGCTCAGGACCGTGGTCGAGGACATCAAGGCGCCGATCGCCTGCAACCAGGTCGAATATCATGTGATGCTCGACCAGACGCCGCTGCGCCAATATCTTGCTGCCAGATCCATCCCGCTGGTGGCCTATTGCCCGCTGGCGCAGGGCCGGGTGACGTCGGACCCGACGCTTATGGCGATCGGCCGCAAGCATGGCGCCAGCGCGGCGCAGGTGGCGCTGAAATGGCTGCTCGATCAGGACGGCGTCGCCGCGATCCCGAAAGCGTCGCGCGCGGAAAGCCAGCAGGCCAATCTCGTCGCGCAGAATATCGGGCTCGATGACGAGGACATGAAGGCCATCGCCGCGCTGCCGAAAGACAGGCGCTGCGTCAATCCCGGCTTCGCGCCGGCGTGGGATTGATGTTTCTCACCGTCTCCCCTTGTGAGGAGAGGGTGAGGCTCCAGGAATTGCTCATGAAAAAAGCGACGACACATGAGGACGTGTGGTCGCTTCGCCAGGCCGGATGACCGCTTGCAGCCTGGCAAACTCTTCTAACGAGGGCTGTGCTTCTCGGGCAACAGGCGATTTCCGAAATTCGGAAGTTTTGGCCGGCCGCGTCCGGCAATTCGCTACCTTTGATCCGGACCGCTGCGGAAGAGAGCCAGGCATGAAGAAAGCACTCGCCTTCGAGCCCGCAAATTTGACTCGCGCACTCGCCTTATATGTGTTTTGTTTAGGTTTTACAACCATTGTGGGGGCATAGTTGTGAAACTCATTTTGTCTTTGTCGTGCGCTTTTCTCGTTGCCGGCTGCGCAATCCGTCCGCTTCCCGAACACGTCACGGGCATCACCACTTTCAACATCGTAAAGCAAATCCGGTGTGAAACCCGCGAAGCGGCCTTTAACGTTCTGGTCAGTGGCCTTGCCAACAACCCCACTGTGTTCGGGGAGCCGGCGCGGACAATTGCCGAGGGCTTCCGAGATCGACCCGAGCTGATGCATGAGTTCAAGCCGGCGCTCTTTACGGGCAACGCAAGAGAGTTCGTCGATTTCTTCTGGAACACCGGTATCGCCTACAATTTCTCTCTGGATATGACCGAAGTCAACGACTTCGGTGCGAACATCAACTTCGTCCAGAATCTGACGGGATCAACGACCACGCTTGGGCTCGGTGGCGCGGTAGACCGGCTGCGAGAGAACAAGCGCACGTTCACGGTGACGGATGATTTCAAGGGTCTGCTGAATCTCAAGCCCAGGACCTATTGCGATGGGCACCTCGCCACCGGCGAGAATCCGATCTACCCCATAACCGGGAGGATTGGCGTCGAGTTGTTTGTCCGCGAATTTGTCAGGGTCGCGTTGTTCACGAACCTGAAGGACAACAGTGACTATGGCGGTGCTCCGACGATGGTGGATACCTTGCTATTCAATACCTACGTCTCGGGATCGGTCACTCCAAAGGTCGTATTTTCACCGGTCGGAAGAGCCTTCCAACTCGCGGATGCATCCTTCACGGCGGCAGCCAGCCGCAGGGATATTCATACGCTCACAATGGGCCTCTCCGTCCTTGCTCCTCCTCCTCCGGGCACGGCAGCGGCGGTCTCGGGCGGCCGGCAATTGTTCGGCCGACTTTTGACATCCAGGGGCGGTGGTACGCGAAAGACCGCGGCAGAAGCCGTCGACCAGGAACTCACCAGACAGGCGTTGAGCGGCAGAACCATCGTCGTTCGTCCATAAGACGGGAAGGGATTGTCATGGCCAAAAAGTCTTCCACGAAAAAACCTTCCACCCGAAAAACGGCATCGAAGTCCCGTCGTGCGGGCAAGAAAAAAGCCGCTCCGAAGCAAGGCCGCGCCGCAAAGAAGTCGAAGCGCCGCAAGCCAAAGTTCACGGAAGAGGTCGGCGACCTGGACTTGGAGAGCCGATCCGCGGCAGGCGTGCGCCGGGCCGCGAAGAAAGCGAAGGCGAAAAAGGCCCGCAAGCCAAAGTTCACGGAAGAAGTCGGCGACCTGGACCTGGAGAGCCGATCTGCGGCAGGCGTTCGCCGGGCCGCGAAGAAAGCGAAGGCGAAAAAAGCCCGCAAGCCGAAGTTCACGGAAGAATTCAGCGACCTGGACCTGGAGAGCGGATCCGCGGCAGGCGTGCGCCGTGCCGCGAAGAAAGCCAGGCCGAAAACGGCCGGCAAGCCGAAGTTCACGGAAGAGGTTGATGACATAAGTTTCGGAGAGACGTCGACGAAGCCGTGAGGCGGCGAACACGGCGCAAATGCCTCGCCGCCAGATCGATCCGCTGACCGTGAGTCCACGCCCATCCTTCGAGACGCTGCGCAAGGTGGTGCGGCTCCTCCAGCGACAACGACACAGCCGTTACGCGTGGATGAGTGGGTGTGCGCGGATACAAACGAAAAATGGCCCCTTTCGGGGCCATTGTCGTCTCGTCTCAATAGTGATGATGGCGCTTCTTGATCACGATGACCTTGCTGCCATGGCCACGGCCGCGATGATAGCCGCGATGGTTGCGGTGCATCTGGGCGCGGGCGCCGTGCCTGTGGTGAACGCCGTGATGATGGCCGCCGCGCTTGATGACGACGGTATGCGCGTCGGCATTCGACGACGGTGCCGCCATGAAGATCGTGGCGAGCGCCGCGATCAATAATGCAAATTTCTTCATGCTTTCCTCCGGTTGAGCGGGGATAAAACATCGCATTACGGCGGATGTTCCGCGGGAACCTGAAGAGAATTCTGAACAGCCATTCAGCCACGATTAACGCACGTTGCGCGCATCCGTTGCGACGGGCGTCGATCTTCTCGCGACAGCACCTGCGGAATCGGTTCGCGCGCAGCGGCCCTCGGTCTATGTGCAGAGTGGCCACTGACGATCGCAGGAGTCTGGCGTGGGCGAATGCCCATTGCCGGTGTGGCTTGCGCAACGCCTGTGTCCGGAGCATCATTCGCCGATAAGAACAATATCAGGGGGAGGTTTGCCATGACCGCATTGTCACGCCGGAATTTCCTTGCGCTGACGGGGGCCACCGCCGCCACGCTTTCTCCGCGCTTCACCACATCGGCCAGTGCCGCGATGGGTCCGAACGACAAGTTCGACCTCGTCATCAAGGGCGGCGACGTGCTCGATCCCAGCCAGTCGCTGCGGGGAAAGCGCGATATCGGCATTCGCTGGGGCATGATCGAGGCGATCGAGACGGACATTCCGGCCGCGCGCGCGTCGAGGACCCTGGACGCATCGGGAAAACTGGTGACGCCGGGCCTGATCGACCTGCACAGCCACGTTTATCCCTATGGCTCGGCGATCGGCATTCCTGCCGACGAACTGGCGCAGTTTCAGTGCACGACCACCACGGTTTCGGCCGGCGACGCCGGCGTCAACAACCTCGCGGCGTTGCGCCGCTACATCGTGGCGCAGTCGCGGACGCGGATCTACGCATTCGTCCACATCGCCAATCACGGGCTGTCGGGATTCCCGGTCGCCGAACTCTACAACATCGATCACGCCCAGATGGAAGCCTGCGCCATGGCGCTGGCGGAAAACCAGGATTTCCTGCTCGGCGTCAAGGTGCGGATGTCGGAGAATGTGATCGCCAAGCACGGCCTGGAGCCGCTGAAGCGGGCGATCAAGGCCTGCGAGATGTGCGGCTGGCCGGCCAGGATGATGGTGCATATCGGTGGCGTCGAGACCAGGGAGTTGATGTCGGCGATACTCGATTTGCTGCGGCCCGGCGACGTGCTGACCCACGCATATTCCGGCGCACCCAACATCGCCGGCGTCTTCACCAACATCGTGCAGGACGGCAGGCTGCTGCCGGCGGCGCTTGCCGCCAAGCAGCGCGGCGTGATGTTCGATGTCGGCCATGGCGGCGGCAGTTTTGATTTCACCGTCGCCGAAGTGGCGATACCCGGCGGCGCCGGGCCTGACGTCATCTCCTCCGACATCCACGTCTATTCCGCCAATTCGCCGGGTATGCCGTACCTTCCGAATGTCATGAGCAAGTTCATGGCGCTCGGCTTTTCGCTGGAGCAGGTGGTGGCGATGGCGACCTCGACGCCCGCGAAAATCATCAATCGCGTGCCCAAGCTCGGCACGCTGCAGATCGGCGCGCCCGCCGACGTCGCGGTCATGGAACTGGTGGAGGGGCCGGCGTCGTTCGTCGATACCCGCAACAACAAACGCGACGGCAAGGCGCTGTTCAAGCCGGTGCAGACCGTGATCAACGGCGTGCCGTTCGGCAGGCCCTATCAGGCGCCATTCGCGGTGCGGTAAGGCGCGAAAGAGCCGGCCGCTTCCCCGGGGGGCGGGCGGGGCCGGCCGGCGGGCGATTTGATTTGTATCAATGCAAGCGCCGTGGCGGCTGGCGACCATGCCAGCTACGAGGGCTTGGAATCGTGGCAAACTGCGCAACCCGGATGGCGGCGGATACACCCGCCGGCTTTGCTGCTGAGGCGACGGCGTCGGGCGAAGCGTTCGGCTATTCGGAAAGCGAATTTCTCGCCCAACTCGGCGATCGTGTCCGCGACACGCGCATGCTCCGCAACATGTCGCGTCGGGAGCTTGCCCGCCGTTCCCGCATCTCCGAGCGTTACCTGGCCCAGATCGAGGCGGGCAAGGGCAACGTGTCGATCGTGCTGCTGTTGCGGATCGCCCATGCGATCCGTGTGAGCTAGCGAGCCCCAGCCGCCAACAGGAGAAGACACCGATGGGACAGCTCGTTCTTGCCGCCAAGGTCAGCCACGTTCCGTCGCTGATGCTGTCGGAGGCCGAGGGCAGCCCGCTCAGGTCGGCGCGCGAAAGCGCAGTGCGGGCGTTGCGCGAGCTTGGCCGCCGCGCGCGAGAGCGTAGCGTCTCGACCTTCGTGGTGTTCGATACGCACTGGCTCTCCAACTTCGGCTACCATATCAACGCCAATCCGCGGCATCATGGCTCGTTCACCAGTCACGAAGCTCCGCAGATGATCCAGGATCTGCGCTACGACCTGCCGGGTGACACCGCGCTCGCCGAAGCGATCGCGAAGCAGGCCGGCGAGGCCGGGCTTGGCGTGATCGCGCACAAGGTCGCGAGCCTCGGGCTGGAATACGGCACCATCGTGCCGATGCACTACATGAACCCCGACGGCTGGGCCAAGGTGGTCTCGGTCGCCACGCCGCTGTTCACCTCGCTGCAGGAGAGCCGCATTCTCGGCGAGGCGACGCGGCGCGCCATCGACCGGTCCGGCGAGCGGGTGGCCGTGCTCGCCAGCGGATCGCTGTCGCACCGGCTGTGGCCCAACAGGAAACTCGGACCGGAGGCCTGGACGACGGTGGCAAGCGAATTCAACCGTCAGGTCGACCTGCGCGTGCTCGAACTGTGGCAGCAGCGCCGCTATCGCGAATTTACCGACATGCTCCCGGACTACGCCGTCAAGTGCAACGGCGAGGGCGGCATGGCCGACACCATCATGCTGTTCGCGGCGCTCGGCTGGGACGGCTTCGACGGCGCCGCCGAGCAGCTGTGCGACTATTTTCCGTCCAGCGGCAGCGGCCAGGTCAACGTCGAGTTTCACGTCGGCGCATGATCCGGATCGGGCGCGCGCCGTGCTCCGGCTTTCAGCTCCGTCTATCCCGTGACTGCCGAACCAGGGTCCGTTCTGCCGCGCCAGGTATCGACGAGGTCTTGCAGCCCGTCGGGAATGCTATCGCCGCGCCACGCCACGTGCTGGTCGGTTCGGACAAGCACCAGCTTGCGATCGTAGAGATGCCTTGAATCACCGCTTTGTACATCGACCACTTCGACCGGAATCCCGCCGTCGCGCATCGCGTCGACTAGAGGTGCGATCACGATGTCTGAATCGAGCCGCAGCAAGGTGTAGCCCGGCCCGAGCGCGTCGTAGACCGGGCGGCCGTCCGGCAAGGTCGAGAACGGCACCCGGCAACCGGGGACGGTCGATGGCGTGAAGTCGGCCATCGTATAGGCCGGCGGCTCGGCGCCATCATAGGCGATGATCGGTGACCGATCGTAGAAATAGCCGAAATTGAGACCGCCGCAGCAGTACTGCTGTACGTTCAAATCGTAGGCTGCCTGTCCCACCTGGCTGCGAACCGCATCGCCCGCAGCGCCCGGCTGCTCGATTTCCTCGGGCACGGCCCGGCGCTGGCCCAGCACCTTCCCGGCCATGTCCATGGCGAAGCGGGACACCTGCTCGGTGATGGGCAGTCTTTCGGCCTCATACGCGTTCAGGATGGCCGGATCCGCCCAGCCCTGCAGGCAAGCGGCCAGCAGCCATGCCAGGTTTGTCGCGTCGGCGATCCCTGCATTCATTCCGTATCCGGCGTAGGGCATCCACAGATGCGCCGCATCGCCGCAAATGAAGGCGCGTCCCCTGCGAAACCGATCGGCGACGAGCCGGCGTCCGACCCAGTCTTCCTTGCTCAGGATCTCGTATTCGAAATCGGGTCCGACGCCGAGGATGGCGCGGATCGACCCGTCGCGGTCGACCGACTCGAAGGTCTCGTCTTCGCGGTTGAGGTGATTGTGAATCAGCCAGGTTTCACGACCGTCAATCGCCACCACGGTTCCGCAACGCCGCGGATTGAGCGAGAGCGTCATCCAGGCGGGCTCGTCCATCAGTCCGATCAGGGTGGGAGCGCGGATGTAGGTCGACTGCACGCGCTGGATGACGGGCGTGCCCTGCAGCGTCGCATCGATCATCTTGCGGACGATGGAGCGGGCGCCATCGCAACCGACGATGAATTCGGCGTCGATCCGAAAGGTCGTGTCGGTGTCGAGATCGCGCACCGTCGCCACAATGCCGTCGGCGGTTTCATGGAAATCCTCGAAGGCCGTCCGGTTCAGGATGGTCAGGCCCTCGATGCCGCTCGCATGCGCGAACAAGACCGGCTCCATGTAAATCTGGTTGATCCGGTGCGGAGGTTCCGCGGTTGGCCAATCGGTATCCGGTCCATCTGTGGCGGTATAGCGATCGCGGCGGCAGGGGATGGGGATGCGCGACAGTTCGATGCCGGTTGTCGTGGTGCGATAGGCGCAGTCGTTCGGGTAATCCGCCGGCAGGCCGGAGTCGCGCAGCGTCGCGGCCACGCCGAGCCGGCGGAATACTTCCATCGAGCGCGACGAAACGTGATTGCATTTCACGCTTGGCGGCTCCCCGGCGCTCCTGACTTCGACGACGACAGCGGCAATGCCGCGGTGCGCCAGATCCATCGCCAGGGTGAGGCCGACCGGACCCGCCCCGACGATCAGGACGCGCGCCTTGACCGACTGGCTTGTCGCTGCGGGATGATCGTGCATAATCGATGCTCGCCTGTGAAATATTCCAGAGACCGGCGGAAAGAGGATAGATGTTTCAGGCGGTCCGGCAAATAGCCCTTTGGAGTCTTGCTTCGTTGTTGAGCCTGCCGTTGCTTGCGCCCGGTTTGGCATTCGCATACCCCGATCAGCCGATCAAGATCATCGTCACTTTCCCGCCCGGTGGCAGCGCCGATATCGTGATCCGCGCGCTGCAGCCGGTGCTCGCGGAAGATTTGCGTCAGTCGATCGTGGTCGAGAACCGGGCGGGGGCCGGCGGCAACATTGGAATCGGCGCCGTCGCCCAGGCCGCCCCGGACGGATATACGCTCGGTGTCGCCGCCGCCGGCGTGCTGACGGTCAACCCGCATCTCAATCGCGCGGCGATGTCGTTCGATCCGGTGAAGGATCTGGCACCGGTCACGATGCTTGCCGAAATTCCGTTCGTGCTGGTGGCGTCGCAACAATCAGGCTTCGCCTCGGTGGCGGACGTCGTCGCGGCGGCCAAGGCACGTCCGGCCGAACTGTCGATCGGCCATGGCGGTAACGGCACCGCCATGCATCTGACATCGGCGCTGTTCAACCAGAAGGCCGGCGTGCGCGTTCAGCTCGTCGCCTATCGTGGCACCGCACCGGCCACGGTCGACGTTCTCGCCGGTCACATCCCGCTGGCCGTGCTGGATATCCCGGCGTCACGGCAATTGATCCGAGATGGAAAGTTGAAGGCGCTGGGCGTGTCCGCCGCCAAACCGGTGGTCTTCCTGCCTGACGTTCCCCCGCTTTCGGAGCGGGGCCTGGGCGGATTTGAATCCGTCGGCTGGTTTGGCATCGTCGCACCCGCCGCTACTCCGCCTGATATCGTCAAGAGGCTGAATGCGGCCTTCGTGAAAGCCCTGAAGGATCCCGCGGCGATCGAGAAAATCCGCCTTCTCGGCGCCGAGCCCGCGCCGTCTTCGGCCGAAGCCTTCGCGCAGTTCATCCAGAGCGAAAGCGCCAAATGGGGCAAGCTGATCGCCGACGCCGGCATCAAGAGCGAATGAGGCCTGACGGAGCGACTTCCTCAGAACCAGTTCAACTCGAAGTGCCAGCCCGCTTCCCCACATTCGCGATACGCTCCGGCACGCCGAACTCCTTCCGGCACACTTCGGCCAGCAGCGCGACGCCCTCGCGGATCTGCTCGTGCGAGGGGCTGGCGAAACACAGCCGCAGCCGGCTGCCGGCATAGGCCTTGTCGGTGGACCATTCCGGCCCCGGATTGATGGCGACCCCGGCCGCAAGCGCTGCCTGGTAGAGTTTCAGCGTATCGACATTGTCGGGAAGTTTCACCCACAGGAAGATGCCGCCCTTGGGGTCCTCGAATTCCGCCGAGGTGCCGAATTGTTCGTTGAGCGCTTCCATCAGCGTCCCGAGCTTGGCGCGAAGGCCACGGTTGAGTTTCGGTACATGGCTGGCAAAATGCGGCGCGCAGTATTCCGCCAGCACCATCTGCTCCAGCGCGCCGGAGCCGGCGTCGGTCTTCAGCGCCAGCATCCGCGACAGCATGGCCCAGGGCGCCACGATGTAACCGACCCGCAGCGCCGGCGCGATCGATTTCGAGAACGAGCCGACGTGGATCACGCCGGCGGTCTTGTCCATGGCATAGATCGCGGGCGGACGCTTGCCGTCCCAGATCAGGTCGGCGTAGCAATCGTCCTCGAAGATCGGCACGCCATATTGCTGTGACAGTTGTAGCAGCTCGGCGCGGCGCGACTCCGGCATGATGGTGCCGGTTGGATTTTGTATGGTCGGAATGGTGTAGATATATTTCGGCGTGACGCCTTTGGCCTTGAGGGCGGACAGCGCCTCCGCCAGCGCATCCATCCGCATGCCGTTTTCGTCGAGCGGGATGCCGACCATGTTGACGCCGAGCCGGGTCAGCCGGTTCAGCGCGCCCTGATAGGTGTCCTGCTCGGTGATGATGGTGTCGCCGCGCGCCAGCAGCGTCGCGTTGACGAGATCGAGCGCCTGCAGCGAGCCGGAGACGATCAGGATGTCGTCGGCGGCGCAGTCGATGCCGGCGTCGCGCTTGAGTTTTGTCGTGAGGAATTCGCGCAGCGGACGATAACCCTGCGGTCCGCTGGCGAGCCCGTAGGTGGCGAGCGTCCTGCCCTCGCGCCGCAGCACGGCATTGACGGCATCGGCCAGCTCATCGACCGGGACCTGGTCCGGATCGTTATTGCCGCCGACGAAACTGTATTTGGCCAGCCCTGTCCACCTCGCGGCCGGCGCCGGTAATCCGGCCGGAAGCAAGGGTGCGAAGTCGAATTGCGCTGAGGTCATGGACGTCATCCCCGTTGGATTTTCTTGTTTGAGGGAGCCGGAGGCACCCCGGTAAAATGGCTAGTTCTTGCCGGTTACCATCACAGGCCGGCGCGGGGCCGTAAAGACCCTGGCACACCGAGGCTTTCTCCGGCCGGAAACCGGCGAAAGCTGGCTCGATGGCGGCTGGCCGGGTCCGCGCCGCGGGAGGTGGTCGACATATCGGCCAGAATCGGGGGAAAGAACCGGCCTGCCCGGATGCGACACATTGTTTGTTTGACGTTGACGCCCCGGCCTTTAGGTTGCGGCGAGGAGAAGGCCGGATTTATGCACGAACTTATTCGCGATATCACTTTTTGCATCCTGTTCGCCTGGGGCATCGGCCTTCTGGCCCATTTTTTCCGCCAGCCGCTGATCCTCGCCTACCTTATCGCCGGGTTCGTCATTGGTCCATTCGGCATGGGCTGGGTCAAGTCGCAGGAATCGATCAGCGTCATTTCCGAGCTCGGCCTGATCTTCATGCTGTTCATGATCGGGCTGGAAATCGACCTGAAGAAGATCGTGCGGGCCGGCCGGGTGATCCTGTTTGCCGCCGGCGGCCAGCTGGTCGGCGCCTGTGTGCTCGGCGTCGTGTTTTTCATGGGCATCGGCCTCGGCGGCTTCGACACGGTATATCTCACCATCGCCTGCGCGCTCTCCTCCACCGTCATCATCGTCAAGGTGTTGTACGAGAAGCGCGAGCTCGACACGCTGCCCGGCCGCATCACGCTCGGCGTGCTGGTGCTGCAGGACATCTTCGCCATCCTGTTTCTGGCGGTGCAGCCGAGCCTCGCCAACCTCCAGGTCAGCGTGATCCTGCTCTCGGTCGGCCGGGTCGGCGTGCTGGTGGCGACCGCGATGGTGCTGAGCCGCTACGTCCTGCCAAGACTGTTTCACCAGATCGCGCGCCGTCCCGAACTGATCCTGCTCGGCGCGTTGGCGTGGTGCTTCCTGATCGGCGAGATCGCCGAGCGGCTGCATTTGTCGCGCGAGATGGGATCGCTGGTGGCCGGGGTGTCGCTGTCGACATTCCCCTATGCGCTCGATGTCACCGCCAAGGTCACCACGCTGCGCGATTTCTTCATCACGCTGTTCTTTGTCGCACTCGGCATGACGATCCCGATCCCGAGCATGGGGGTGATCTGGCTCGCGCTGGTCATCGCAGCCTTCACGGTAATCAGCCGCGTGGCGACGACGTTCACGCCGCTTTACTTGATGAAGCAGGGTCTGCGCGCCAGCCTGCTGCCGGCGATCAATCTCGCCCAGATCAGCGAATTCTCGCTGGTCGTGATTCAGACAGGCGTCGTCGCCGGGCACATCCATACCCAGACTGCCAGCGCGGTGTCGTTCGCCTTCGTGATCCTGGCGGTGCTGAGCACGTTCGCGATCATGCGCAGCGACCAGATTACGCGGGCAGCGATCAGTCCCCTGAAGCGGATCGGGATCCGCGATCTCGATCACGGCCATGCGCATGATGCCGGCCACGAGGAAGGCCACGGCGAGGCGCGGCGAGTGGTGATCCTCGGTTTCTTCCGTGCGGCCAGCGCACTGCTGAGCGCGATCGAGCGGCGCAATCCGGTGTTTCTCGATCAGCTCACCGTGATCGATTTCAATCCGAATGTGTTCCGCACCCTGGCGGATCGTGGCCTGCACGTGATCTATGGCGATATCAGCAACGTCGACACGCTGGTGCATGCCGGCGTCGGCAAGGCCGAGCTCATCATCCTGAGTGTGCCGGATTCGCTATTGAAAGGCGCCGATAACGAAAAGCTGGTCCGCCACGTCCGCACGCTCAATCCGACCGCCAAGATCGTCGCCACCGCCGACCTGTTGGCCGACGTCGCCGATCTGTACGCGGCCGGCGCGGATTATGTCACGGTGCCCCGGATCAGCGACGCCCAGGAACTCTACACCGTGATCGAGGCCGTCGCCGCCGGCCTGTTGGACGACAAGCGCGCCGAGCTGGACGCGCTACTCGCCGAACGCAAGGAAGTGTTGCCGTAATCCCTCTCTCCGCCTGCGGGAGTGCCACGCTGACGCCGTGGCCCGGGATATGGGATGCGGAACTTATGCCCAGTTGCACCTTGCGTTTTGGGCGTCGATGGGTTTTAAGCCTGACAACTTCATCACCGCAGGCATGAACGAGAAGCGCGCTGCGTGGTTTTTACCGCGTTCCGGACCGAGTTACCCAAGCGTAGCCCGCGCGCTTCAAATCCGTTCCGCCCCCCTCCACACAAAGGAATCTACAATGGCCAAGATGACCAAGAATCAGTTGATCGATGCAATTGCGGGGGGCACGCAGGTTTCCAAGGGAGACGTCAAGGCCGTCATCGAGCAGATGGCCGTCGTCGGCTACAAGGAGCTGAATGAATCCGGTGAGTTCGTGATTCCCGGTTTCGCCAAGATGTCGGTCGTGAACAAGCCCGCGACCGAGGCCCGCAGCGGCATCAATCCCTTCACCAAAGAGCCGATGCAATTCGCCGCCAAGCCCGCCAGCAAGTCCGTCAAGGCGTCGCCGCTGAAGGTTGCCAAAGACGCGGTTTGAACGAGCCGCAATCTTTTTCCCCCTCCAGGGGAGGGTAAGAAATCCGGCGCTTACGACCAGCTTTCCTGCGCCATCGCGGCCCGGTGCGCCGCCGGAGGATGGTCCGCGCTGCCCCTCCGGCGCCGTTCTGCCCTGCGTAATGATACTGGCGCGGGGTCCCAAGTCCCGCTAATCAAGTCCCGCTGATCAAGTCCGGCTAATGCTGCCCGGCACCAAAGCGAGACGCGTGAAAATGGCCGATCCGATCCAGGAAGTTCTGCAGGCTTTTGCCAATGGCGAACTCGTCGTCGTCACCGACGACGACGACCGCGAAGGCGAGGGCGACCTGATCGTGGCGGCGTCGCTGTGCACCTCCGAAAAGATGGCGTTCATCATCCGCCACACCTCCGGCATCGTCTGCGCGCCGATCACCACCGAAGACGCCCGCCGGCTGCGGCTCGATCCGATGGTGGCGCACAACGAGTCCAACCACACCACCGCCTTCACGGTGTCGATCGACTACAAGCCGGACAACGGCACCGGGATTTCGGCCGAGGAACGCGCCTCCTGCTGTCGCGCGCTGGCCAATCCCAACGCCGGCGCCAATGATTTCGCCCGGCCCGGCCATATTTTCCCGCTGATCGCGCGCGACGGCGGCGTGCTGCTGCGCTCCGGCCATACCGAGGCCGCGGTCGACCTCTGCAAGCTCTCCGGCCTGCCGCCGGTCGGCGTCATCTCGGAATTAATGAACGACGACGGCACCGTGATGAAGGGCGAGCAGGTGGCCAAATTCGCCGCCACCCACAAGCTCAAGCACGTCACCATCGCAGACATGATCGCCTACCGCCAGGCGCGCGAGAAACTGATCGAGCGGGTCTCGACCTTCACCACCGAAAGCCCGATCGGCCTGCTGCAGGGCTACGCCTATCGCTCGCCGTTCGATTCCATCGCGCATGTCGCGTTCGTCTACAACGGCATCGGCGACGGCAGGAACGTGCTGACGCGCTTTCACAAGCCCAATATCGTCAAGGACATTTTTACGGGCCCCAAGCGCATGCAGGCGGTGCTGGAGCACTTCAAAAAGAACGGCAGCGGCGTGCTGATCTACCTGCGCGACGGCGCGGCCGGCGTTCCGGTAGCACCCTTGCCGGAGGACAAATCCGCCGAGGCCGACCGCAACAAGCAATGGCGCGAGGTCGGCGTCGGCGCGCAGATCCTGCGCGATCTCGGCGTCACCTCGATCCGTCATCTGACGTCGTCGGTGCACGACTACAAGGGACTGTCCGGTTTCGGCATCGAGATTCTCTCCAACGAGCAGCTTGAAGGCTAAGGTTGTGATTCCGGGATCGGTTGTGCGTGCCCCGGAATGACGCAACGTAGATACCCAATCCAATTGCGCTTGGCCTCATAGCGCTCTATTTTGTCCGCCAAATGCGTAAGGACCGAAAGGAATTCTCATGAGCGTGCGCCCTCAGACCAAGGACAAGCCGGCTTCGGTCGAGTTCCAGTGGGACGATCCGTTCATGCTCGACGAGCAGCTCACCGAAGACGAGCGCATGATCCGCGACACCGCGCGCGCCTATGCGCAGGACAAGCTGTTGCCGCGCGTCACCAAGGCCTATCTCGAAGAGAAGACCGACCGCGAGATCTTCAACGAGATGGGCGAGCTCGGCCTGATCGGCATTACCCTGCCGGAGGAATATGGCTGCGCCAATGCGAGCTACGTCGCCTACGGCCTGGTGGCGCGCGAGATCGAGCGGGTCGACTCCGGCTACCGCTCGATGAATTCGGTGCAATCGTCGCTGGTGATGCACCCGATCTACGCCTATGGCGACGAGAACCAGCGCAAGAAATACCTGCCCAAGCTCGCCACCGGCGAGTGGGTCGGCTGCTTCGGCCTGACCGAGCCGGATGCCGGCTCCGATCCCGGCGGCATGAAGACCCGCGCCGAGAAGACCTCGGACGGCTACCGGCTCACCGGTACCAAGATGTGGATTTCCAACGCCCCGATCGCCGACGTGTTCGTGGTGTGGGCCAAGTCGGCCGAACACAACAACCAGATCCGCGGCTTCATTCTCGAGAAGGGCATGAAGGGGCTGTCGGCTCCGAAGATCGGCGGCAAGCTCAGCCTGCGCGCCTCGGTGACCGGCGAGATCGTGATGGAAGGCGTGGAAGTTCCCGAGAGCGCCCTGCTGCCCAACGTCTCCGGCCTGAAAGGGCCGTTCGGCTGTCTCAATCGCGCCCGCTACGGCATTTCCTGGGGCGCGATGGGCGCCGCGGAAGACTGCATGGCGCGCGCGCGGCAATACACGCTCGACCGCAAGCAGTTCAACCGCCCGCTGGCGGCGACGCAGCTGGTGCAGAAGAAGCTCGCAGACATGCAGACCGACATCGCGCTCGGCCTGCAGGCCTCGTTGCGGGTGGGACGGTTGATGGACGAAGGCAAGATGGCGCCGGAGATGATCTCGATCGTCAAGCGCAACAATTGCGGCAAGGCGCTCGACATCGCGCGCATGGCCCGTGACATGCACGGCGGCAACGGCATCCAGATCGAGTATCACGTGATGCGCCACGCGCAGAACCTGGAAACCGTCAACACCTATGAAGGCACCCACGACGTCCACGCGTTGATTTTGGGCCGCGCCATTACCGGCATTCAGGCGTTTTCGTAAGTACTCGGACCTCATCCTGAGGAGCCCGCGCCTTCGCGGGCGTCTCGAAGGATGGCCGCGCGACAGATCTTGCCCGATGCTTCGAGACGGCCCTGCGGGCCTCCTCAGCATGAGGGTTCGGTGGGAAGCACGGCGCACCACTCAGGCACTCCCCATGGCCGACAACGACGACATCCCGTTCAACCGCGACTTTCCCCTGAAACCCGGGGTGGTCGAGGAAGTCCGCCCCGGCGTGAGGCGCGTGCTCTGCAATAATCCGAGCCCGTTCACCTTTACCGGCACGGTGAGTTACATCGTGGGCACCGGCAAGGTCGCGATCATCGACCCCGGTCCGGACGATGAAGCTCATGCGGCGGCGCTGCTCGACGCGGTGCGCAATGAGACCGTGACGCATATCCTGGTCACCCACACCCACCGCGACCACTCGCCCAACACCACCAGGATCAAGGCCGCCACCGGCGCCACCGTCTATGCCGAGGGTCCGCACCGCGCCTCGCGGCCGCGCCACGAAAGCGAGAAGCACAATCCGGAATCCGGCGCCGACCGCGACTTCAAGCCGGATATCGAAGTAAAGCACGGCGACGTCGTCGAGGGCGCCGGCTGGGCGCTGGAAGCGGTGGCGACCCCGGGCCACACCGCCAATCATCTGGCGTTTGCCTGGCGAGAGCGAAAGATCAATTTCGTCGGCGATCACGTGATGGGCTGGTCGACCTCGATCGTGGCGCCGCCGGACGGATCGATGGTCGACTACATGGCGTCGCTGGAAACCCTGGCGGCGCGCGACGAGGATTTGTATTTTTCCGGTCACGGCCCGGAAATCCCGGATGCCCAGCGCTATGTGCGTTTCCTGACCAGGCACCGCCACGCGCGCGAAGCCTCGATCCTGCATCGGCTCGCCAAGGGCGAGGCGGATATCCCGACCATCGTGCGCGCGGTCTATATCGGCATCGATCCGCGACTGACCAATGCCGCCGGCTATTCCGTGCTGGCGCATCTGGAAGATCTGGCCGGCCGCGGCGTGGTCGCGACCGATGGCGATCCCGTGATCGGCGGAAATTACAGGTTGGTGTAGCTGTCATTCCGGGGCGTGCGAAGCACGAACCCGGAATCCCGAGATCGTTGCACGAGATTCCGGGTTCATCGCTGCGCGATGCCCCGGAATGACGGTTAACGACGTCAGCGTTCCTTCTTCACCGTCTTCGCCTGCGCCTTGGCCGGCGCCTGCGGCTTTTTCACCGCCGGCTTGGCCTGGTCGGCGGCCGTGTTGATGTCCTCGATCAGTTTGGTCACGCGCGCGGCGTTACTGCCGAGGTCGCTTTCGAAATAGCGCGACGAGGAGCGGATATCGACGCGCGAGCCTTCGCTGTCCGGCTTGATGCGAATCGAGACGTCTTCGCGAAATCCCATGATCGGCGTTTGCGCGATCGCCTCGATGCGGCCGTCCCGGCGCGGCTGCGGCGGGCGCTCGTCGACCACGCGCCATTTGCGCTTGTTGACCAACGCGAGCGTCACCTCATAGGCCCGAAGCGCCGGGACCTCGAGTTCGACGGTTTCGACATCGGGATAGGCCAGCCGCTGCTGTTCGGCGGAATAGAGCCCGGCATAGACCGCGGGGTTGGCGCCGTCGCCGCTGCGCAAGCGTGCCAGCGCCTCGAAGCGCGGCGGATCGATCGGGTCGGTGGTGATGTCGTGGATCTTCGGCAGCTTGCGGTATTGCAGGCCGAGATAGGCGGGATAGGCCAGCACGACCGCGCTGATCATGAACGCCAGCAGGATGCGGCCCATGCCGCGCGATCCGTTCTGCCAGATCGCGACGAAGGCGGCCAATCCCGTCAGGATGGAAAGCACCGCGCAGGCCAGCGCCCCGAAAAACGTCGCCAGCGCCGGTTTGACTTCGAGGAACCCGAAGCGGACGATGGCAATCGAAACCACCACCGCGACCACCGAAAACACCGCGAGATTGCGCGCCCATGTGGCGAGGCTGGACACGGGCTCCGACTGATAGGGAGCGGAAAACCTGCGGGCCATCCTTAAGTTTCCATCATGGATTTGGGCGCCGGTTCCTGGTTCGGGCAGATCGCCCGCGCTGGTGACCTAGCGCATTTTTGGGCCGGGTGGGAAGCGTTCCGTCCCCGAAAAACAGTCGAAACAGCCGTGAAAACCTCGTCATGGCGCATGGTCGAACTGCGCGGCCACGAAGTCGACAAAGGCCTTGATGCGCGGTGCGCGGTGGCGGCCCGGGACGGTCAGTGTATGGACCGCAAACGACTCCGGCATGCTGGTTTCCAGCAGCAGCGGAACCAGCGTGCCCTCCCGCAAAGGGCGTGCCACCATGAAATCCGCCAGGCGCGCGATGCCGAGCCCGGCCACCGCCATGTCGAGCAGCAGGTCGGCATTGTCGCTGGTGAATGAGCCGGATACGGCGAGCCGGTTGATGCCTTCATGGGTGTGGAAGGGCCATTGCGACCAGCTGGGTCCCGGCAGCGTCAGGCAATTGTGCTGCAGCAGATCGGCGGGCACGCGCGGCGATCCGTGTTTCTGCAGGTAGAGCGGACTGGCGCAGATAAGACGTTTCGCTTCGGTGATCTTGCGCGCCACGAGGGTGGAGTCACCGAGCGCGCCGGAGCGGATAGCGACATCCACCTGTTCGGCAACCAGATCGACCTGGTGGTCGGAAACATGCAGTTCGACGGTGATGTCGGGATAACGGCTGAGAAAAACCGGAAGGGCCGGACAGAGGATGAGTTTGGCGATGGCGGTTCCGACGCTGACCCTGAGGTGACCGCGGGGCAGCCGGCTTGCCGCGGTGACCTCGGCCTCCGCAGCCTCGATGGATGCGAGGATGTCCCGGCTCCGGGCGACAAAAACTTCGCCTTCAGCGGTGAGAGCCAGCCGGCGCGTCGTCCGCGTCAGCAGACTGACGCCCAGCCGGTCCTCGATGCGGGTCACCAGCTTGGACAGCGCGGAAGGCGTGATCCCGAGATCTTCAGCCGCGGCGGCAAAGCTGCCGCGCTCGATCACGCGCACAAACGCGTTCATTTCGGCGGAGGCGGCGTTGACACTCATGAATTCAATTCACGTATGAATGTGTATTATTGCTAATTATAGCGTTGAAAGTACATAATATAGTTTCCCTTCGCAATGAAGGAGAATCGCTATGAACCGGCAGGTAAATCCGAACGGCCACGCGCCGCGGGCGCAGGACATTAAGGGCGGCTTGCGCCATCCGGACGGCAGCTTCGATATCGCCGCTTACGCAAAGCTGGCGCACCGCGAACGCGCGGCGGCCATTGCTGCCTCGGCCAGAGAAGCCGTTCGCATGGTGCGCGAGATGGGGTCGGCCGTCCGGGCAAGGCTCGCGCCGGCTTCGGGAAAGCATCACGCGCATATTGCGAGATGAGCCAATCACCTCTCCCCGCGCAGGTGTTCGGGGCGGGGAGAGGTGAAGATCTTTACGCTGCGGCGTTTGGAAAACTGTAGGCCTTGAACTGGTCGCGCAGCGCGGTTTTCAGGATCTTGCCGGTTGCGGTGTGCGGAATGCCGTCGACGAAGGCGACGTCGTCAGGCATCCACCACTTTGCAATCTTGCCGTCCATGAACTTCAGGATGTCCTCGCGCGTCGCGCTCTGGCCCTGCTTGAGCTGGATGATCAGGAGCGGACGCTCGTCCCATTTCGGGTGATAGACGCCGATCACGGCGGCTTCCGCCACCGCGGGATGCCCGACCGCTAGGTTTTCCAGGTCGATCGACGAAATCCACTCGCCGCCGGACTTGATCACGTCCTTGGAGCGGTCGGTGATCCGCATGTAGCCGTGGGCGTCGATGGTGGCGACGTCGCCGGTGTCGAAATAACCGTCCTCGTCGAGGATCTCGGCATCGAGGCGGAAATAGGCCTTTGACACCGCGGGCCCGCTGACTTTCAGGCGCCCGAAGGTCTTGCCGTCCCACGGCAGGTCCTTGCCGGCGTCGTCGGTGATCTTCATCTGCACGCCGAACGGCGGATAGCCCTGGGTCTGCAGGATATCGAGCCGGGCCTCGCCTTTCAGTTCGGCGAACGGCGGCTTCAGCGCGGCCAGCGTGCCGATCGGGCTCATCTCGGTCATGCCCCAGGCGTGGCGAACCGCGACGCCCAGATCGAGGAACGACTGGATCATCGAGCGCGGCATCGCCGAGCCGCCGCACACCACCATGCGCAGATGCGGCAGTGTCAGTTTGTTGGCGGCCATGTGGTTGAGCAGCATCAGCCATACCGTCGGCACGCCGGCAGTATGCGTTACTTTCTCGGTGTCGAGCAGCTCATAAACCGAGGCGCCGTCGAGTTTGGCGCCGGGAAATACCAGCTTGGTGCCCATCGAGGGCGCCGAGAAGGCGATGCCCCAGCTGTTGGCATGGAACAATGGAACTACCGGCAGCATTGTATCCGCAGCGTTGGCGCCGAGCGAATCGCCGTTGTTGGCCATCAGCGCGTGCAACACGTTGGAGCGATGCGAATACAACACGCCTTTGGGATCGCCCGTGGTGCCGGAGGTGTAGCACATTGCGGCGGCGGTGTTTTCGTCGAAGGTCTTCCACTTGAAATTGCCGTCGACTTCCGCGATCCAGTCTTCATAGGCGACCGCGTTCTTCAGCGTCGTCTGCGGCATATGCGCCTTGTCGGTGAAGACGATGTAGCGTTCCACGGTGGGAAGCTTGTCGGCGATCTTCTCCAGAATCGGAATAAAGGTGAGGTCGGTCATCACCACGCGGTCTTCGGCATGATTGATGATCCAGGCGATCTGCTCGGGGAACAGTCTCGGATTGACGGTATGGCAGATCGCGCCGATGCCCATGATGCCGTACCAGGCTTCGAGATGGCGCCAGGTGTTCCAGGCGATGGTGGCGACGCGGTCGCCGAGCTTGATGCCGTCGCGGTCGAGCCGCTGCGATACTTTCAGCGCGCGGTCGCGAATTTGCCGGTAATTGGTGCGGTGGATGGGGCCTTCGACCGATCGCGTTACGACCTCCTGGGTGCCATGGACTTCCGCGGCGTGCTCGATAATCCGGTGACAAAGCAAAGGCCAGTCTTGCATCAATCCAAGCATACGGTCGTTCCTCCAGAATGTGTTGTCGTCTGCCGCTCTTATTCGGAATTGCCATGAACTTTAGCGCGGAGAAAGCAAGCCGGAAATGGGCTTGTGGGGGCTTTCGCCGCACCGCGGCGGCAATGGTTACCGCCGTGGCCCTGCTGAGTCTTTGCGCCCAATCAAGGCCCGCCGCAGCGGCGAAAGCGGGGGCATGGCCCCCGGGACCCTGGAGCGACTTGTTCGGGGAGAGCCGGCCGAAGAAGCCGCACCGGGCGGTGCTGGCGGTGCCGCTGCCGAAGCCGCGCCCGGCCGAGGCGCCCAAAGCTGAGTCCAATGCCGTGTCCAGGCCCGGGTCCAGGCCTGAGTCCAGGCCAGAACCCAATCGGGCGGAATCCGACAGACCCGAGCCGGAAAAGCCGGCCCCCGCCGGCACCGACAAGGCAGCCGAGCAGGCGCCTCCCGCGCCACCGCCGCCCTCGGCCTGCCGGCTGACGCTGACGGAAGCGGTCGCGATCGCCCCCAGCATCCCCGACATCAAGGGCGCCGGCGGCTGCGGCGGCGAGGACCTGGTGCGGCTGGAGGCTGTGGTGCTGCCGGACAAGCGACGGGTTTCGGTGAAGCCGGCGGCCGTCCTGCGCTGCGCCATGGCCACCGCAATCGCCGACTGGATCCGCACCGACATGGCGCCGCTGGCTTTGAGCCTCGGCAGCGCCATCAGCGACCTCGACAATTTCAATTCCTTCGAGTGCCGCGGCCGTAACCGCGTGGTCGGCGCCAGGCTGTCCGAGCACGGCCGCGCCAACGCGCTCGATATTCGCGGCATCAAGCTCGCCAACGGCCGCTCGATCTCGTTCACCGACCGCGCGGTGCCGCGCGAGACCCGCGAGAGCGTGCTGCATTCGATGTGTGCGCGGTTTCCGACGGTGCTGGGGCCGGGCTCGGACTGGTATCACGAGGACCACATCCATCTCGATCTGGTGGAGCGGCGAAACAACTACAAGATCTGCCAGTGGAACGTGTGGGATCCGCTGCCGCAAATCGCCCCGTTGCTGCCGGCCGAGCGGCCGGAGGAGGCCCCGCCGCGCGAAGTCGCCGCCACGGCCGAGCAAGGCAAATCTGAGCAAGGCAAATCTGAGCAAGGCAAGTCAGAGCAAGGCAAGTCAGAGCAAGATAAGTCCGAGCAAGATAAGTCCGAGCTGGCCAAATCCGAACAGGCCAAGTCCGGGCAAGGCAAGTCGGGGCAGGGTAAATTTGATGCGGCCAAACCGGCGAAGCCGGAAGCAGCGGCCGCCGCGCAACCAACGAAAAAGCGCCGGCAAGACCGGCGCTTTTGATTGGATTGTCGGATGATGCGAAGCCGGTCTGACCGGCTATTGCATGATCGCGTTGCCGCCGCCCTGCAGCGCCATCTTGGAATTGTACGGCGAGTCGCCCTGCTTGGGGTCGAGCACGACCACGACGGTGCCCTGCTTGACGCGGGTGTAGAGATCGATGACGTCCTCGTTGGTCATGCGGATGCAGCCTGACGAAATCGAGGCGCCGATATATTCCGGCTGGTTGGTGCCGTGGATCCGGAACAGGGTATCGCGGTTGCCCTGGTAAAGGTACAGCGCGCGAGCGCCGAGCGGATTGTCGACGCCGCCGGGTACCGAGGCGGGCAAGCCTTCGATGCGCTTGTGGATGTCGGCGGTCGGCGTCCATTTCGGCCATTCCGCCATGTTGCCGATGCGCGCGATGCCGGAAAACGCCAGTGCTTCCTCGCCGACGGTGACGCCGTAGCGGATCGCCTTGCCGCCATCCTGCACCAGATAGAGATAATGATTGTCGGAATCGACCACGATGGTGCCGGGCATTTCCTTGCGGTGATAGTCGACGATGGCGCGGCGGAACGGTTCGGCCACGGCCACCTTGGCGTAACGCGCCTTGGCAAGCTGGGCCTTGTCGGCCGGCTTGAGCGTGGCCTCGGGGGCGGACTGGTAGGTCGTGGCCTGCATGCAGCCCGACAGCATCAGGCCGGCGGCCAGCATTCCCAACATTGCCTTCAGCGACGACATGGTTCAGTTCCAATCGAAAGTCTTCGCGGTCGCGCACCAACCCTGCGCCCGAAACGCCACGATTCCATTAATCGCATTATCGTTGAAATCGCCAATAATTCCAGAGCTTAGATGCCCGTCCCGCGTCGCAGCAGGTTGGCTGTGACCTTTTTACCGCAGCTGTTGCCGTTTTGGGCTGATTTTTGGGCAGTTGCAGCGCTCTCGCCGAATCGTCGCCACGGAGCTGCCATTCCGCCGCCGCAAATATGGATCGGGGGTTAATGCGCCAGTCATCAAGCGCTTGCCAGAATCGATCTAAGTCCTGTTGGTAGCCACAGCGTTTCGAGCGAAGCCTGCCCTCGGGCTTGACCGGGGGCGGGCACCGGTTTGCGCCTCGAAACGCGTCCGAACAAAAAGCAGCGCGCTCGGTCCCGGAGTCCTCCATGCTCTCAGTGTACGTCCCTGCCGAATTCAACCTGAAGAAGATCGTCGACGCCGATTTTGCCGAACTGCCGGAGAGCGCGGTCTGGCTCGACCTCGTCAAGCCGACCGGGGGCGAGGACAAGGCGGTGGAGCGGCTGGCCGGGATCGCGGTTCCGACCCGGGAGGACATGCAGGAAATCGAGATTTCCAGTCGGCTCTATATCGAAAACGGCGCCCGCTTCATGACGGCGACACTGATGTGTGCCGCCGACACCGAGAACCCGCGCACCACGGCGGTGACCTTCATCCTCGCCGGCCACCGGCTGGTGACCGTGCGCTACGACGAACCCAAGCCGTTCCTGCTGGTGGAGAACAAGCTGGCGCGCGGCTGCGCGCCGGGGATCACCGGTGAAATGGTGCTGATGGAGCTGCTGGATGCGGTGATCGACCGCAATGCCGACATTCTGGAGCGCGCCGGCGGCGACATGGACACCATCAGCCACGATATTTTCGAGCCCGCCGGAGCCGCGCGCACCGGCCAGGCCAAGCGCTATTCCGACATCCTGATCGCGATCGGACGCAAGGGCGATATCACCTCGAAGGTGCGGGAAAGCCTGGTCTCGATCGGCCGGGTGGTGACCTTCGTCGCCGCCGGCACCGAAGGCGTCAAATGGTCCAAGGACATGCGCGAGCAGCTGAAGACCATGCAGCGCGACGTCACCTCGCTGACCGACCACGCCAGCTACCTCTCCAACAAGATCACCTTCGTGCTCGACGCCATGCTCGGCGTCGTCAATCTCGAGCAGAACAACATCATCAAGCTGTTCTCGGTGATGGCCGTGGTGCTGATGCCGCCGACCCTGATCGCCTCGATCTACGGCATGAATTTCAAGATGATGCCGGAGCTGGAATGGACCCACGGCTATCCGATGGCGCTGCTGATGATGCTGCTGGCAGCGGCGGGGCCGTACTTCTTTTTCAGATGGAAGAAGTGGCTGTAGTCACTGAGGCGTTAAACGGTACAGCCGTCCTGCGGGGCTTTCATACACCTGCGAAAAACCAGGGAACCCGCCACATTTCTACGGATAAAATTTGAGCGTTGCGCACAACGTTTGCGCGACGGCTTTCTGCGATAACGCTGTCACAAGCCGCGAGGACAGCCATGGTTGAGAAACTCATAACGTCACCCCGCAACGTCGTCGATTTCGCGCGCTATCAAGCCGACCGCAGCGCCGCGGGCAGGGCGCGGGCGATGTCGGCGCGGATGTGCCGGCATTGCGGCGCGGCGCTGCTGGAAGGCGAGCGCGAGGAAGAATGCTCCAGCACCTTCAACGTCGAGGCCGACAGCCTGCGCTGGCAGGCCGCTCAAATCCTGCGCGGATTGACCTGAGCGGGCCGCGTTGTATTCACCCTCCCCTGGAGGGGTCGAGACGAGCGAAGCTCGCTCTTGGGTCGACGCGCGTGTAACGCTCGGCGGGGTGGGGTGACGGTCTCTCACCTCGAACAGTGCCCGCGTTGAGAGATCACCCCACCCCGTCTCACATTTCGCTCCGCTCAATGTGAGCCGACCCTCCCCCTCCAGGGGAAGGTGAAGCACGACGCTTCGTCTCAGCTACACGTGCTGCCCGCCGTTGATGTGGATCTCGGCGCCGTTCACGTAGGAGCTGGTCTCCGTGCACAGCACATAGATGATCTTTGCGACTTCATCGGGCGTGCCGAGCCGGCGCAGCGGGATCTGCTGCTCGACGATCTTCTCGGTGCCCGGCGACAGGATCGAGGTGTCGATTTCGCCCGGCGCGATCGAATTGACGCGGACGCCGATGCGGCCGAAATCGGACGCCATCTCGCGGGTCAGGGAGGCCAGCGCCGCCTTCGAGGTGGCGTAGGCAGCCCCCGCGAACGGATGCACGCGCGAGCCCGCGATCGAGGTGACGTTCACCACCGAGCCCCTGGCGGCCTTCAATTCCTCGATCAGCCCGCGTGCCATCATGATCGGCGCGAAGAAGTTGACCCGGAATACATGGCTCCAGGTCTCGATGTCGGTATCGATCGACCCCAGCCGCGCGCCGCCTTCGGCCTTCGGCGAAATCGCGGCGTTGTTGACCAGCGCGTGCAGCTCGCCACCCTCCAGCCGCTGGCGGATTTCCGAGATCGCCCGCGTGGTGTCGTCATGGTCGGCGAGGTCGACCTGGATGTGGTCCTCGGGTCCGGCACCCCACGGGCACTCCTCGGGAAAGGGATGCCGCGAACAGGTCAGCACGCGCCAGCCCGCCGAGGAAAAGCGGATCACCGTGGCGTGCCCGATGCCCCGGCTGGCTCCGGTCAGAAGCATCGTGCGCCGCGGGCCGTGGTTGGTTGGACTAGGCATGAACGGTTCTCTTGTTTCTCGTCATGCCCGGGCTCGTCCCGGGCATCCACGTCTTCCCTTGGTCGTTAACGAGTAAAAACGTGGATGGCCGGGACGAGCCCGGCCATGACGGCTTACTCTACGGATAAAGCCGTGTCTTCGACCATGGCTGGTCCGGCGTCGCGCGCGCGAATTCGATGCGGTCGTGCAGGCGGAACGGGCGGTCGTGCCAGAACTCGAAGCGCGCCGGCGCAATGCGCCAGCCGCTCCAGCCCGGCGGGCGCGGCACCTCGCCGATGATGTGTTTCGCCGCCACCTTGGCGATCGCCTGCTCGAAGGCAAAGCGGCTTTCCAGCGGCTGCGACTGCTTCGAGGCCCAGGCGCCGATCTGCGCCTGCTTCGGGCGGGTGGCGAAATAGGCGTCCGCTTCGGCGTCGGTCACCGGCGACACGTTGCCGCGGATGCGGACCTGCCGGCGCAGCGATTTCCAGTGAAACAGTAAAGCCGCCTTAGGATTTGTGGCGAGTTCGCGGCCTTTTTGACTGGCGATGTGGCTGTAGAAGACAAAACCGTCGGCATCATAGCCCTTCATCAGCACCATGCGCACGTCGGGCAGCCCGTCGGCGTCGACGGTCGCCAGCGCCATCGCGTTGGGATCGTTCGGCTCGGCCTTCACCGCCTCGGCAAACCATTCGCCGAACAGCGCAAACGGTTCTTCGGCTGCGGTGAAATCACCTGATGTTAACGGTGTCGGGTGTTTGATGGAGGTTGTATCATTCATGTCAGGAGTTCCGAGTTGCGTCCGCCCGCGTCCCAGAGCGCGTTGCAGTCCCCATGTAGGCTCGCCCTATATAAGACATGGGAACGCATTGGCCTACCGGCGATCAGGCCGGCGGGCGCGGTGGTGACGTTGATTCTGATCGGCCTCGGCTCCGGGGGCTGCAGCTTTTCCCGCGGCGACGCGGCCTTTGCCAAAATGGAAGACAAGGACAAGGAAATAACGGGATCGATCGGGTCGGCGCAGCCGCCGGTGCCCACCGAGACCGATCTGGCCTTTGCCCGCACCGCCGCTTCCGACGTGCTGACCAAGGGCAGCAAGGATTCCAGCCAGCCCTGGGAAAACCCCGAGACCGGCGCCCGCGGTTCGGTGACGCCGCTGGCCCAGGCCTATTCGTCCGAAGATGGCCGGACCTGCCGGGATTTTCTGGCCAGCTACGTCAACGGCCGCTCCGAGAGCTGGCTGCAGGGCGCCGCCTGCAAGGCCGGCCATGGCCGTTGGGAAATTCATACGCTAAAGCCGTGGCGGCGGGGCTAACCCCCGTTGCAAAAATACCACGGGCACCCCAGATGAAGCCTGAAACGGGCCAGCGGCCCGTAAGCTATGATCTGATTTCCCTGGAGCCTTTCGGTTCTGATTGTATCTGAACCGGGCTCTGGTCTTTTGCTTAGAGGAGACGTGACGGATGCGCGACCCCTATGAGGTCTTGGGGGTGCAGCGGGGCGCCAGTGCTGCGGCGATCAAGAGCGCCTATCGCAAGCTCGCCAAGAAGCATCACCCCGACGCCAACAAGAACGATCCGAAATCGCAGGCGCGTTTTTCCGAGCTGAATTCGGCCAACGAGATCCTCGGCGACGAGGCTAAGCGCAAGCAGTTCGATCGCGGCGAAATCGACGCCGAGGGCAAGCCGCGCTTTCAGGGCTTTCCCGGCGGCGACCCGCGCAGCCGCGGCGCCTCACCAGGCGGCTTCGAGAGCCACACCTTCCGCGGCGGCGGCGGTCCCGGCGGCGGCGGCTTCGAGGATATCCTCAACAGCATGTTCGGCGGTGCCGGCCGTGGCGCGCGCCCCGGCCCCGGTGGCGCCTTCGAGTTCGAGACCGGCGGCATCGGGCTCGATCTCGATCTGTCCGTCGCCATGACGGTGTCGCTGGAAGAGGCCGTGAACGGCGTCGAGAAGCGCGTCCGGCTGCCGAGCGGCAAGGAGCTCAATGTCAAGATTCCCGCCGGCGTGATGGCCGGCCAGCAGATCCGGCTGAAGGGGCAGGGCGAGAGCGCGCCCGGCCACCGGCCCGGCGATCTCCTGATCACGGTCGCAATCGCACCGCACGCCTTCTTCAGGGTCGACGGCAGCGACCTGCGCGTCGACCTGCCGGTCACGCTGTATGAGGCCGTGCTCGGCGACAAGGTTCGGGTGCCGACGCTGGGCGGCGCGGTCGAACTGTCGATTCCGAAAAACACCTCGAGCGGCCGCACCTTTCGCCTGAAGGGCAAGGGCTTGCCGAAGCCGGGCGGCGGCACCGGCGACCTGTTCGTCACCACCCGCATCGTGCTGCCGGACGGGAACGATTCCGAACTCGAGGCGTTGATGCAAAAGTGGCGCGACGGGCACAAGTACAATCCGCGCAGCGATTTGACGTAACTGATAAACCACACCGAAAAGGTGCGGCCTCGACCGGGGGACCAGCGCGGTACGAAAACCCCAGTCGAGGCCGCTTCGCGTCGATCGGCGGATCGAACGCACCTCACCTTCGCGTGATCACCCGGTGCGATTTTGAGACGCACCGATGACTTGATTCCAGATTTTCGGTGTCGGAATTGGGACAAAGAGCCTGGTGACGTACTCACAACGTTATTGCGAGCGAAGCGAAACAATCCATTCTTTTTTCGTACTGCGACATGGATTGCTTCGTCGCAAGAGCTCCTCGCAATGACGGCTCACGCCGTCACCCGCCGTTCTTTTCCGTCGCGTCGTAGACCAGTCGCGCCACCTGGGTCAGGCGGTCGCGGTCGCTGCTGCCGCTGACCACGAAGGCCACGCCGCGATCGGCCCAGAACAGCGCGCCATCCTTGTCCTGCGCCGTATAACGCATCTGCGTCGCCTCGCCGTCCGCCTTGGCGGCGTAGACCGTAAAGCGTTCGCCCGATGCGCTCTCATACATCAGGAACGAGGCGGGTCCGTTCGGACCGGGCAGCAGCCTGCCGCCGACAAGCTTCAACCCGGTGGCATCGAGCTCCGGTGCGAACACCACCCAGCCGCAGCGTTTGGTCAGCCATGTCTGCAGATGCGCGCGTTCGCTGCCGGGCACCTCGACCGGATGACGAACCTCGACCACGTAAAGCCGGTGCGCGACCAGCGCCTCGCTCGTAAAACTCTGGAACGCCGACGGCGAAGCCGCCACGCCATGCGCCAGCCAGCCGGCGCCGCCGCCGGCAATGAACGCCACCAGGGTCGCGGCGATCGCGCCAACCATCCAGCGGCGCGGCTCTCGCACCAGCCGTTCGATTTCCAGCCGCTTCGGCACCGGTTCGTCGGCGACGGAATCGTAGCGCGCATGCAGCGCTTCCGCCATCGCGCGCCAGGATTGCACCCGCTCGGCATCGTCGGGATGCGCCGCGAGCCATGCCTCGACATCGCCACGCCGCTCCGGCGGCAGCTCATTGTCGATATAGGCGTGCAATTCGTCTTCGGTGACGGGAATTTTTGGATCGGTCATTGTCGTTGTCTCTTCTCGGTCGAAATGTTCTCGGCTTCTCTCGGAAGTTCCCTCGGAGTCTCTCCTGGAATTTCACGCATAGGGCTTGCCATCACTTCACCCGCCGCAGCGACGGCCGCTCGCCCTCGAGGGCGGCTTTGACATGGGCGCGGGCACGGGCGAGGCGCGACATCACGGTGCCGATCGGCACGGCCTGAATGTCGGCGACCTCGCGGTAGCTCAACCCTTCCAGCATCACCAGCAGCAGCACCGAGCGTTGCTCTTCGACCAGGGTGGCGAGCGCGCGGGCGATGTCGCGGCCTTCGGCCTCGGTGCCGCTGGCGTCGGGATTGTTATCCAGCAGCGGCATGAATTGCGGCCGCCGCGCCAGCGATCGCCGCCGGTTCTTGTTGAGGTTGGTCAGGATGGTGTAGAGCCAGCTCCTGATATCGCCGCCGAGAAACAGCCGTTCCGAACGCAGCGCCCGCACCAGCGTGTCCTGCACCAGATCGTCGGCGATGTCGGCGTCGCGCGCCAGCGCGCGCGCATAGCGGCGCAGCGCCGGGATCATGGCTTCGACACTCTGACGGAAAGCGGTCATTGACAGAGATCTCGGGTTGCCGCGGCGGCGCCCAACCTCGCGCCAACGCCTGTCCCATCATAACACCCGAATGCCGGAACTATTCCAGCCGTCAAGGTTGCGGGACAACAGCCTTAACGGAGATGAATTTGGGCTGTACCGCCCGGAAGCGCTGGTGTACCTCCAGACCTGATCTAAAGGTCGATTGGAAACCTAAATGTCGCAAATTATGCAGGGCAAGCGCGGAGTGATCCTCGGCGTCGCCAACAACCGCTCGATCGCCTGGGGCATCGCCAAGGCCTGCCGCGCGGCGGGCGCCGAGATCGCGTTGACCTGGCAGGGCGACGCGCTGAAGAAGCGGGTCGAACCGCTGGCCAAAGAGCTCGACGGTATCACGCTCGGGCATTGCGACGTCACCGATCCCGCCACCATCGACGCGGTGTTCGCCGTGCTCGCGGAGAAATGGGGCAAGATCGATTTCGTCGTGCACGCCATCGCGTTTTCCGACAAGGACGGGCTCGAGGGCCGCTATCTCGAAACCACCGCCGATAATTTCTCGAAGACCATGCTGATCAGCTGCTACTCGCTGACCGCGATCACACAGCGTGCCGAGAAGCTGTTGACCGATGGAGGTTCGATCCTGACGCTGACCTATTACGGCGCCGAGAAGTGGATGCCGCATTACAACGTGATGGGCGTTGCCAAGGCGGCGCTGGAGGCCAGCGTGCGCTATCTCGCCGCCGACCTCGGCGAGAAGAACATTCGCGTCAACGCGATTTCAGCGGGACCGATCAAGACGCTGGCGGCGTCCGGCATCGGCGATTTCCGCTATATCCTGAAATGGAACGAATACAATTCGCCGCTGCGCCGCACCGTCTCGATCGAGGAAGTCGGCGACAGCGCGCTCTATCTGCTCTCGGACATGTCGCGCGGCGTTACCGGCGAAGTGCATCACGTCGATGCCGGCTATCACGTCGTCGGCATGAAGCGCCCGGACGCGCCGGATATTTCGCTGGCGAAGGATTAGTTCGAGCGTACCATGCCCGCGCCCGTCATCTACTACATCCGCCATGGCGAAACCGCGTGGAATGCCGCCGGGCGCTTCCAGGGTACGCAGGATATTCCGCTGAACGATCTCGGCCGTACCCAGGCCGTGACAGCGGGCGGCATCCTCGCGGACCTGATCGCGCGCCATGGTCACGAGGCGTCCGCGCTGCCCTACGTCGCCAGCCCGCTCGGCCGCGCCCGGATGACGATGGAACTGGTGCGCGGCGCCTTGCAACTGCCGCATCACGATTACGCCCTCGACGACCGGCTGCGCGAGATCGCCTTTGGCCAGTGGGAGGGCCTGACCCTGCCCGAGATGGAGCGGCACGACGCCGCCACTTTTGCGTCGCGCCTGGCGGACAAATGGGGCGTCGCCGCCCCCTCCGGCGAGAGCTACGCCAGCGTCACCTTGCGGATGCGCGAATGGGTCGATTCCCTGCAAGGCGACACCGTCACCGTCGCCCATGGCGGCACCATGCGGGCGCTGATGGTAGCGCTCGGCATCGCCACGCCACTGGAGGCCTCGGACATCCCGATCGGGCAGGGCGTGGTGTACGTGTTCAGCGAGGGCAAGCTGACGAAGCATGGGTGACCTTCTTTTCCCTCTCCCGCTTGCGGGGGAGGGTGCCGAGCAACGCGAGGCGGGTGGGGGCTCTCTCCACGAGTGCCACCGCTGAGGCAGCCCCACCCCAACCCTCCCCCGCAAGCGCGGGAGAGGGGGCGGACCGTGGATGCCGCGCCGGCGTGGTTAATTCTCGTCATTTGACCCCTCGAACCTCGCGCGTTACGACATTCCGCACAGCCGCGGAAATATCAAAATGTCCTTCAACACCTTCGGCCACCTGTTCCGGGTCACGACCTTCGGCGAGAGCCACGGGATCGCGATCGGCTGCGTGGTCGATGGCTGCCCGCCGCTGCTGCCGCTCACCAACGAGGATATCCAGCTCGATCTCGACCGCCGCCGGCCCGGCCAGTCGCGCTTCACCACCCAGCGCCAGGAGCCAGACGCGGTCAAAATTCTCTCGGGCGTGATGGCGCATCCGGAGACCGGCATGCAGGTCACCACGGGCACTCCGATCGCGCTGTTGATCGAGAACACCGACCAGCGCTCGAAAGACTATTCCGAGATCAAGGACAAGTTTCGCCCCGGCCATGCCGACTTCACCTATGAGGCGAAATACGGCCTGCGCGACTACCGCGGCGGCGGCCGCTCTTCCGCGCGCGAAACAGCGACCCGCGTCGCCGCCGGCGCCATCGCGCGAAAAATCCTGCCCGGCGTCACCGTGCGCGGCGCGCTGGTGCAGATGGGTCCGCACAAGATCGACCGCGCCAAATGGGACTGGGACGAGATCGCGCGCAATCCGTTCAACTGCCCCGACAAGGACAAGGCCGCGTTCTTCGAGGGCTATCTCGACGGCATCCGCAAGAGCGGCTCGTCGATCGGCGCGGTGATCGAGATCGTCGCCGAAGGCGTGCCGGCCGGCCTCGGCGCGCCGATATATGCCAAGCTCGATGCTGAACTGGCCGCAGCCCTGATGAGCATCAACGCCGTCAAGGGCGTCGAGATCGGCGCCGGTTTCGGCGCCGCCGAACTCACCGGCGAGGAAAACGCCGACGAGATGCGCACCGGCAACAACGGCACGCGTTTTCTTTCGAACCACGCCGGCGGCGTGCTCGGCGGCATCTCCACCGGTCAGCCGGTGGTGGTGCGTTTTGCCGTGAAGCCGACCTCGTCGATCCTGTCGCCGCGCCAGACCGTCGACCGCAGCGGCCACGACACCGACATCATGACCAAGGGCCGCCACGACCCCTGCGTCGGCATCCGCGCGGTGCCGGTCGGCGAAGCCATGATGGCTTGCGTGCTGGCGGATCATTTCCTCAGGCACCGCGGGCAGGTGGGGTAGCCGAGTCTGTGGGGCGCATTGGCGTTGGCTTACTTCGCCGATACGCCGAGTGGGTTGTCGGATTCTTGCGTCATTGCGAGCGAAGCGAAGCAATCCAGATTCTTTCGTTTTCACAGCAAGCTGGATTGCTTCGCTTCGCTCGCAATGACCGAATGAAACGTCTTGCTGCGTTGCCGGCCGGTGTCGGCTTCTGTCGGCCGGCTGATGGAGTTTCTGAATGCGCAAAGATGCCCGATCGGCATCAATCGTTTGGCCGGCCCCGCCGCACACGAAGCATTCCGCGACAATATCCAACCAAAAATTGCTAAATCTCACAACTTGCGCATTTTGCGTAATTTACCTATATTAAGCTTCATGCTAGGGATACCGCAACATGGCTGACCCCGTCCCCGCTTCCGAGTTTACCCGCAATTTCGGCCGCTATCGGATGCTCGCCCAGCGCGAGGCGGTGGCGGTATCGAGTCACGGATCTATCACCGGCTATTTTGTCGGTCCCGACGAATTCGAGGAATTCCGCCGCTTCCAGCAGCACCGCCGCAGTTTCGCGACGGCCGAATTGTCGGACGAGCGAGCGCAGGCAATCGGCGCTTCGCGCATGGACGAGCGACACGCACATCTCGACGCTTTGCTTGAGCCGAAATAGCGGGCGTATGCCGATCCCGACACCTGAACCGGGCCTTGTGATATCTTACGCCTATCTGTGGCACCACGAGCATGAAGCGGGTCGGGAAGAAGGCCGCAAGGATCGCCCGAGCGTGATCGTGCTCGCGGTTGGGCGCCCGGCGAATGACACGACGATCGTCGTGGTCCTGCCGATCACGCATACCCCTCCCGGCGATCCCGCCGGCGCCGTGGAAATCCCGGCTGCGGTCAAACGTCATCTCGGACTGGATGACGCGCGGTCCTGGATTGTCGTTGCGGAGGGCAACGAATTCGATTGGCCCGGCTATGATCTCAGGAAGATCGGACGCAGCGATCGATATGACTACGGTTTTCTGCCGCCGCGTTTTTTCAATCAGGTGATAGCGGCCTTCGCCGCATGGCATCGTGCCCGCAAGGCAACGCTGACTTCGCGCGCGTGATTTGCGGAAGGTGGGTATCGTTACGCTCTACTCATACTGCCGGATCCAGTCGCGTCTAAGCCTTCTTCAAACAGCTACGGTTTGTGCGAATTCTAGAATGCGCGAGGATGGAATCCTCGCCGGTGATTTGCCCGACGTGTCAAATGTTTTCGCGTTCAAAAAGGTCCTTGCCACCGGCACTGCGTATCTGTGCATGGGGTTGTTTTCGATATTTTGCTTTCCGCATCCTCCGCCAGCGGCTGCTCCGGTCCAGAAGCCGGGCGATGCCCAAGTAGCCCCGCAATCCCTCACACCATCCCATCCGCGATCTTCTCCGCCGCCATCAGCACCGGAAAATTGGTATTCGCGCAGGGAACCACCGGAAAGATCGAGGCGTCGACGACGCGCAGGCCCTGCATCCCCTTGACGCGACTCTGTGTGTCCACCACCGCCATCGGATCTTCGGCGCGGCCCATCCGAAGCGAGCAGGAGGCGTGCCAGACGCCGATCGCCGCCTTGCGCACGAAGGCTTCCAGCGCCTCGTCGTCGGTCATAACCTGCTCGAAGGTGAAGCCCTCGACGATGAAATTGTCGATCATGGCGTGGCGCAGCGCCGCCGGGCCGTCCATCAGGAGCGCGGCGATAGAGGTGAGGACCTTGTTCCTGGCGTTGACCACGCCGATCTTGCGGACGCGGTCGGTGTAGGAGGCCGGGAACGGCTTGTCGGTGACCGCCTGGAGCGGCGCGCTCATCTGCAAGCCTGCCATCTTGCGAAAACCGCTCATCAGGCGGTCGAGGTCGCGCCGGTCGGACAACAGATTGAACTCGACGATCGGCTCCGCCTGCGGGTTGCGCGAAGCGAGTTTGACCTGGCCGGTCTCCGAATAGGTCTTGTTGACGAAGGTGAGCAGCGAGGCGATCTGCTCGCCGACCGCATGCCAGGCCGACTTGCTGAGCACGGCGACGAACATGTCGCCGGCGGGCGTGCCGGCCAAGCCCGAGGAGTAGCGCAGCCCCATCTGGATGTGGCGGCGGGTGTGTTCGTTCATGCGCGCGCCGCGGCGGACATAGGACGACAGCGCGATTGAGGGATGATCCATCAGCCCCTGGCCGACACCGGCGAGGCCCATCAGCACGGGAATGCCCATTTCGCGGAGGTGTCCGACCGGGCCGATGCCGGCGCGCAGCAGATGCGCCGGCGAATGGATCGCGCCGCAGGAGAGGATGATCTCGCGGCCGCGAAACTCCTGTTCGCGGCCATCGACCAGCGCCTTGACGCCGACGCAGCGCGTGCCCTCGAACAGCAATTCCTTGACCACGGTGTTGGTCGAGATCGTCAAATTGGCGCGCTTGCGGGTCTCGCGATCGAGATAGCCCATTGCGGCCGAGACGCGCTGTTCGTCCTGGTTGGAATGCGTCACCGGAAAGTAGCCCTCGGTGAATTCGCCGTTCTGGTCGGGCAGATAGGCGTAGCCGGCGAGCCTGCAGGCCTCACCCATCGCCTGGCTATGTTTGGTCCAGTGCTCCCTTGGAATGCGGCGCACCGGGATGCGGCCGTCCTTGCCGTGCAGCGGCCCGTCGCAATCGAGATCGCGCTCGACCTTCTTGAAGTAGGGCAGCACGTCGTTCCAGTTCCAGCCCGCGGCGCCGCGGGCTTCCCACTCGGCGTAGTCGGTCGGCGCGCCGCGATTGGCCATCTGGCCGTTGATCGAGGAGCCGCCGCCCAGCACGCGCGCCTGCTCGTATTTGCGCAAGGGCGGGCGGTTCGCCTCGGGATTGTTATGGCTGACGACTTGCGTGGTGACCTTGAGCTCGGTCCAGTGGAAGCGCGGATCGAAATAGGCCTGCCCGGAATAGCTGTCGCGGATTTCCGGCGGCTCGTTGCCTGGCGGCGTGTCCTGGCCGGCTTCGCAGAGCAGGACCTTGTTGGCGCTTCTGGCCGAAAGCCGGTGGGCCATGACCGAGCCCGCCGAACCGCCGCCGACGATGATGGTGTCGTACACTGTGACGCTTCCTCTTTTTGTTTTGTTGGAATCAGGCTAGCGCACCTTCGTCGCCGGGTCACGCCGGCTCGCGCCATCAGCCCGATACGCCTGGCTCGGCTTGACGTCCGACGAACTTCCTCCCACATGGTGAGGTCATGAACCAACCCGAACTGCAGAAGATTACCGACTGGCTGATCGACGGCGCGCGCTCGGCGACCAGCCCGACCCGGCTGATGTCGGAGACCTGCGAACGGCTGGTGGCTGCGGGCCTGCCGCTGTACCGGGTCGGCGTCTTCGTTCGCACGCTGCATCCCGATATCTACGGCCGCAATTTCATCTGGCGGCCCGGCGCCGAGGTCGAGATGGGCACGGTGGATTTCAATATTCTGGAATCGCCGGGATTCACCAACAGCCCGCTGATGATCGTGTTCACGGAAGGCAAGGAGGTCCGCGGCCGGCTGGAAGACCTGCAGGACAGCCGCTTTTCGATTTTCGATGATTTGCGCGCCGAGGGTGTCACCGATTACATCGCGCTGCCGCTGCATTTTACCGACGGCTTGAGTCACGCATCGAGCTGGACCACCAAACAGCCCGGCGGCTTCACCGACCAGCAACTGGCCGCGCTGCGCGCGCTGGTGCCGGCGCTGGCGCGGGTCATCGAGATCATCCAGTGGCGCCGCACCTCGTCGCTGCTGCTCGACACCTATGTCGGCAACCGCGCCGGCGAGCGGATCCTGAAAGGCCAGATCAGGCGCGGCCATACCGACACCATGGACGCCGCGATCTGGCTGTCGGACCTGCGCGGTTTCACGGCGCTGTCGGACCGGCTGCCGGCCGAGACCGTGGTCGATATCCTGAACGGCTATTTCGACTGTCAGGTGGCGGCGATCAGGGACCATGGCGGCGAAGTCCTGAAATTCATGGGTGACGGGCTGCTCGCGGTGTTTCCGATCGACGAATATGTCGGCGATGTCAGGCAGGTCTGCAGCCACGCGCTGGACGCCGCGCGCGAATCCCGCGCCAGCGTCGAGGCAATGCACTATCCTATCGGGGAGACCGTCGAGCGTTTCCGCTTCGGCGTCGCACTGCATGTCGGGCGAATTCTGTACGGCAATATCGGCGGCGGCAACCGGCTGGATTTCACCTGCATCGGCCCGGCCGTCAATCTGGCGGCAAGGCTGGAAAAGATCGCGGGCAAGCTCAATCGCACCGTGGTGGCGTCGGAAGGGTTCGCCGGGATCTGCGCCGGCGGCTGGGACGACCTCGGCGAGTTTCCGATCGCGGGGTTTTCGAAGGCCGAGCGGGTCTTCGGCCTGCTGGACGAGACACCGGCGGGCTAAACTGGAGAGCCTGCCGGGCTCCGCGCTCCGACCTCATCCTGAGGAGCGCGCCCTTGCGCGCGTCTCGAAGGATGGCCGCGAGTGCGGAGCTTGCATCCATCCATCGCGACGCATCGCTTCGCGATGCTCCTCAGGATGAGGCTCGCTACTCCTCCGGCTCGGTGGTGAACAGCAGCGGGTAGCCCTTGGCGCGGCCGGCGTCGGTGGCGCGCGTCGCCTTGGTCTCGGCGACATCCCTGGTGAAGACCGCGACCACGCAGACGCCGCGCCGGTGCGCCGTGATCATGACCTTGTGCGCCTGGTCCTCGGTCATGCGAAACTCTGATTTCAGCACCGTGACGACGAACTCGCGCGGCGTAAAATCGTCGTTGACCAGGATGACCTTGTGCAGCCGCGGCCGCTCGGTCTTCGTTTTGACTTTTGTCTTCGGCTTGGTAACGGCGTCGATCATTCCTGCGGGACCTCTTCAACCGGCCGCGCTCGATCAGTTGGCGCGGCACTCCGAAAGCCACGGTGCCATCGATGGGTCGCCGCGCCCCGCGGCCGTCTCGATCAGTTTACAGGCTCCTGGGCGGTCCTGGAACTGGGCATTGTCGGACAGTTTCAGCTCGATCAGCGCGGTCATGGCCCCGGGTTCGTCGAGTTCAACGGCCTCGAGCGCGTAGTAGAGCACCCCCTTGGGACTGGTGACCTGCACCTCCGGATGGGCCGCGAGCAACTGCAAGACCTGCAGGCGTGCGTCGAGGCTCCATACGCTCGCCATGTCGATCAGGCGCACCGCTTCCTGGACATCGCGCGGCACCAGTTTGCCTTCGAGATAGACTTGCCCGAGCACGCCCTTCACCCCCACGGTGTCCGTCGGGGCCCTCAGCAGCGACAGCGCGCGCTTCGGATCGGCCGGGCCGCCTTCACCCGCGATCAGCATTTCCGCCAGCACGGGTGTCGCGCCGCCGGGATCGGGACGCCGGGCCTCCTCCAGCAGTTTTCGCGCGCGCACCGGATCCTGTTTGCGGATCGCCTTCGCGAGTGCGGTCCTGGCACCGTACTGGTAGTAGCCGGGCTGACCATATCGCTCGAGTATCTCCAGACCGCGGGCGCGGTCCTCCGGCTTGTCCGATTCCGTCAGCAGCCGCCCGATGAAAACCTGCAGACCTCCCCGGTCCGAGTCCTTGACAGGGTTTTCGAGCGCACGTTCCGCCCAGTACCGCGCGACGACGCGGTCGCGCTTCACGGTGGTGCCGCGGTCGAGCAGGGTCGCCAGCATCTGGGTGGAAAACGGGTGACCGAGTTCGGCGGCCTTGCGCAAGGCGCGATCGGCTTCGGCGCGCGGCACCATCGGCGCCTTGTCGGGATCGCCGCGGTCCCAGGATTTGTGCGATTCATAAATCTCGTAATTGGCCTCGGCGCTGCCCTGCGCGGCCGCCTCGCGGAGCAAAGCGAGCTTCTCCGCTCTTTGGGCATACGGCAGGGCGCGCGCTGCCGCCACCTTGAACTGCAGGTTATCAGGCTCCGCAGCGAACGCCATGTCGCAACTGGCGCGCCGCAATTCCTGGCGCCGCCGCATCGCTTCGCTGGAGAGATACTCCGGCGGATTTTCGGAAAGGCGCAGGCAGGTCTCGCCCGCCTCGGCGGCCGTCAGCGGCGGGCTTGTTTCCACGACCGCGGGTTCCTCCGGCTCCTGCGACCACGTCAGCAGCATCGCAATCACGGCCGAGATCAGTGCGAACAGACCGATCCATGCCGCGATCGCGCGCGTCCGGGACGGCCGGCCGTCGCTTGCGGAAATCGCCGGGGGTGTAACCATGCCGAAGCCGTGTTCGCTTGTATCGTATTGCCCAATCGCTGTGCGCTACATCTGTCGCGTTACCGCCGGAATCGTTCAAATCGGGTATCGCGGCGACGGTGCGGACCGGAAGTCACGGGCAGAATAAGGCAGCCATGCGGCTAACCTGAAAGTGTAGGGACAATCCATGTTCCTGCTTTTCGCGACGCAGTTTGCGTGTCACCATCGCGATCAGACGACGGGAGGACCGCTGATGCGCTGGTGTGTCTCGATCGGGGCGGTGCTTGTCGCAGGCGCCATGGCCGGAGGTGACGTCGCGGGTGTCGCGGCGCCGAACCCCGCCACCCAGCTTGGCCTTCAGCTGGCCGCCAGGGAGACCCACCCGTCCGTCGATGTCGAACTGGTGCTCGCCGTCGATGTTTCCTATTCGATGGATATGGACGAACTCGCGCTTCAGCGCGAGGGTTACGCGCAGGCCATCGTCTCCAAGGAATTTCTGCAGGCGCTGAAGAGTGGCCCGAACGGCAAGATTTCGGTGACCTATTTCGAATGGGCCGCATCGAGCGACCAGAAGATCATCATTCCCTGGCGGGTGATCGACGGCCCGGAAACCGCCGATGCGGTCGCCAGCGAGATCCTGAAAACGCCGATCCGTCGCGCGTCGCGCACCTCGATCTCGGGGGCGATCAATTTCGCAATGGCGCTGCTCGACGAGGATCCGCACCGGGGGATCCGGCGCGTGATCGATATTTCCGGCGACGGCCCCAACAACAACGGCTCGCCGGTCACGATCGCGCGCGATGCCGCGGTGGAGAAGGGCGTCATCATCAACGGCCTGCCGATCATGGTGAAGGAGCTGTCCTATTCGACCATGGACATCGGCAACCTCGATTTCTACTACGAGGACTGCGTGATCGGCGGCCCCGGCTCCTTCGTGGTGACCATCAAGGAGCGTGATAAATTCAAGGAAGCGATCCGCACCAAGCTGGTGCTCGAGATCGCCGGCCGCACGCCCGAGCGCCCGATCGTCACGGTGGCGACCAGGGAGCCGCGCGTGAACTGCCTGGTCGGCGAGAAGATCTGGCAGGAGCGGTGGGGAAGGTAGAAGGATACGTCTCATTGGTTGAGACAATAGATTTGCTTATTTCCTGAACCGCGCCACCAGTTCGACATGCGGCGTGTGGCGGAACTGGTCCACCGGCGTCACGCCCTCGATCTTGTAGCCGCCATGGATCAGAATTCGGGCGTCGCGCGCGAAGGTCGCGACGTTGCATGATACGGCGACCAAGACGGATATCTTGCTGGCGGCGAGTTGTTTGGCTTGCGCCTCGGCGCCCTGCCGTGGCGGATCGAATACCACGGTGTCGTAGTCGCGCAGTTCCTGCGGCACCAGCGGACGCCGGAACAGGTCGCGCGCCTCGGCCTTGACCGGCTTCAATCCGGATGTCGAGGTCGCCGCCTTCTGCAGCGCCGTCACCGCGCCGGCGTCGCTGTCGAAAGCCGTCACCCGCGACTTCGCCGCCAGTCTCAAGGCAAAGGGTCCGACGCCGCAGAACAGGTCGGCGATGTGTTTCGAGCGCCTGCAATGTTCCGACACCAGCGCCGCCAGCGCCTCCTCGCCGGCGACGGTGGCCTGCAGGAATGAACCCGGCGGCAAGGTCACCTGTGCCGCGCCCATCGCGATGGTCGGCGGCGTTCGCATCAGCACCAGCTCGCCATGCCGCGTCAGCCGGGCCAGCCGATGTTGCTCGGCCAAGCGCGACAGCGTTGCGATCAGTGCCGACGGCAGCGGGCCGGAGCCGCGCACATCGACGTCGAGGCCGACATCGGTGGTGGTGAGCTGGATGTCGAGCGGCTTTCCGATCACGATCAATGGCTCGGCCAGGGCCCAGGCCGCATCCAGCGCGCCGCTCAGGCCGGGATCGAGGATCGGACAGCGGTCGACCGGAATGATGTCGTGCGCACCCGCCGCGCTGAAGCCGACCTTGAGCACCGCGTGGGTGCCCATCCTGGCATGCAGCGTGATCCGGCGGCGGCCGAGGCCATGGGCATCGACCAGCGCATCCACGTCGCAATCGATCTTCGCCCGCGCCAGCGTCTCGACCACGATGTCGCGCTTCCAGGCGCGATAATGTTCGCTTTCCCAATGCTGGATCGCGCACCCGCCGCAGACGCCGAAATGCGGACAGAACGGTGCGATCCGCTGCGGGCTTGCCGTGTCGACCTGCAGCAGGCGGCGGCGGTCGGGGTGACCCGGCACCGGCGCCACCTCGATGGTCTCGCCCGGCAGCGCATACGGCACATAGACCGCCATTCCGCCGGCAAGGGCGACGCCGTCGCCGTGGTGGCCGACGTGATCGATGGTGAGATGCTCAACCACGGCGCGCGCCAAGGAAGAACTCGACGTTGCCGTCGCCGCCTGCGATCGACGAAGGAAACACCTGGATGTCGGTACAGCCGAGCGAAGCGGCAAACGCGGTGATGTCGTCGCAGACCTCCTGGTGCACCATGGCGTTGCGGATGATGCCGCGCTTGGAATGTTTTCGCGCCGCCTCGAATTGCGGTTTGATCAGTGCCAGCAGATGCATCGGCGCCGCGGCCAGCGACAGCGCCACCGGCAATACGGCTTTCAGCGAGATGAAGCTGACGTCGATCACCACCACATCCGGCCGCGCCGGCAGGCGCTTGCCTTCGAATGTCCTGATGTCTGTTTCTTCCATCGAGACGATTTTGGGATGGCCGCGCAGCGAGGGATGCAATTGCTCGCGGCCGACGTCGATCGCAAACACCAGGCTGGCGCCGTTCGCCAGCAACACTTCGGTAAAGCCGCCGGTCGAGGCGCCGACGTCGAGGCAGACGTGATCCTCGACTTCAATCGGATACAGTTCCAGCGCGCCCGCCAGCTTGACGCCGCCGCGCGAGACATAGGGGTGCGCGGGTTGCGCCTGGATCACCGCGTCGGCCGCAACGCCTTCGGATGGCTTCAGGACCTGCTTGTCGTTGGCGGTGACGAGGCCGGCTTCGATCGCCGCCTGCGCCCGCGCCCGGCTTTCGAACAGGCCGCGCTCGACCAGCAGCATATCCGCGCGCTTGCGGGGAGGGGGCGTGCTCTGTTTGGCCAAGGTCAACTCGATGCCCGCGCCAGCGTGGCGCCGAGCCGGCCGGCAGCCATGCCTACGCAAGTCTCGAAGGCGGTCAGGTCATGCCAGAGATCCGCGGGCGCCTGCCGCGGCGTCACCAGCGTGCAGCCGTGCAGGTCGAGCGCATGAATCATCATCAGATTATCGCTCAATCCGAAATCCTCGACGGTCAGGCCATCAGCATCGGCCAGACGGCCACCCTGCCGTTCTACTGTGGTGAATTTGCGCACGCGGTCGGCATAGAGCGTCGGATCGTTGCAATAGCCCAGGCAAAGTTTTCCGCGTCCCGCCATGTAGCCGAGTTCGTAGACGGTGCCGGCATCCGCGCTTGACCCACGAAACGGCGTGAGATTGGCGATGATGGCGTCTGCCTCGATCATCATGGCCTCGTTGCCCCCAAAGATGTCGAGCGAGGCATCGCGGGCGGAGAGGTCGATGACGTTATCGAGCGGAAAGAGTCCGATCAGGCCGTGCCGCGCGCAGATTTCGGCCTTGCGCCAGCCGATCTCGAGGGCGTCTGGCAGGAACACATCAGGGCCTGCCAGGTAGATTTTCATGAGAACAGTATCTCCGACCTCATCCCCGCGCAACGGCCTCGCCGTTGTCGCTGGAGCAGCGCGCTCTTGCGCGCGTCTCGAAGGATGAGAGGAACCGGTGCTCGCTGCCCATCCTTCGAGACGCCGCGCAAGCGCGCGGCTCCTCAGGATGAGGTCCGTATTCGCTTGAACGGGCCTCAGGCCAGCTTGACCGTTTCAGCCTTGAAATCCTTGCCGAGCGCTTCGAACACCTTGGCGACGATGCCCTTGGCGTCGAGGCCAGCGCGGGCGTACATCGCAGCAGGCGAATCGTGGTCCATGAACTCGTCGGGCAGCACCATCGAGCGCATCCGCAGGCCGCCATCGAGCATGCCGTGGTCCGATAGCGTCTGCATCACATGGGAGCCGAATCCGCCGATCGAACCTTCC
Source organism: Bradyrhizobium sp. (assembly GCF_030654605.1). Lineage (GTDB taxonomy): Bacteria > Pseudomonadota > Alphaproteobacteria > Rhizobiales > Xanthobacteraceae > Bradyrhizobium. Next base: position 55,333 of record NZ_JAURXB010000073.1, read on the forward strand.
TCGATGGTGAGCAGCACTTCGTGCTCGCGCGCCAGTTTCAGGATCATGTCGAGATCGAGCGGCTTCATGAAGCGGGCATCGGCGATCGTGGTGGAGAGGCCGAGCGCCGCCAGTTCGTCGGCGGCCTTTTCGCATTCGGCCAGACGGGTGCCGAACGACAGCAACGCGATCTTGCTGCCCTCGCGAACGATGCGGCCCTTGCCGATCTCCAGGGGAATGCCGAATTCGGGCATTTCGACGCCGCGGCCTTCGCCGCGCGGATAGCGCACCGCACTCGGACGGTCGTTGATCGCGACCTGGGTCGCCACCATGTGAACCAGTTCGGCTTCATCGGACGCCGCCATGATGACGAAATTGGGCAGGCAGCCGAGATAGGCGTTGTCGAACGATCCGGCGTGGGTGGCGCCGTCGGCGCCGACCAGGCCGGCGCGGTCGATCGCGAAGCGGACCGGCAGGCTCTGGATCGCCACGTCATGGACGATCTGGTCATAGCCGCGCTGCAGGAAGGTCGAATAGATCGCGCAGAATGGCTTGTAGCCCTCGGTGGCGAGACCTGCCGCGAACGTCACGGCATGCTGCTCGGCAATGCCGACGTCGAAGGTGCGGTCGGGGAAGGCCTTGTTGAAGATGTCGATGCCGGTGCCCGACGGCATGGCCGCGGTGATGCCGACGATCTTGTCGTCCTTCTGCGCTTCCTTGACGAGGCTCTGTCCGAATACGTTCTGATAGGCCGGGGCATTCGGCTTGGCCTTCGCCTGGGTGCCGGTGGCGACGTCGAACTTGACCACGGCGTGATACTTGTCGGCGGAGGCTTCCGCCGGGCCGTAGCCCTTGCCCTTCTGGGTCACGACATGGACCAGGATCGGGCCGGTCTCCATGTCGCGGACGTTCTTCAGCACGGGCAGCAGGTGATCGAGGTTGTGGCCGTCGATCGGGCCGACATAGTAGAAGCCGAGTTCTTCGAACAGCGTGCCGCCGTCCATCATGAAGCCACGGGAATATTCCTCGACACGGCTGGCGCGGTTCGAGATGATTTTCGGCAGATGGGTGCCGAGCTGCTTGGCGGCCTCGCGCAGCGTGCGGTAGGTCTTGCCGGAGTACAGCCGCGACAGATAGGCCGACATCGCGCCGACCGGCGGGGCGATCGACATGTCGTTGTCGTTGAGAATGACGATCAGCCGGGAATTCATCGCGCCGGCATTGTTCATGGCTTCATAGGCCATGCCCGCGGACATCGCGCCGTCGCCGATCACGGCGATGACGTTGTTCTTGCCGCCGGAGAGGTCGCGCGCCACGGCCATGCCGAGCGCCGCCGAAATCGAGGTCGAGGAGTGGGCGGCGCCGAACGGATCGTAGTCGCTTTCGGTGCGCTTGGTGAAACCACTCAATCCGCCGCCGGTGCGGAGCGTTCGGATGCGGTCGCGGCGCCCGGTCAGGATCTTGTGCGGATAGGCCTGGTGGCCGACGTCCCAGATCAGACGGTCGCGCGGGGTATCGAAGATGTAATGGATCGCCGTGGTCAGCTCGACGACGCCGAGGCCGGCGCCGAAATGTCCGCCGGTGACCGAGACGGCATCGATGGTTTCCTGGCGCAGTTCGTCGGCGACCTGCCGCACTTGCTCCACCTTGAGCCGGCGCAGATCGTCCGGGGTGCGGATCGTGTCGAGAAGCGGCGTTTTACTAAATGTGGTCACAGCGATATTCCAATTTTGCAGGTCGGGACTGTCAGCCCGACGTGAGATGGGTTGCGCAACATCGGCGCAGCGAAAACCAGGGCGCCGGATGCTACCTGAGCAGGCCGAAGCCTGAAGAGTGAGCCTAGTCGCGCTCCGGATCGGTCAATGTGATATGCATCACCTTTGGCGGCTTCGCCCTTCTCAGTCAATTTTATCAGCCATTTGAGGTGCTTAACCTTGCCAAAAATCGGCGGCAGGCTGCCTTCAGTAGCCCATAGAACTCCAAGCTTTACACTAAAGCGACGGCCAAAGCCAACCCGCCGGGGCGTTGCCGCGTTCCACGGTTAAGGGCGGGGGAACCTGCTATTCAGCCCCGGCGCCGCGCCGAAGGCTCCATCTCGTCCAATTCGGTGGCATTCGCCGGGCTGGCATCGGCGGATTCGAGCCTTTTCCAGGCCCATTCCCGGGCATTGGCGTCGCCGGTCGCGATTGCCAGCGCCTCCTCGGGACGAGCCATACGGTCGCTGAGCGGGATCGGCCCGCAGACGATCATGAAAAAGTCATAGGCATGAGGCCGCTCATTGGCCATCACGAACTGGAAATGGACCCGAAAGAACTGCCAGCGGAACAGGTTGTAGTGCTCCGGCCTGATGATTTCGCGGAACCGGACCGGCACGATGGTGGGGTTGCGCCTGGCGGCGCCGACGTCGATGCCGTGGCCGGCAATCGGATCGAACGGATAGAAATTCATCACGTCCTTGCGCGACTGGCAGTCGATCCAGTCGATCGACGGCTCCACCGCCAGCAAGCGAAGATCGTCGCGGAAATCCTGCGACGCCGCGTGAAAACCGACGATCGGGAAATTGCCGCCGATGGTCAAAAGCACGATGCGCGGGCCGTGCCGTCCGAGGTCAGGGTCGAGCCTGAGCGCGCGCGCCAGAATTTCGGTCCCCAGAAACGATCCCGAACTGTGGCCGACGACGACGATTTCCTCGGCATCGCTGGAGCGCGCGACATCAACGAGGTATTGCGCAAAGCGGTCGATCCGCGCGTCCCATTCCGGCCGCTGCCGGTGCGAAAATTCCCAGGTCCAGATCGTGTCGGACAACAGATAGAGCAAATAGGTGGAGTTTTCCGTGTATTTCAGCACCGTACCGAGGATAGCGACGAACAGCGCCGCCGCGGCAGCCATGCCGAACAGGTCGGGAACGCCGAGCGCTTGCAGCCCTTTTGCAAAGCCGAAGGCAACGCCGTACGACCCCAGCGCCTCCAGAAACAGCAGGAAATGCGGGTAGGTGATGAAGGTCGCGAACCGCCAATGCGCCCGCCAGAACCGCGCAATGGTGCCGCGGAAGACCAGACGCCAGTAGATCCACATGGCGTGGAAAACCGTGCTCCAGATCGGCGCGGCAAGGTCGCGCTGGATCAGGTCCTCGAACCGCAGGAAATCGTAGCTGGTGCGGGTCTGCCAGTCGCCGGCCCTGGTCTCGATCGACCACGACGCGGTTTCGCCGTCAGGCGAGGTCTGCGGGCGGCCGATGGTGGCGTTGAGCTGGTACAGCCGGCCGAACTTGCGCAGCTCGGTCCTGAACATGCGGTAATACTGCGCGAGCCCGCGCGGATCGTATCCCTGCACATAGATGATATGGCGGTGCTGAACGCGCACTTACTGCTGATCCCCGGACTGACGGCCGGACTATATCAGGCCGCTCAACGCGCCAAGAACTAATTCAGCCCTCTCCGGGGTCGCCTGCCGGCGAATTCGCCTATTGTTCCCCCCTGTTGCCCGAGAGCGACTGCCAGGAGCGACGTCAATCCGGCCGGGCAGCCAGCCGTCACTGCACGTCGAGCGGCTCGGTGCCGGTGACCTGGCCGCTGGAATCGGTGGTGATCTTGTCGACCCGCGCTTCGGCCTGCCGCAGCAGCTCCTCGCAGCGCCGTTTCAGGGCCTCGCCGCGCTCGTAGATGGCGACCGATTCTTCCAGCGGCACCTTGCCGTCCTCGAGCCGCTTGACGATCGATTCGAGTTCCTCGATCGCGCGTTCGAAGCTCAGCTTCTTGACGTCCACTGCGGTATTTTCGGCCATATGTCCTGTCCCGGGTGCGCCGCTTCGCGAGGCGCAGACTCAAATGTATCTATGCGGGCGTATTGTGGCGGGAATTCACGCGCCCATCAATGCGGTGACGTGGGACGCCACCGACTCTTTCAGGCCCTGCAGATCATAGCCGCCCTCGAGCACCGAGACGATCCGGCCGCTGGCGCTGGAGTAGGCGACGTCCATCAGCTGGCGCGTGACCCAGCCGAAATCCTCCGCCTGCAGGTTGAGCGACGCCAGCGGATCCCTGAAATGCGCGTCGAAGCCGGCCGAGACGATGATCAGCTCGGGCGAAAATTTGCGCAGCTGCGGCAGGATCATGTTTTCGAACGCGGACCGGAATTTGGCGCTGCCATCTTCCGAGGCGAGCGGCGCGTTGACGATGGTGTCGTGCTCGCCGCGTTCGCCGCTGGCGCCGGTGCCGGGAAACAGCGGCATCTGGTGCGTCGAGCAATACATCACGGTCGGGTCGGCCCAGAAAATCTCCTGGGTGCCGTTGCCGTGATGCACGTCGAAATCGACCACGGCGGCGCGCGCAATGCCGTATTTGCGCTGGGCGTGGCGCGCGGCGATCGCGGCGTTGTCGAAGAAGCAGAAGCCCATCGGTTTGTTGATCTCGGCGTGATGCCCGGGCGGGCGGATCGCGACGAAGGCGTTGTCGTGGCTGCCCGACATCACGGCATCGGTGGCGGTGACCGCGCCGCCGACGCCGCGCATCACGGCTTCCCAGGTGCCCGGCGACATCGAGGTATCGCCGTCGATATAGATCAGGCCGCTCGACGGCGCGATATGCCGGAGTTCCCCGACATAGTGCTCGCCATGGCACAGCGTGACCGAATCGAGGCTGCCCTCCGGCGCTTCGCCGCGCACCAGGGCGTTGAAGCGATCTTCGCCGAGCACCTCGCCGACCGCGCGCAGCCGGTCGGCGCGTTCCGGATGACCGGGCGGCGTGGCATGGTCGAGACAGGCCGGGTGCGTCAGCAGCAATGTGGTCATGCAATACCCTGGCGCCGGAGGCGCTTTGCGAGAGGAGGCTAATCTAGGCGGTCAGCGCGGCCTGGGAAAGAGCCAGTAGCCGGAATCATTACTCGTTTGCAGCCCATCCTTCGAGACGCCGCGCGCGAGCGCACGGCTCCTCAGGATGAGGTCTCACTTGTTGAAGCACAACAACCTCATGCTGAGGAGCGAGCAACGCGAGCGTCTCGAAGCATGGGCAGCGAGCACTTCAGTTCATTCGCACGATGCGATTTCCGGTGGCGGGCGCGATCGGACTGTTGGCCCTGAAATAGGCGTAGAGCGCGTCGACATCGTAGACGCCGACCTGCGGCGCGATCCCTTCGGTGAAAACGGTGAATCCGTCGCCCCCGACCGCGAGAAAATTGTTCACGGTGACGCGGTAGGCCGTCGCGGGATCGATGCGCGCGCCGTGCAGCGAGATACTGTCGGCGGCGACGCGATCGCCGATCGGCCTGGCGCCGTCCCAGCTATAGCTGAATCCATCAGAGACATGCAGGATCCGCGGCCGCTTCGGGTCGAGCCATTGCTGCTCGAGCATGTTCTTGATCTGCACGCCCGTCAGCGTCAGCGTCACCAGCTGGTTGCGGAACGGCTGGCTGGCGAACACGTCGCCATAGGTCACCGTGCCCTCGTCCTTCTTCAGCATATCGCTGCGGACGCCGCCCGGATTGGTGAAGGCGATCACCGCGCCGCCGTTGACCTCGGCCCGGGTCGCAGCCAGCTGGGCGTCGGCAATGATGTCGCCGAGAACGCTTTCGCCTGAGGCGTTGGGGGTGCGCGACAGCGTTTCGGTGATCGACCCCGCCGGCCGGCTGGCGATCGGCGCGGCCAACCGGTCGTATTCTTCGAGCAGGGCGGTCTGTTGCGAATCTTTGGCAAAGGCGTCGGTGCGGACGATGACATTGTCGGCGCGGGCGCTGATGACGTCGCGGGTGGCGGGATCGAGCTTGAGGTCGATCGCGGTGACGACGGTGCCGTATTTGTCGGCCGAGGTGACCAGCCTGCCGTCGATATCGCAGACATAGGGTCGATGGGTATGGCCGCTGACCACCACATCGACCGCGCGATCGAATTTCTTGACGATGTCGACGATCGGGCCGGAGATGCCGGGACACTCATTATAGTCGCCGGTCGGGAACCCGCCTTCGTGGATCAGCACCACGATGGCCTCGACGCCGCGCGCCTTCAGTTCCGGCAGCAGCGCATTCACGGTATCGGCCTCGTCCCGAAATTCGAGGTCGGCGACGCCGACCGGCGAAACCAGATTCGGCGTGCCCTTCAGGGTCAGGCCGATGAAGGCCACGGGAATGCCGCCGAACTCCCGGACCGCGTAGGCGGGAAGCAGGGTCTTGCTGGTGCTCTTCTCGAAGGTGCTGGCGGCCAGATAACGGAATTTCGCGCCGAGAAACGGATGCGGCCCCTGGCATCCGTCGATCGGATGACAGCCGCCGTTCTGCATCCGCAGCAACTCGTTCTTGCCCTCGTCGAATTCGTGATTGCCGACGGCAGCCACCGCGAGCCCCATCATGTCGAGCGATTCGATGGTGGGCTCGTCGTGAAACATCGCCGACAGGAACGGGCTGGCGCCGATCAGGTCGCCGGCGGCGACGAAGATCGTGTTGCTGTGTCCGTCGCGCAATTGCCTGACCGCTGTGGCCATGTGCTCGGCGCCGCCGGCCTCGACCGCGATCTTTTTGCTCTTGTCCTCGGGATCGACGATCCGGATGCCGCCCGGTGGCGGTTGCAGATAGCCGTGGAAATCGTTGATGGCGAGAATGCGCAGCTCGACCGGTGCGGCTTGCGCCGATGCGGGTGGGGCGGGGGCCAGTGCGATCAGCAGTATCAAGACTGCGAAGGTTCGATAAAACGAGCGTCTCATATCTTTTTTCGTCATTGCGAGGAGCGAAGCGACGAAGCAATCCATAGTGCGGCAGAGCAAAGCTGGATTGCTTCGCGGAGTTTATCATCGGGCGGCGCGTTGCGCCGACCCGTTGGCTCGCAATGACGGTGCAGCCTCATGCCTTCTTGCGCGCGAAGAACGCCTGGAACGCGGCCACCGCTTCCGCCGAGCGCATGCGCTCGCCGAACAGATGGCTCTCCTGGTCGATCCGTCGCGTCAGGTCTTCCGGCGACGGCCGGAGCAGCTTGCGCGAGATCGCGACCGCTTCCGCCGGGAGCGCGCAGATTTCGCGCGCCACCTTGCGCGCCGCGGCTTCGGTCTCGCCCGGCGCCACCACCTCGCTGACGAAGCCGGCGAGGCGCGCGTCCTCGGCCGAGACCTTGCGGCCCATCACCAGCGTGGAGAAGGCGCGCTGATATCCCATGGTGCGCGGCATCAGCAGGCTGGAGGCGCCTTCCGGAACCAGCCCGAGATGGATGAAGGGCGTGGAGAACGTCGCGGTCGTGGAGGCGACGACGTAATCGCAATGGAACAGCATGGTGGTGCCGATGCCGATCGCGATGCCGTCGACCGCGGCGACCAGCGGCTTTGTATTGTGCGCCAGCGCATAGAGGAACTTGATGGCATTGGATTTGCGCGGCGTATCCGAACTGGCGGTGCCGTCTTTCAGGAAATCCTCGAGGTCGTTGCCGGCGGTGAACACGCCGCCGCTGCCTGCGATCAGGATGCAGCGGATGCCGGCGTCCTGCTGTGCGCTGTTGATCGCGTCGCTGATCGCGCGATACATGTCCTGCGTGATCGCGTTCTTCTTTTCCGGCCGCAGCATCGCGATCACGCGGATGGCGTCTTCGTCTGTCACGGTCAGATGGTCGGGCATGGTGCGGTCCTTGAACGAGCGGCGCGGGCAGGTAGCCAATCCGGGAGGCGCACCCTACATCATGTTAACGAGCGTCCCAAACCGGCAAGGCCGGCCTTGGAGGCGACGGAACGACGCGCGGGGAAGTAGCGATGCAACTGACCGGTATTCATCACCTGACCGCGATTTCAGCGAAACCGCGCGAGAAGCGGCGGGTTACGCTTCGCTAACCCGCCCTACGATTCCGGGACTCACCCCTTGCGCATCTTGGCGAGCAGGAAGTTGTCGTAATAGTTCTCCGCGATCTGCGTGTAGGAGAGCACTTCCTTCATGTACGCGTCGTGGCTGTCCTTGGTCTTCTTGAACAGCGGGCTCTTCCCGGCGATCTCGTTCAGATGGTCCTGCGTGGCCTGGTAGCAGGCTTCCATGACCGGCTGCGGGAACGCGCGCAGCTCCGCGCCACCGGCGATCAGGCGTTTCAGGGCCGCCGGATTGACGCTGTCATATTTCTCGATCATCCAGGTGCCCGCTGCCGCGCCGGCCTGGTTGAGGATGGCCTGGTACTGTTTGGGCAACGCGCTCCATTTTTCCTGATTCACGATCATGTGGAGCATGGCCCCGCCTTCCCACCAGCCCGGGAAGTAGTAGTACTTCGCTACCTTGTGGAAGCCGAGCTTCTCGTCATCATGAGGACCGACGAACTCCGCGGCGTCGATCGAACCTTTCTCGAGCGCTGAATAGACATCGCCGCCCGCGATCTGCTGCGGCACGATGCCGAGTCTGGCGAGCACATGGCCGCCCATGCCGGCGATGCGGAATTTGAGGCCTTTGAGGTCATCGACTGTCTTGATCTCCTTGCGGAACCAGCCGCCCATTTGGGTGCCGGAGTTACCGCACAGGATGGCGTGCGTCTTGAAAGGGGCCAGCGCTTCGTTGACGAGTTCGGCGCCGCCGCCGAACGTCCACCAGGAATGCTGATGGCGATGGTTCATGCCGAAGGGCGCGCCGGTGGCATAGGTCAGCGCCGGCTCCTTGCCGATGTAGAAATAGAGCGGGGTCTGCGCCATCTCGACGGTCGCGGTGCTCACCGCATCGAGCGCCTGCAGGCCCGGTACGATCTCGCCCGCCGCGAAGGTCTGGATCTGGAACTTGTTGTCGGTGGCGTCAGCCACGTATTTCGCAAAGGTCTGCGCGGTGCCGAAGATGGTATCGAGCGACTTCGGAAAGCTCGAGGTCAGGCGCCATTTGATCTCGGGCGCCGATTGGGCGATCGCGGGCGCTGCAACCAGCGTGGTCGCGCCGGCGATGGCGCTGCCTTTGAGGAACGTGCGGCGTTTCATGATGGGCTCACTCCCTTGGATGGCTGGTCGATTGGCGCGGGGCAAAGTGCCTCGCAGGACGGGTTGGCGCACACCATACCGAACTCGGGGCCAGGCAAGGAAGCATTACCTTGCATGACTTGAAACAAAATTCCTGCAGCCGTCATTGCCCGCGACAAATGCGAAGCGTTTGCGCATAGGAGCTCTTGCGACGAAGCAGTCCGGCTCTCAATCGTCGTCGCCCGGCTTGACCGGGCGATCCAGTACGCCGCGGCTTCTCGGCTCTATCCTCAGCGCTTCCGGAATACTGGGTCGCCCGATCAAGTCGGGCGATGACACCTGTACCTGGGCCGACCCGACGGGATGCGACAAATTAGCCCGTCGGGTAAAATTTCGCTTTTCCCGAAGGGCAAATCACCGTTACGAATCACGCCATCCTGTCCCCATTGGAAGGGGCGTTGGCCATCGTCACCGAACGTTGGGATGGGATGCGGTGGACGCAGCGGCATCGTGTGCGGAAAAGGATTGCAGGGCGGGATAAACTCCGTCAGCGATCACAGGCCGTGCAGACGAGCGGTGCCGAAGCGTACGGCGAAATCGTGTGGTCCTGGCGCCGCAAGGCTGGCGCCAAGCTTGCGAACCCGTTCGCAGGCGACGGTGGCAACAGAGCGTAGCTCACCGGGGAGAGTACGTATAAGCCGTA
>NZ_JAURXB010000110.1 GCF_030654605.1 Bradyrhizobium sp.
GTATCCCTGCAGGTCGCCGCCGCATTTCGGAATGATGGTGAGCCAGTTTTTCGAATACTGCTCGAACATCGCGCGCTTGAACGGATCGAGCTGGTAGCGGATGAAAACGGTGATGGTCAATTTTTTAGACTCCAATGTTCCAGCAGCCGTCATTGCGAGCGCAAGCGAAGCAATCCAGCTTTGCCAACAACAGGCTGGATTGCTTCGTCGCGGAGCCTGTCATCGGGCGCGCATTCGCGCGACCCGTTGGCTCCTCGCAATGACGAACGGGAATAGCGTCGGTCCAATCAACATAATCCCCTTGACGACATCGATGCTTCGTCTAACATCGAACTATGAAAGCCGGTCCCGACATCGCCATGATCGCCGCTCTGGTCGGCGATCCCGCGCGCGCCAACATGCTGACCGCGCTGCTGGGTGGCCGCGCGCTGACCGCCAGCGAGCTGGCGCACCAGGCCGGCATCACGCCGCAGACCGCGAGTTCGCATTTGTCGAAGCTCGAGGTTGGCGGTCTGATCGAGCAGGAAAAGCAGGGCCGCCACCGCTATTACCGGCTCAGCGATCCCGATGTCGCCGGCGTGCTCGAGGGCCTCGCCGGCCTGGCCGCACGCGCCGGCCACATGCGCCTGCGCACCGGGCCGAAGGATCCGGCGCTGCGCCGCGCGCGGATCTGCTACGACCATCTGGCCGGCGATCTCGGCGTGCAGATGCTGGACAGCCTGCGCAAGCAGCGCCTGCTGCGCCAGACCAGGCAGACGATCGAGCTCACCGCCGAGGGCGAGCGCTTCATGGCGAAGGCGCTGCAGATCGACTCGGCCGCGCTGGCGCATCCGCGCCGCCCGCTGTGCAAGGCCTGCCTCGACTGGAGCGAGCGGCGCCATCATCTCGCGGGCACGCTGGGCGCGGCGATCATGGCGCGGTTCACCGAACTGAACTGGGCGGCACGCGACGCCGCCCCCGGCAGCCGGGTCGTCAATTTCACCCGCAGCGGCGAGAAGCGTTTTGCCGCGCTGTTCGGCGAGAGTTCGGATTAATCGCTGCGCTCAATGAAACCGTCGCCGTGCGCATTCATTCCGCGTTCAGGTCGCCGCATTAAGGTCGCACAAATGGACCGGCGTGTTGTATTCGGCAACCTGTCGAATCACAGGGATTCCGGCGCCGTGCAATGCGGCATGCAATGAGAGAGAAGACATGAAATATCTGATCGCAGCAGCCCTGCTTGCAACTACCGTTGTGGGCTTCGCTCCCGTCGCCGACGCTGCACAGGGATGTGGCCCTGGCTTCCACCGCGGCCCCTATGGCGGATGCGTCTCCAATCGCCGCGTGGTCGTGGTGCGTCCGCCGGTCGTGTACCGGACGGCTCCGGTCGTGGTGGTGCCGCGCGCCCGGGTCTGCCCCCGTGGCATGGTCTGGTATGCGGGACGCTGCCGTTACTGAGTTTACGTCACGCATCACGGCAAAAACTCCGCTCGCGCGGGGTTTTTTGTTGGCGGGCTGCGCATCCGGCGGCCCGACGTCAACGCAGCAACGGGAGGACGGAAATCCGCCCTCCCGCGAACCGGAACGATTGCACTTACCAGTAACGGCGGCGCCAATAGCGCCGGCGCCAGTAGCGGCGACGCACGCGGCGGCGATAGCCCCAATATCGACGGCGGCGCCAACCCCAGCGGCGGCGGCCCCAACCCCGCCTGCCCCACCCCCTGCCGCGACCGCGGCCCCAGCGCACCTGTTCGGGCGCCAGACGATCCGCTTCATCAGCGGTAGTGACCGCCGGTTGCGCATCGCTGTTTCCGGGCGGCAGGTCTTTCGTGAGCGGTTGCGGCGTGAGCGGTGCGGCCTCGGCCTCAGCGCCCGCGGCCAGCGCCACCGCGCCCGCGGCAAATCCAAAAGCGAGTTTCAGAAAGTGGCGGCGTTCCATGACATCTCCCTCGTCGCGGCACTATGGAGTGATGCGAGGAGAGTGTGATCGCGGCCAGATGAATGCCGGCTGAACCGATGCAACTTATCGCACCACATCCCCGCTGTCGTCCCTGCGAACGCAGGGACCCATACGCCGTGTACCGTCGGCTCAAGCACTGAACCGCGACGCCTTCTGCAGTAAACGGCACCTGTGGTTATGGGTCCCTGCGTTCGTGCGCAATTGCGCACTAGGCAGGGACGACGATAGAGATGGGATACGCAACCCACCTCCTGTCACAATGCTATGATATCCGCCTGCGCATCATCAGTGAGAACCGCCCATGCCGATCCGCCACCGCTCCGCCCTGCTGTCCGCGCTGTTGTGCGTCGCCTTCATCGTGCCCGCTGTCGCGCAAGATCTGCCGCGCGAGGCGCAGATCGGTCCCCGGCCCTTCTACCTCGTCGACAAGATGAAGGACGGGCCGCTGAAGCAGAAACTTCAGCAATGCACCGGGCCTTTTCACAAGACCGATTTTTCCATCGGCCATCGCGGCGCGGCGCTGCAATTCCCCGAGCACACCAGGGAGTCCTATTCCGCGGCGGCCCGAATGGGCGCAGGCGTGATCGAATGCGATGTGACGTTTACAAAAGACCGGCAACTGGTGTGCCGGCATTCGCAATGCGACCTGCACACCACGACCAACATCCTGTCGCTGCCCGCGCTTGCGGCAAAATGCACCATGCCGTTCATTCCGGCCGATCCCGCCACCGGCCGCAAGGCATCCGCGAAGTGCTGCACCAGCGACATCACCCTGGCCGAATTCAGGACGCTGTCGGCCAAGATGGACGGCTTCAATCCGAACGCCACCTCCGTGGCCGAATATCAGAACGGCACGCCGCGCTGGCGCACCGATCTCTACAGCCATTCCGGCACGCTGATGACCCACGACGAGAGCATCGCGCTGATCAGGAGTCTTGGAGCCAAATTCACGCCGGAACTGAAGGCGCCCGAAGTCGCGATGCCGTTCGACGGCGACTACACCCAGGAGAAATACGCATCGCAGATGCTGCGGGCCTACAAGGACGCGGGCATTCCGGCACGCGACGTGTTCGCCCAGAGCTTTAGCCTTGCCGACATCCTGTATTGGGTGAGGACCGAGCCGGAGTTCGCGGCGCAAGCGGTATATCTCGAGGACCGCTACGAGACGTCCGGTTTGCACCCCGCCAAGCCCGAGACATGGAAGCCGACGATGGCCGAACTGAAAGCGCAGGGCGTCAAAATCCTGGCGCCGCCGATCGCCATGATGCTGGCGCTGAACGACAAGCGCGAGATCGTGCCGTCGGAATATGCCAAAGCGGCGAAGGCCGCCGGCCTCGATTTGATCGGATGGTCGCTGGAGCGCGACGGCCCGCTCGACCGCGGCGGCGGCTTCTATCACAAATCGATCAAGGCCGCGATCGACCGCGACGGCGACACGCTCACCGTGCTCGACGTGCTGGCGCAACAGGTCGGCGTGCGCGGCATGTTCTCGGACTGGCCGGCGACCACGACGTTTTACGCGAGTTGCACGGGGATGAAGTGAGGGTAACTCTCCCGTCGTCCCCGCGAACGCGGGGACCCATACGCCGTGACGCCAGTGGTCCAAGGAAAGCGTCCATCGATTTGCCATAACGAGACGTCACGGCGTATGGGTCCCGGCTCAAGGCCGGGACGACGACTTCTTTACGGATCAAGTCCGCGCAAATTTTCGTTCGACAACGCGTTCGATCACTCCGGCTTGATGCCGGCCTTCTTCACCACGTCGCCCCAGCGCGCAACTTCGGAATTGACGAATTTTCCGAACTCCGGGCCCGCCAGGTTTGGCGTGGCGGAGCCGTTCTTCGCCCAGATTTCCTTGAGCAGATCCGAATTCAGCGCCTTGCGCACTTCGGCCGCCATCTTCGCGACGATCTCCGGCGGCGTGCCCTTTGGCGCGAACAGCGCATACCAGGTCGAGACTTCGAATCCCTTCAATCCCGCTTCCGCCGAGGTCGGGACATCCGGGATCGCGGGCGAACGCGCCGGCGCTGCAACCGCGAGGCCGCGCAGCGTGCCTGACTGGATCTGGTTGGCGGAGGTGCCGAGCCCGTCGAACATGACGTGGATTTGCCCGGAAACCAGATCCTGCATCGCAGGGCCCGCGCCGCGATAGGGCACGTGGTTCATCTGCGTACCGGAGAGGATCTGGAACAATTCTCCCGAGAGATGATGCGTGGTGCCGCGACCGGCCGAGGCGTAATCCACCTTGTTCGGATTGGCCTTCAGATAGGCGATGAACTCGGCCAGCGTCTTGGCCTGGACCTTGGACGGATTGACCGTCACCACCTGCGGCGGGGCCGCGATCAGGACGACCGGGACAAAATCCTTTTCGAGATCGTAATCGAGCTTGAGATAGATCGCCGGCGCGATGGCGTGGTGCGCGGCGCCGACGAAGAAATTGTAGCCGTTGGACTCGGCCTTGGCCGCCGCGGACGCCCCGACGGTGCCGCCGGCGCCGGCGCGATTGTCGATCAAGAAGCGCTGGTTGAGCTGCTTGTCGAGTTGCGCTGTCAGCGGACGAGCGAAAGCATCGGTGCCGCCGCCCGCGGCGAATGGCACGATGAACGTCACCGGCTTGGTCGGCCAGTCCTGCGCCGCAGCCGGTCCGCAAGCCAACGTGACCGCAAGCGCGACTGATGCCAGTGTAAGATGAAGGGCGCCCGCGCCAGCGCGCTGCGATTGAAAGCCCATGATGCGTTTCCCTGTGGAGGTTGGTTTTTGCTTGGTTGAATTGCTCGATTAGGCCATTACGCCGGAGGCTTGGCAAGCCGGTTCGACCGGCTTTTAGTAGCGGATGCGACCGGCCCGGCGGCGCCGGAATTGGCCGCGATCGGACAGCATGTCGATGAAGTGAGGCGACCGAAAGGCTACTTCCGCTTCTGCCGGTCGAGAAAATCCTGCCCCTGCTTCATCATCTTCTGCATCAGGGCCTCCGCCTCGGCGTCGTCGTCCTCATCCTTTTTTACAGCCGCCGGCGGCGCCGCGGGATCCGGGCAATTGGCCTCGGTTTCCTTGACCCGGGTATAGGTCGCGCCCGCCTTCGCGGTCTCCGTGCACATCACGAAATCCTTGGCGCCGACCGGCACCGGCTTGACGCAGACCACGGTGGCGAGCCCGTTGGGTATCGCCATATGGCAGTTCACCTCGCAGGCCATCACCTGCGCATAGGGATTGCTGGCGGTCACCGTGACCGTCTTGCGGTCGGCCCCGAGCGTGCAGGTCGCGACATCGGCCGCGAACACCGGAGCCGCGGCGAGCAATGCCGCCGCCCCGCAAAGCCATTTTTTCATGAAGTCCCCTTCCCTCGTGGTCCCGTTTGTCGCGATGGGAAGGAAGCGGGTTCGATGCGCGGAGCGATAACAACTCCATCGTCGTCCCCGCCTAGTGCGCAATTGCGCACGGGGCGCGGGGACCCATACGCCGCGGCCATTGTTGTCGAGCACACTGGTCAACGGCCTTTTTCAACAACAGATGACCGGGATTATGGGTCCCCGCGTTCGCGGGGACGACGGCGAGAGGAGCTCACGCCGCCGCAAAATCCTCCGCCAGCACCAGCACCTCGCGGGTGCGGGTGACACCGGGCCAGCAGCGGTCGAATTCGGCGACCAGCGGCTTCATGGTGTCGGGACCGGTGCCGCGCTCCAGCGCCGCCAGATCGGAAAACTCATACATCGCCACATGCAGCGACGGATCGCTGGCACTCCAGAACCGCCGCGCCCTGGTGATGCCGAACGCCTTGGTGGCGTCAGGCAGATGTTCTTTTTGGTACCACGCGTCGAACGCGGCGCGCTTGGCGGGATCGCTGACGGTGGCGCGAACGACGAAATAGGCGGTGGGCATGGGTCAGACCTTCACAACGGCAAATTGTCGTGTTTCTTCATCGGGATCTCGACGTGCTTGTCTTTCAGCATCGCCAGCGCCCGGGCGATCCGCCGCCTGGTCGAATGCGGCATGATGACGTCGTCGATGTAGCCGCGCTCGGCGGCGACGAAGGGGGACAGGAAGCGGTCTTCATATTCCTTGGTGCGCGCGGCGATCTTGTCAGCGTCGCCGATATCCTGACGGAAGATAATTTCCACGGCACCCTTGGCGCCCATCACGGCGATCTGCGCGGTCGGCCAGGCGTAGTTCATGTCGGCGCCGATTTCCTTCGACGCCATCACGTCGAACGCGCCGCCATAGGCCTTGCGGGTGATGATCGTGACCAGCGGCACCGTGGCCTGCGAGAATGCGAACAGCAATTTGGCGCCGTGCTTGATCAGACCGCCGTACTCCTGCGCGGTGCCCGGCAGGAACCCGGGTACGTCGACGAAGGTCACGATCGGAATGTTGAAGGCATCGCAGAAGCGGACGAACCGCGCGGCCTTGCGCGAGGCGTCAGAGTCCAGCACACCCGCCAGCACCATCGGCTGGTTGGCGACGAAGCCCACCGTGCGGCCGGCGATGCGGCCGAAACCGGTGACGATGTTTTTGGCGAAGGCTTCCGAAATCTCGAAGAAGTCGCCCTCGTCGACCACCTTCAGGATCAGTTCCTTCATGTCGTAGGGCTTGTTCGGATTGTCGGGGATCAGCGTGTCCAGCGACATGTCGACCCGCTCGATGTCGTCAAAACTCGGCCATTCCGGCACACCGTCGGTGTTGTTGCTGGGCAGGAAGTCGATCAGCCGGCGCATCTGCAGCAGCGTCTCGACGTCGTTTTCAAAAGCGCCGTCGGCGATCGAGGAACGCGTCGCGTGCACGCTGGCGCCGCCGAGTTCTTCCGCGGTGACCACCTCGTTGGTGACGGTCTTCACCACGTCGGGGCCGGTGACGAACATGTAGCTGGTGTTCTTCACCATGAAGATGAAATCGGTCATGGCGGGCGAATAGACGTCGCCGCCGGCGCAGGGGCCCATGATGACGGAAATCTGCGGGATCACGCCCGAGGCGATGACGTTGCGGCGGAATACGTAGGAATAGCCCGCCAGCGCAGCTACGCCTTCCTGGATCCGGGCGCCGCCGGCATCGTACAGCCCGATGATCGGCGCCCTCGCCTTCATCGCCATGTCCTGGATTTTGACGATCTTCTGCGCGTGGGTCTCGGAGAGCGAGCCGCCGAACACGGTAAAATCCTTGGCGAACACGAAGATCTTGCGGCCGTTCACGGTGCCCCAGCCGGTGACGACGCCGTCGCCCGGCACCTTCGATTTTTCCATGCCGAATTCGGTCGAGCGGTGCTCGACGAA